>BEHY01000036.1 GCA_002898735.1 Candidatus Thermoflexus japonica
AGCACGACCCCCAGATTGTTCAGGCTCATCGCCAGGTCGGGGAGGAAGGCCGGGGGGTTCGCTTCGGCCAGCCGGCGGTAGATCCCCACCGCCTCCTCGAAAGCCGCCAGCGCCTCCGCCCGCCGGCCAAGAGCAGCGAGGGAAACTCCCAGCATGGAGAGCGCCAGGGCCCGCTCCGCTTCCTCATGGGCTCGGTTCACCCAGGCCCAATAGACTACCTCTTCGAAGGGGCGCAGGAACAGGGTGCGGTCCGGGGGCGGGAGGGCCTGATGCCACGCTTCGAACCAGGTCCTCGTGACCTCCGGCGGGAGCGCCGGAGCGGTCGTCTCCATCCAGCGGGCGGCGGCCTCCCGCGCCGCCTCCGCCGCCTCCTGCGCTCCCGGAACCGCCGCCCCGCTCAGCCGGGGCAGCACCTCCACCACCATCCGCACCGGCCACGGCGTTCCCCCTCCCGGCCGGAGCAGCCCGGGGATCTCCTCCGGGGGCGGCAGGATGGATGCCACCAGCTCCCCCAGGCCCCGCCCGAAGCGGGCCAGCACCACATCGGCCAGCGGGTCCGGCACAATGGGCGGGAGACGCCATGGGCCCTCCATCGCCGGAAAGAGGACGGTCAGGCGCTGCGCCAGCCAGGGTCCAGTCGCCGTCCGTCGGCGGTGGTGGCCTGGAGGGGGAAGTGTTCCCTCCACCAGCTGGCGACCTCCTCCGGCGCGGCGAAGGGGCGGCCCAGGGTGGCGGCTGCAAGCGCCCGCTCGATGCGGTCCCGGGCTTCCGCCCACAGGTCAGGCGTCTGAAGCATCTCCCGCCCGCCCTGGGCCTCCAGGGTGGACCGCCAGCAGAGCTGCTCCCGCCGCTCCCAGAGGTCCTCCAGGATGGCGGCCGCATCCTGGCTTTGAGGAGTGCGCAGGCCGTAGGCGGCCAGGACGGCCAGGGCCAGCAGGGCCAGAGGCGTGGAGGGCAGCGCCTCGGGGGCATAATCCACGGGGGCCGGCGCATCCCGCGGGACCAGGATCTGTCGGAACTGCTGGCGGGCCTGCTCAAAGAGCCCACGCCGCTCGTCCGGGTCTTCCAGGGAGGGGATCCGCCGGGTTTCGTAGCGGACCCCCGCCTCCCGGAGGGCGTCGGCCACGTGCCCGGCCGCCGGCCCCGCGGGAGCCGCCCGCATCAGGAAGAGCAGGGCCAGGGGATGGCGCCGCTCCTTCGCGGCCTCCCGGACCGCCCGGGCCAGGCCCCGCAACTCGTCCGCCGGGCGCTGTTCGGCGTAGTCCACGATCAGCAGGGTGGGTCGGGGGGGACGGCTCCAGAACGGAAGATAGGAGGAAGCCTGAGGAAGCGTGGAGAAGGGAGGGACGAAGAAGGCCTGCCAGCCTCCCCGGAAGCGGAAAGCCCAACCCTTCCGCGCTCCCATCGCCTGCAGGCGCTCCGCCACCTCCACCGCCATCCGGGTCTTCCCGATGCCACCCTCTCCCCACAGGATCCAGGCCCGGCAGTCGGAGGGGGCCATCCCCTGAATGGAGCCAACCATCTCGTCCCGAAGGGCCTGGGCCTTCCTCCCGGTGAACGGCACCAGGCGGTAAGGGGCCCGGAGGGCCTCCAGGAGATGCTCCGGGGCCAGCGGCCCCGGGAACTTCCCTCGATCCGGGAGGGCGGGGCGGAGAGCCCGCCACGCTTCCTGATGAGGCCCAACCTCCCTCTGGTAAATTTCATAGGCGGAACGAAGAGCGCCCAACAGAGGGCCGACGACGGGGATCCCCTCGGCCAGCTTTACGAGGAACTCGAACAAGGCCTTCACGCGTGGGGACCGAGCCAGCATCTGCCCTCCTTTTGCGGGAAAAGGGCCAGCGGCGCTCATCGGTATTTTACATTCACATATCGCAAAACGGCCGGGAGCGCCGGTCATGCGGGCAACCGCCGGGCTTTCCCGCTTTCAAAGCTTTCTGGGGGAAACCGAGCGCTGCTCGATGGAAAAAGCGGCGGGGAGGGCGACGCCCTCCCCGCCGTGGATGTCCATGAGCGCGATGAAGAAACCCGGAAACCATGTTCAACCCGGGGAGGAGACTTCGGAGGGGGCGGGTTTGCGGAGGTGGAGGACGCTGATGCGGGCGGCGACCTGCTGGGCGATGGCCCGCAGGGCGCGGGCCGCCGGGCTTTCCGGATCGGCGATGACGATCGGCCGGCCCTTCTCGCCCCCCTCCACCACCCGCGGATCCAGGGGCACGCTCCCCAGGAAGGGCACCCCCATCCGCTCCGCCAGCCGTCGCCCTCCATCCTTCCCGAAGATCTCCGTGACCTTCCCGCAGTGGGGGCACACAAACCCGCTCATGTTCTCCACCACCCCCAGCACCGGCACCTCCAGCCGCTCAAACATCCGCACCGCCCGCCCCACATCGCTCAGCGAAACCCCCTGGGGCGTGGTCACCACCACCGCCCCGGTCACCGGCACCAGCTGGGCCAGGGAGATGGCCACATCCCCCGTCCCCGGCGGCAGATCCACCACCAGATAATCCAGCCACCCCCAATCCACATCCGTCAGGAACTGCCGCACCGCGCTGTGCAGCATCGGCCCCCGCCAGATCACCGGCTGATCCGGCGGCAGCAGGAACCCCAGGGACATCACCCGCACCCCATAGACGACCGCCGGGATGATCTTGTTGTCCCGCGGCGCCGGGATGCGGCTCACCCCCAGCATCTCCGGGATGTTGGGCCCATAAACGTCGGCGTCCATCAGCCCGACCACCGCCCCCATCCCCGCCAGGGCCACCGCCAGGTTGGCCGCCACCGTGCTCTTGCCCACCCCGCCCTTGCCGCTGCCCACCGCCAGGATGTTTTTGATCGTCAATCCCTCGATCGCCTGCAGGCGGGCGTGGGCCGGCACCTGGGCGGACATCCGCAGGTTCACCTCCCGCACCCCAGGCAGGGCCTGCAGGGCGGCGCGGACATCGGCTTCGATGCGCTCGGTGAGGGGGCAGGCCGGGGTGGTGAGCACCACCGTCAGCGAGACCCGATCGCCCTCCACCTGAACCTCGCGCACCATCCCCAGGGAGACAATATCCCGCCCCAGCTCGGGGTCCACCACCCGGCGCAGCGCCTGCATCACCTGTTCCGTTGTCAGCATTCGAACCTCCTCTACCATCCAACCGGGCGAAAGCCTGGGGTCAGGCGGAGCGCTTCCAGCCATCAGCCCCAGAAGCCTCCCGGCAGTGAACGATGGAACTCCTGCATTTTTAAGCGGAACGGGCGGCCGCCTTCTCTCCTTTCTTCGCCTTCTCCGCCTCTTTCTCCGCCAGCTCCCGGGCCCAATCCGACGGATGGATCTGCGCGTGATAGGTGTCCGGCTTCAGCAGGCGTGGCAGGTCGAAGAGGAGCGATTCATAGCGCTCATAGGAGGCCAGCTCGTAATCGTGGTCCATCTTGATCGCATCGAAGGGGCAGAACTCCGCGCAGAAGCCACAGGACATACAGATGGTGGCGTCGATGTAGAAAGCCTCCGGCTCTGGCTTCGGGCGGCCGGTTTGAGGGTCCGTGCCCCGCACGATCCAGATGCACTGGGGCGGGCAGACCTTGGCGCAGATCCCGCAGGAGGTGCACTTGATCTTGTTCTCCTGCGTGTCGTAGACCAAGAAGGGGATATAACGGAAGTTCTCGGGCAGCGGCAGCTTTTCCTTCGGATACTGGACGGTGAACACGCCGCGGGCTCGCGGGCCCTGGCGCGCCGGGAGATGCTGGGGCTGATAGCGCCCGCCCTCGAACAGATAGCGGACGTCCTCGATGTAGGAGTAGATGAAATGCTTCAGCGTGACGCCGAGGCCCTTGAGGATGCCGAGACCGTAGATCATCGCGAATCGCCTCCTGCGTGCAGGCTAACGATCGACCTCGCCCAGCACGATATCGATGCTGCCCAGGATGACCACCACATCCGCCACCTTGTGGCCCTTGCACATCTCGTTCAGGGCGGTCAGGTTGATGAACGACGGCGCCCGGATGTGATAGCGGTAGGGGTTGGGGCTGCCGTCGCTGACGATATAAAAGCCCAGCTCCCCCTTCGGGTTCTCCACGCGCCCATACGCCTGACCCGCCGGCACGCGGATCATGTATTGCTTCTTGCCCGCCTGGATCTCCCCCTTCGGGATCTGATCCAGGGCCTGGCGGAGGATGCGCAGGGACTGCCACATCTCATCGATGCGGATCAGGTAACGGTCGTAGACGTCCCCGTTGTAGCGGACCGCCACGTCGAAATCGAAGCGGTCGTAGATGCTGTAGGGCTCCGCCCGGCGCACGTCGTAAGGGATGCCCGAGGCGCGCAGCACCGGCCCCGCCGTGCTGTAAGCCACCGCCAGGTCCGGCGGGAGCACCCCCACGCCCTGGCAGCGCGCCTTGATCAGCTCGTTGTGGGTGAGGTAACGATCCAGCTCCTCGATGGCGCGGGGGAGACGGTTATAGACCAGCTCCTTCGCCCGCGCGATCCAGTCATCGGAGACATCGTGGGCCACGCCGCCGAAGCGCATGTAATTGCACATCATGCGGGAGCCCGAAGCCTCCTCGAACAGGTCCAGGATCAGCTCCCGCTCCTCGATCGCGTAAAGGGCAGGGGTGAAGAAGGCCCCCAGGTCGTTGAGGAGGAACCCGATGGCCCACAGGTGGTTCACGATACGGGTGAACTCGGCCATGATCACCCGCAGATACTCCGCCCGCTCCGGCGGCCGGATCCCCAGCAGTTTCTCCACCGCGATGGCGTAACCCAGATTGTTGCTCATCGAGCAGATGTAATCGAGCCGGTCCGTGTAGGGCATGTTCTGCAGATACATGTTTCGCTCGCCGATCTTCTCGTGGTTGCGGTGGAGGTAGCCCATGACCGGCTCCAGGCGCACGATGGTCTCCCCATCCAGGGTCACCACCATCCGGAACACCCCGTGGGTGCTCGGGTGCTGGGGGCCCATGTTCACCACCAGCCGCTCGGTGCGCAGGCTCCTCGGCTCCACCAGCTCCCCCGTCTCCGCCCGCGCGAACTGCCCCATGCCGATGTAGAGCAGCTCGTCGGAGGTGTCCTCCGCCTGATCCGGATCCCAATCTAAGGGATACTGCACGTTATCGTGCCAGAAAACCCGATCCTCCGCCCGGATGTGATGGCCCGAGGGCCAGCGGCTGCTGAAGGGTTTGTGCTCCTCCTCGTAATAGGGCTCCTTCCAGTCCTTGCGCAGGGGATGCCCGTAAAAGCCTTCCCATAACAGGATCCGCTTGAGGTTCGGATGGCCGGCGAACCGAATCCCCATGAGATCCCATGCTTCCCGTTCCTGGAAATCGGCCCCCGGCCACACGGAGACCAGCGAGGGGACGGTGGCCACATCCCGGGGCGTGCGGGCTTTGAAGACCAGCGGGCCGCCCCCCTCCAGGCGATAGGCATGGTAGACGACCTCGAAATAGCCTTCCTGGATGTAATCGACGGCCGTCACACTGGACAGATACCGGTAACCCAGCTCGTCCCGGATGAAGCGGGCGGCCTCGAGCAGGACGTCGTTGGCGATGACCACCCCTTCGTATTCGGCGGGCTGAACCGCATCGCCGAATTTCTCCTTGAGCACTGCCAGATCGCCTTTCAATTCCGCCAGCGGGGCCGCTTTAGTTTTGGTCGGCGCTGTCATCCTTCCCTCCTCGCATGGAAAACACGGGTTCAGGCGGAACCTGCGCGGCAGGCTCGAAGACTACGATGAGGTCTCCGTCGATGCCCCCTGTCGCGCCCGCAACTCCGCCAGGCGAGCCCGGATCTCCGGCAGGCGGCGCGGATCAATGAGGTCCGGCCCCAGGATGGGCACCGGGATGGCCTCGGATTCGCCCCGCTGATACCAGGGCACCGCCCGAACGGACTGGCGCTCGATCTTCTCGTAGAGCTTCAACAGTCCATGCAGCAGGGCCTCCGGGCGGGGCGGGCAGCCCGGCACATAGACATCCACGGGGATGAACTTATCGATGCCGGAGACCACATTGTAACCTTCCTTGAACGGGCCGCCGCCGGTGGCGCAGGCCCCCATCGAGATCACATATTTGGGCTCCGGCATCTGGTTGTAGAGGCGGACGATCTGGGGGACCATCTTCTTGGTCACCGTCCCGGAGACGATCATGAGGTCCGCCTGACGGGGGCTGGGCCGCATCAGCTCCGAGCCGAACCGGGCGATATCGAAACGGCTGGCCGCCGCGCAGATCATCTCGATCGCGCAGCAGGCCAGGCCGAACATCATCGGCCAGACCGAGCGCTTGCGCCCCCAGTTGTAAAGATAGCTCACGAACCGGTCGATGGTGGTGACGAAGACGTTGTTGCGGAGTTCAGAGGGAACCGGCATGGTGTTCAGATCGCGCAGTTCATCCATGGGCGAGCACCTCCTCCAGCCATTCCCGCTGGATTTCCTCCAGCCGCAGGGGATCTTTCAGGCGCGGATCGTCGGCGAACTCCGGCAGGGCCACCACCCACCGATGGAGCGTCTCCCAATCCACCGAAAGGGGATCCACCCCCGGATGGGCTGCCCGCAGGGCCAGGGCGATCGGATAGGCATCGTCCCAGTAAAGCGGCATCATGTGAATCTTAGCACAAGCCTGGGGAATAAAGCGAATTTCTGCAATCAAATATGAGTTTGGAGCTGGGCGGGATGTGTGGAGAGCATCCGGCCCAGCCCCCCAAACCCTTCCTCACTGGATCGGGACCTGACCGAAGGCGGTGGTGTCGATCTGGGCCCGCTGAAGCCGGCCGCTGTAATCCACGTAGACCGCTTTCCACTCCGTGAAGAACTCGATGGCCGTCAGCCCCGCCTCCCGATGGCCGTTGCCGGTCCCCCGGGTGCCGCCGAAGGGGAACTGGATCTCCGCCCCGGTGGTGCCGTGGTTGATGTAAACAATGCCCGTGGTGATATCCCGGATCGCCTGGAAGGCTTTATTGACATCCTGGGTGAACAGGCTGCTGGAGAGGCCATAGTTCACCGCGTTGTTGATGCGGATCGCCTCCTCGAGATCCTCCGCCTCAATAATGGAGAGGACGGGGCCGAAGATCTCCTCCTGGGCGATCCGCATATCCGGCCGCACCTGGTCGAAGATCGTCGGCTCGTAGAAGAACCCCTTCCCGTTCACCTTCACCGGGTTGCCGCCGCACAGCAATCGGGCCCCTTCGGCTTTCCCGATCTCCACATAGTGGTGAACCTTCTTCACCGCCGCCTCGTTGATCAGCGGCCCCACATCGGTGGTCGGCTCCAGGCCGTTCCCCAGGCGCAGCCGCTTCGCCCGCTCCACCAGCATCTCCGTGAATTTCTCCTTGATGGGCTTATGGAGGATCAGGCGGGAACAGGCGGTGCAGCGCTGCCCCGTCGTCCCGAAGGCGGCCCACAGGGTGGCCTCGAGGGCCAGCTCCAGGTTCGCATCCTCCATCACGATGATGGCGTTTTTGCCGCCCATCTCCAGGGAGACCCGCTTGAGATGCCGGGCCGCCCGGGCGTAAAGATCCCGCCCGACCTCCGTGGATCCGGTGAAGGAGATCGCTTTCACGGTGGGATGCTCCACCAGGGCATTGCCCACCGTGGGGCCCGGGCCGATCACCAGGTTCAGGACCCCCGGAGGCAGGCCGGCTTCCTCGAAGACGCGCACGAACTCCGCCGCTGTAGCCGGGGTGTCCGTGGCCGGTTTGAAGATCACGGTGTTGCCTGCAACCAGCGCGGGGAAGATCTTCCAGGAGGGGATGGCGATGGGGAAGTTCCAGGGGGTGATGCACGCCACGACGCCGATGGGATCCCGCACGGCCATCCCGAATTTATTCGGCAGCTCCACGGGGGCCGTGTAGCCCAGAAGCCGGCGGCCTTCCCCCCCGATATAGAAGGCCATGTCGATGGCTTCCTGGACATCGCCCCGGGCCTCCGGGAGCACCTTCCCCATCTCCTGGGTCAGCAGCCGGGCGATCTGTTCCTTCCGTTCGACCAGCAATTGCCCCACGCGATAGAGGATCTCCGCCCGCTTGGGCGCGGGGACCTTCCGCCACTTCTCGAAGGCCGCCGCCGCCGCTGCCACGGCCGCTTCCACATCCCGCTCATCGGACTTCACTACCTCAGCGACCGGTTCTTCCGTAGCCGGGTTGATGTCCAGATACCGAGCCTCTGATTGGGATTCCACCCATTTCCCGTTAATGTAGTTCCGGACCAGCATGGGGGCCCCCTTGGCGTAAAGGGTTGCGTTGAGGATTATAGGCTCGGCCGGGAGCCGGTGTCAACGCACTTCCCATGCCTCTCCCGCCGATGGAAAACCCGGCCGCCATGGGCGCGATGGTGGCAGACGTTCACCTCCGCGGACGCTTCTTTCAGGAGGTTGCCCTCCGCCGGCCTCCCAGCCAAAGGCCCCTCATGGGCGCCTTCCGTCAGCATCCCGGGCAGCCCGCCGCCTTCCCCTGGTCCCGAAGCAAACTCATATATCCCCCATCCCCCTGGACCGCGGGGAGAAAGAGGGCAAGTTATGATATGATATAATCGCCTGTGACAAGATTCACTTGAGGTCGGTGCCATGTTCACCCACATTCACGTGCCGGAAGACGGAAAGAAGATCGAACTCCGGAACGGGCAGCTGATCGTGCCCGACCATCCCATCATCGGCTATATCGTTGGGGATGGGACGGGGCGGGACATCATGCCGGCGGCGATGAAGGTCTGGAACGCCGCCGTGCAAAAGGCATACGGAGGCCAGCGGAAGATCGCCTGGGTCCGCCTCTACGCCGGCGAGGATGCCGAGGAGCTTTATGGGGAACGCCTCCCGGAGGAAACCCTGCGCGCGATCCGCGAGTTCGTGGTGGCCATCAAAGGTCCCCTCACCACCCCGGTCGGTTACGGCTGGCGCAGCATCAATGTGCAGCTCCGCCAGAAACTGGATCTCTACGCCTGCGTGCGTCCGGTCAAGTGGTATCCGGGGGTCCCCTCGCCCCTGAAGGAGCCCCACAAGGTCGACATGGTGGTGTTCCGGGAGAACACGGAAGACGTTTACGCCGGGATCGAATGGGAAGCGGGCTCCCCCGAGGCCAAACGGGTGGCCGCCTATCTGAAGCGGACCTTCAAGATCACCTTGCCGCCCAACACCGGCATCGGCGTCAAGCCGATCAGCGAGGGGGCCACCAAACGGCTGGTGCGCAAGGCGATCCGCTACGCCCTCGAGAACGGCCGGCGCAGCGTCACCCTGGTCGGCAAGGGGAACATTATGAAATACACAGAAGGCGCCTTCATCCGCTGGGGCTACGAGGTGGCCCGGGAGGAGTTCGGCGATGTGACCATCACCGAAGCGGAGGTCGCGGCGGGGAAGCCCGCCGAGGGGAAGATCATCATTAAAGATCGCATCGCCGACGCGATGTTCCAGCAGGTTCTGCTGCGCCCCGATGAATACGATGTGATCGCCACCCCGAACCTGAACGGGGACTATCTCTCGGAGGCCCTGGCGGCGATGGTGGGCGGCGTGGGGATCGCGCCGGGGGCGAACATCGGGGACGGGCTGGCGGTCTTCGAAGCCACCCACGGTTCGGCCCCCAAATACGCAGGGCTGGATAAGGTGAACCCGGGGTCGCTGCTGCTCTCCGGCGTGATGATGTTCCGCTACATCGGATGGAACGAGGTGGCCGACGCCATCGAAGCGGCATTCACCCGGACGATCCAGCAGAAGATCGTCACCTACGACCTGGCCCGCCTGATGGAAGGAGCCCGGGAGGTCCGCACCAGCGAGTTCGCAGACGCCATCGTGTCGAATCTCTGAAGGGGTTCCCTGCGGGAGACCCGGAACGCTCCCGGATCCACCCCATGGGAGGTGAGATGGAGCATCCCGCCGCGACCGTGGTGGCCCTGTTCCGCTGCCCGGGCCACCGGTCTCCCCTCGAGCCGATGGACGAGATATGGGCGGAAGCCCACTGGGGCATCCAGGGGGACGCCCACGCCCGCCCCGACTCCTCCCGTCAGGTCCTGCTGATGGATCTGGAGACCCTGGAAGCCCTCGCCCTGTGGCCCGGGGCCGTCCGGGAGAACATCACTCTTCAGGGGCTTCCTCTTCAACAGCTTCGCCCTGGCGATCGTCTCCAGATCGGAGAGGCCCTCCTGGAGATCACCAAACCCTGCACGCCATGCGCTCGCATGGACGAGATCCGCCCAGGGCTCCAGGAGGCCCTGCGCGGCCG
Organism: Candidatus Thermoflexus japonica; assembly: GCA_002898735.1. GTDB lineage: Bacteria > Chloroflexota > Anaerolineae > Thermoflexales > Thermoflexaceae > Thermoflexus > Thermoflexus japonica. The sequence continues at coordinate 10,169 of BEHY01000036.1, forward strand.
ACGGGGCGTGCTGGCCCGCGTCCTCCAGAGCGGATGGATCCGCCGGGGAGATCGGGTGCGCTGGCTGAGGGCCCCGGATGGTTCCCCGGACGTCGAAGGATCGGGGGGTTGAGCGGGGGCCGGAAGCGCCCCGCTCAACCCCGAAGCCTTTCGAGCGGCCCGCTGTTCCACCTGACCGTCCCAAAGCCCCGGTTCCGCGACGATTCCGTCCCCTCCCCTGCTCCCCTGAAACGAGAGGGGCGATCGGGCCTGTCAACCCGGAAGGACAGGTGGCCCCTCTGAGGCTGTCAAATTCCCAATCTCACAAACTTGTGATATATAAGTTCTGGGAACTTCAAACGAAAGCGGGGGTGGCTATGGCTTCCGTCCGTAAGGTGCCGGACATCGTCATCGGGCGGCTTCCGATCTATTTGAGGGCCCTGCAGGTCATGGCGGCGGAGGGGCGGGAGGTCACCTCTTCCCAGGAGCTCGGGGAGCGTCTGGGGATCAGCTCCGCGCAGATTCGAAAAGATCTTTCCTATTTTGGGACCTTCGGAAAACAGGGGACCGGCTATCGAATCCCGGACCTGATCCATCGCCTCAAGCAGATCCTGAAGGTCGACCGGACATGGGATATGATCCTGATCGGGGCGGGCAACCTGGGGCATGCCCTGGCCCAGTATCAGGGCTTCACCCCCCGGGGGTTCCGGCTGGTGGCGATCTTCGACAACGATCCGGAGAAGATCGGGCGGCCAATCGGACCCCATATCATCCGGGACGTGCAGGAACTCCCCGCCTTCGTGCGAGAGCATGGAATTCAGATCGCCATGATCGCCGTTCCGGCCTCCGCCGCCCAGCAGGTGGCCGATCTCTGCGTGGAAGCCGGCATCCGCGCGATCCTGAACTACGCCCCGATTCACCTCAAGGTCCCATCCAGGGTCCTGGTCCAGTATATCGATCCCGCCATCCACCTCCAGCAAATGACCTATTATCTGGATGACCAAATCTGAGGGCTCTTCCCCCGTATGATTCGGAACGATGGGAGGTCATCGGGTTCGAAGGGAGAGGGCCAGATGGTCCGATCCCCTTCCGGTGGCCCTCCGGGCCGCCGGAGGGGGAAGTCCCGAGAAGGCTCTTCTTCGATCAACCGGGGAATGAACCTTGCTCGAATGGAGCCGAATCGTGCCCGATCATTCGCTCTCCGGGAAAAAATTCATCGCCATCGCCGGGAACATCGGGGTCGGGAAATCCGCGCTGACCGAACGGCTCGCCGCGGCGCTCGGATGGGAGCCGTTCTTCGAGGCGGTGGACGACAACCCCTATCTGGCCGACTTCTATCAGGATATGGCCCGCTGGGGCTTCCACTCCCAGATCTTCTTCCTGGGGCGGCGCCTCCGGCATCATATCCTCCTCCTGCAACGGCCCCACTCGGTGATCCAGGATCGCACGATCTATGAGGATGCGGAGGTCTTCGCCAGAAACCTGTATGAACGGGGCGACCTGAGCGAGCGGGACTGGCGGGTTTACCGGGAGCTCTATGAAACGCTGCTGATGTTCCTCCCGCCTCCGGACCTGGTGCTCTATCTCCGGGCCTCCGTTCCGACCCTGCAGCGCCGCATCGCCCTGCGGGGCCGCGCCTTCGAACGGGCGATTTCCGCGGATTATCTGGCCCGCCTGAACGATCTCTACGAGGAATGGATCCGGCGCTTCGATCTGTGCCCGGTCCTCACCATCCCCGCCGACCGGCTGGATTTTGTTCAGCATCCCCGCCATCTGCGCCTGATCGTGGACAGGGTGATCGAAAAGCTTCAGGGGAAAGAGGAAGTCACCTTCGATGATGCCATCGACGACCCTCTCCACGAGGAGCCGTTCTACTGATTCCCTGAAACTCACAGTTGCGCGAATGAACCTGCTCTGCTATACTTGGGAGAAAATCTCCAGGCAGCCGCTGGCCTTCGCCGCCTGGATCTCTCGGAAGCTGTCTCGACAACCGAATCGGAGCGCCGCTCTTATCCAGAGTGGGTGGAGGGACCCGGCCCGATGAAGCCCCGGCAACCTGCCCGCCGCAGTCTGCGGCCGACCCGGCGAACGGCCGCGCGGGTAAGGTGCCAACTCCGGCAGAAGCGTTCGCCGCGCTTCTGGGAGATAAGGGTGGCCTGATTCCAGGGCCCCTTTCCCAGAAGGGGCCTTTTTGTTTATCTTCCAGGCCTCTCCTTGCTCCCCTCTCCGCCTGTAGCCCGCGGGCTATCGGGAACCAGCCGTCCGGAGGACGGGGGCGGAGCCGCTTCCGGCGACCCGCCCGGCCCGGAGTTCCCGGGGAAGGATCCGAAGAGAGCCAAGGAGGTGCCGGCGATGGACGTGCAGACCGAAACCGGATGCGATGCCCGGATCGAGACGCGCGGGCCTTCCACGCTCGCCGTCCACGGAGGGGAAAAGCGCCATAACCCCTACCATGCGGTGGTCCCCCCGATCGTCCAGACGGCCACTTACGCTTTCCGGGATACGGCGGATCTGATCGCTTTCCAGGAGTCCCGGCTGTGGGGGGAAGCCCGTGACCGGGTGGATTACGGCCGCTATGGGAATCCCACGGTGGCGGCCCTCGAGGCCCGGGTGGCGGCCCTGGAGGGGGCGGAGGCGGCCGCGGCTTTCTCCACCGGCATGGCGGCGATCACCGCCGTCTTCCTCGCCTTCCTGCGCAGCGGCGCTCACCTCATCGTCACGGAGGATGCCTATCGCCGCACCCGTCAGTTCATCCTCCAGTTCCTCCGGCGTTTCGATGTGGAAGCGACCGTCGTGCCCATCGGGGATCTGGAGGCCCTGGAGGCCGCAATCCGCCCGAACACCCGCCTGATTTTTACGGAAACCCCCACGAACCCTTACCTTCGGGTGATCGATCTGGAACGGCTGGCGGAAATCGCCCGCCGGCGACGCATCCGGACGGTCGTGGATAGCACGTTCGCCACGCCGCTGAACCTGCGACCCCTGGATTATGGGATCGACTTGGTGGTCCACAGCGCGACGAAATACCTCTGCGGCCACAACGATGTGATGGCCGGGGTGATCGCGGGCTCCGCGGAGCTCATCGCCGGCCTGCGGGAAATGCAGGCGATGCTTGGAGGGATCCTGGACCCCCATGCCGCGTATCTGGTCCTGCGGGGGTTGAAGACCCTGGCCCTGCGGGTGCAACGGCAGAACGAAAACGGCATGCGGGTGGCCGAGTTCCTCAGCGCCCATCCGAAGATCCGCCGCGTCTGGTATCCCGGGCTCCCCTCCCATCCGGATCACGCGGTCGCCCGCCGGCTGATGCGCGGCTTTGGCGGGGTGGTCACCTTCGAGGTCGCCGCGGATCGAGAGGGCACCTCGCGATTCATCGACGCCCTGCGGATCCCGTATATCGCCCCCAGCCTGGGTGGGGTGGAGAGCCTGGTGGAGCAACCCGCGCTGATGTCCTACTATGAGATGGAGCCGGAGCAGCGCCTCGCCATCGGCATTACCGATAACCTGGTCCGCCTCTCCCTGGGGATCGAAGACGCCGACGATCTCCTCACGGATCTGGATCAGGCGCTGGCTCAGGTTTAGACAACCCGCGGGGACCATTCAGGCCCGCCCCCGCAGGCCTCCTTCTGAGGATTTCAGGAGCTACGCCGCGGTCCCCCCGGGGGGCTTTCAGGACCACCCAGCTTCCCCGATTTGGGGGGCTAAGCCGGACGTCCAGGGCGGCTGAGCCCCCCAAACGCTCCCCCTCCCCTCCCGGAGCCCCTGACCCCGGAGCGCACCTGAGCCATGTCAACCGTGCGGAATGACGCCATTCACTCCTCCACGTTCTTCCTCCGATTTAAGATGAAGATGATCAGCCTTTACAGGGGGCCTTTCATGGCGATGTGGTATCTGGTGGAAACCCGCTATTGCCCGATCTTGCGGCAGGAGGTAGGGTTATTCGAGCAGCGGATCTACCCGCGCAGCGATCACATCTCGGATATGGATTATCGGGTGATCGCCCGCCGTTGCTCCCACGATCTGGTCTGCAACGCCAACGATCATATCCACTGCCGGTGGGCCTATACGAATCCGGCGTGGGATCCTTTCGAGGAATAGGCACGCTCGAATCGAAGATTCCCCTGTCCGGATCCCTCTGAGGATCCGCGGGCAGACCATGCGCTGCCGAATCCGGGGGGAGAAGGCGAGATGCCACCTTCCCCCATGTGTTCACGGAAGCCGGCCTTCGCCCATCTTCCCTCCGGAAGGTTCAGAAATCGCTACAGGCCCCTATTTGCCCGCCCACCGGATCCCTGGAACCGGGAGCGCCTCCCGGATTCGGGCCCACTCCTCCGGGGTGAACGGCCGTAATCCCCACCAGGCCGCCCCGAAGCCGAGGGCGCCCAGGGCCAGTGCCATCGGCGGCGCAACGCCCCATAACGCCCCCGTCAGCCCGATCATCATCCCCCCGGCGACCAGCGGTCGTCCCAGGATCTCCCCCCAGGGCAGCGGGCCCATCGTTCGCCGCAGGTCATAATAAAAAGCCGCTCCCTCCACGATCTCGGACAGGATGGTGATCACGGCCGCCGCCGGGTAACCGAAGGCCGGGATGGTGAGCAGGTTAGCGATCGCATTGAACCCCAGGGCGATCACGAAGGCTTTCGTCTGATAACGCTGGCGCCCCAGGGCGACCAGGACATAGTTGATCAGGCTGTTCATCCAGCCGATGGGGATGGACCAGATCATGATCCGCAGGGCGATGGCCGCGTGCGGAAGATACTGAGCGCCCCCCAGGAGCCAGGAAAGGGGCTCCGCCAGAAACGTGAAGAGCACGGCCATGAAGACCGCCACCGCCGCCAGCCCTTTGAGGGTGAGGATCACGGAACGCCGCATGGCCTCCAGCGAGCCCGCCGCCTGGCGGGAGATCACCGGGAACACGGCAAACGTGGTATACGCCGGGATGATGTTCAGCGCATCCAGCCACTTATAGGCCGTGCTATACCACCCGACCTGGATATCGCCCTTCAACGCCTGGAGGATCGGCACATCGATTTTGAAGAACAGGGTGGCCAGGAGATGGTTGAGCATCAGGGGGCCCGATTCCCGAACCATCTCCCGGCGCAGGGCCGGGTCGTCTTCCCAGCGGGGGCGGAAAAAGAGGCGGAAAGCGATCCCGCTTAACAGCGCGAGGGTGATGAGGTTGACCGCGATGGAGGAAGCGGCCAGCCCTACGAAACCGCCGCCGGCCAGCAGGATGGGCACTCCGAAACCCACCTTCAGAAGCACTGTGACCACGGTGAGGGCGGCCGGGATCTCCGCCTTTTCATAGACATAAAAGAGGGCGGTGACCCCGGTGGCCAGGCTGGCAGGGGCCTGAGCCAGGGCCAGGAGGAGGATCGCCAGGGCGGTATCGCCGGTGAGCCTGAACATGCCCATCCAGAGGCCGGTGACGGCGAGCAGGAAGGGCAGCCAGGCCATGAGCAGAATCAGCCGCATGGCCGAGCTGTTGACGAAATAACGGTTCACCGCCTCCGGACGCTTCGCCCCCTCCCGGGTGAGCCAGACGTTGAGGCCGAAGTTCGAGAGGATCTCATACCAGCTCACCAGAACGATGGCGAAGTAATATTTCCCGGCCGCCTCCGGGCCCAGGATGCGCAGCATCAGGGCGGCGAAGGCGAAGTCAATGGAGCGCGTGAAGAGGTTCAGGGCCATGGCGGTCAGGCTGTTCTTTAAAACCCGAAGGGCGGTGGACTGCTCCATCTCCGCCCGATACAGGCGCCCCCAGGCCCAGACGATCAGCATGAAGAGGGCCGCCATCCCCCCGATGAAGGTGGTGAAGAACCCGAGCTTGACCGACATCGGGCTGTAGCGAAAGCGCACCGTCCATCGCCCCGGGGGGAGGATCACGGCGCGGAAGAGGCCGTTGGCCGCGTAGATCTCCAGCGGCTGCTCCTCCCGCTCGCCCCCTCCGATGGGTCGACGGTAGGCCACCCACCCCGGGAAGAAGGTGTCCGCCAGCACCAGCCACGAGGGCTCTTCCACCGCCACATCGATCCACACCTCATTGATCCCATACGCCGTGATTGCGGCCGGACGGGGGTGCCCGGGCGCTCCGAACCGCTCCAGCCCGGGGACGGGCCGATCCACAACGACATAGAATCGGGGGTCGAACCGGCGCAGCGCCGCCACCGGATCCCCGGAGAAAACGGTGGCGGTGAGCGGAAGCGTCCACGCACGGGGCATGGCCCCTTCATTGCGATAGACCCGCACTTCCCCTTCGTAGACCAGGGTGTATCGCGGCGAGGGGATCGTCTCCTCGGTGATCACATACTGGACGTTGAGCGCGTCGAGCAATGGCGAATCCAGGGCGCCCGCATCCGTGATCGGGGCGATGCGATTGAACGGAAGCTCATGCTGAGGCTGGATGGCCGACAGATAGGCTACATAGCGTTTCAGGATGATCGAGTCGTAGCCCCGGATATCCTGAAGGTCATAAAGCCAGGGCCCATTGGCGTTAAAGGTTTTCCGGCCATGAGGATCAAAGGTGGTCAACCGCCACAGGCGGGTATCCTGCTTCAGGAAGCGCACCACCGGCGGTTCGTAAGCCAGCCAGCGGGGATCCGCCGCCGGGTTGAAGCCCACTCCCGCCTGGAGGAGATCCAGGGCCAGCATCCCGATCGTCAGCGGTGGCCCCCATCGCCGTCGCCATGCCGCCATGGCCAGGCCGCTCCCCGTCGCCACCAGCCCGAAGCGAAGCAGATTCCAGAACTGATAGGAGAAAAACACCCGGGCGTTGGGAAAGGCCTCCGGCGCCTTCGCCAGCGCGTGCAGGGCGCGATCCGCAAGGGCCAGCGCCGCATCCGGGGCCGCCCATCGGGCCAGGCCCAGCGCCACCAGAGTGGCGATCCCGAGCCCCAGCAGCCCCGCCGCGATCCACCGCCGTCCGCGCCCCTCCTCCTGCAACATCTGATCGAACCCGGCCCCGGCCAGCCCGGCCATCGCCAGGGTGAAGGGCCAGATCCAGCGGAACGGCGAGTGTAGCTGGCGGATGCCCGGCAGGCCATAGTAGAGCAGCGCATAGGTGGGCAACCCGAAGGCGAAGGAAAACGAAAGCCCCGCCAGGAGGATCAGGAACCCGATCGGGGCGCTGGACCGAAGCCGGAAGCGCCGGCGGGCCAGGGCCAGGATGGCGAAGGCCCAGGGCAGGAGCCCCAGGTAGGCGCCCCCTTCCACATAGTTTTTGATCCCCCAGTGGCTGGTGAAGGCCCCATTCGGGTTGGGCTGTCCGTAGGCGTTCACCGTGAACGGCACCCATTCCCCAGTGAACACATCCCGCACCCCGTGATGGCTGGGGTTGCCATAGAAATCCGGGATCAGGAAGACCAGGAGGTGCCGCCAGGGATACGCCCACCCCAGCACCTGCTGCAGCGTGGCCGTCCCCTCGCGGAAGTTCTCCCGCACCACCTCATACAGGGGAACCCATTGCGCCGCGCCGAGGGCAAACCCCAGCCCCAGCGCCAGACCGACCCACCCCAGCGTCGTCAGGGCCCGGATCCAGCGGGCGAGGGATGGTGCCCGGATGCGGCGCCATGTCCTCCAGGCCCCCCACAGGCCGTATCCGGCACCGATCAGGACCGTGTAATACGTGATCTCCACATGGCCCGCCAGGATATTCATCCCCAGCGCCAGGGCAGCCGCCAGCATCCAGGGCAGGGCCGTCGGGCGGCCGAATAGGGGGCGCCGTTCGATCACCGCGTGCAGCGCAGCGAGCAGATACGGAAGCCAGGCCGCGCCGGCGACGATCATGGGGAACACCAGGCTGACCACCATAAAGGCGCTCAGTTCATAAGCCACCCCCGCGAACGTCGCGGCCGCCCGCCCCAGCCCCCAGGTCCGGGCCAGCAAATACATCCCCAGCCCGGCCAGGAAAAGCTGCAGCGCGTTGAAGAGGCCATAGGCCTGGGGGATCGGGAAGACCAAAAAGAGGATGGTGAACGGATAGAGGGCGGAATGCTGGCCGTTCGCCAGGAAGGGCGCCCCGGCGAAGAGATAGGGGTTCCAGAGCGGGAGCTCCCCGCGCCGGAAGGCGGCCACCAGAAACCGCTTCCAGGCGTAGTTCTCCAGCACCAGGTCGGAAAGCAGCGCGTTGTGGGGGATGGTGATCCCGAACCGCTCGGCGGCCGCCCGCCACGGCTGCCACTCGTAGAGGTTGTCCGTCGGGATCAACGTTCTGGCCCCTGTCAGCGTCGGACCCAGGAGCAGAACCGGCAGCCCGGCGAACAGCAGGATAGGTCCGGTCGCGGGAAGCCAGTCCCTCCATCGCCGCATGGGAATGCCCCCGATCCCCGCCAAGATCGCTTCCCCTCCCTCACGGCCCTTGAGACTTAAGCGGACAGACCGATAAGCGGTGCCTCGTGCCTACCCATTATACGGGCGGATAGCGGGAGACAAGGGGGGTTCCGACGGCCACTCTTAGAGCGGTGCCAAGGCACCGCACTCCGAGAGCTGGCGGACGGATGCCCCCTCCCCCGCAGGCGATTTTGGGAGTGCGGCACATCGGCGCCGCTCTCAAAGCGGTGCCAAGGCACCGCACGCCAAGAGCGAGAGCTGGCGGACGGATGCCCCTCCCCCGCAAGCGATTTTGGGAGTGCGATTTTGGGAGAGCGGCACCTCGGTGCCGCTCTCAAAGCGGTGCCAAGGCACCGCACTCCGAGAGCTGGCGGATGGATGCCCCTCCCCCGCAGGCGATTTTAGGAGTGCGGCACCTCGGTGCCGCTCTCAAAGCGGTGCCAAGGCACCGCACTCCGAGAGCTGGCGGATGGATGCCCCCTCCCCCGCAGGCGATTTTAGGAGTGCGGCACCTCGGTGCCGCTCTCAAAGCGGTGCCAAGGCACCGCACTCCGAGAGCTGGCGGATGGATGCCCCCTCCCCCGCAGGCGATTTTAGGAGTGCGGCACCTCGGTGCCGCTCTCAAAGCGGTGCCAAGGCACCGCACTCCGAGAGCTGGCGGATGGATGCCCCCTCCCCCGCAGGCGATTTTAGGAGTGCGGCACATCGGCGCCGCTCTCAGGGCGGTGCCAAGGCACCGCACGCCAAGAGCGAGAGCTGGCGGATGGATGCCCCTCCCCCGCAGGCGATTTTGGGAGTGCGGCACATCGGCGCCGCTCTCAGGGCGGTGCCAAGGCACCGCACGCCAAGAGCGAGAGCTGGCGGATGGATGCCCCTCCCCCGCAGGCGATTTTGGGAGTGCGGCACATCGGCGCCGCTCTCAGGGCGGTGCCAAGGCACCGCACGCCAAGAGCGAGAGCTGGCGGATGGATGCCCCTCCCCCGCAGGCGATTTTGGGAGTGCGGCACCTCGGTGCCGCTCTCAAAGCGGTGCCAAGGCACCGCACTCAAGAGCTCCAGGCGGACGGATGCCCCCTCCCCCGCAGGCGATTTTGGGAGTGCGGCACCTCGGTGCCGCTCTCAGAGCGGTGCCAAGGCACCGCACGCCAAGAGCGAGAGATATAATGCTTTCAGGGCGGTGCCGAGGCACCGCATTCCGAGAATTATTCGGGGGGATCGATGCGGATCTCGCTGACCCCTTCGGAATGGCGATGGCTGGGGAACGGGTTGATCCTACTGGGGGTGCTGGTCTGGGCGCCTTTCCTGACCGCCATGGCGATGGGAGAGGACTGGCCGTTCCTGCCTTTTCTGGCCGCTCATCTGACCGGCGTGCTGGGCGGATGGCGGTTGCGAGCCCGGGCGGCGGCCATGGAGGGAATCGCCCCGACAGCTCCAGAGATCGGCCGTCACCGGCGTCTGCTCAGCGGTCTCCTGATCTATCTGGGGGTGCTGGCCTGGGCGCCTTATTTCTATCAAACCCGGGTGCTGGGGAACGACGTCGAGATCTCCCCCTACCTCGCCGCCCACCTCACCGGGGTCCTCAGCGGCGTGGCGCTGCGCCTGAGCGTGGAGATCGAACGGCGCTGGTCCCGACGCTCCCTATGATGGGGCCCGGGGGCCGACCCAGGCAGACATTCCCCAATCGCCCCCAGAGCCCCCCCACCGGCTAAGGATCAGGGGAACGGATCCCCGCCTCCAGGGCCTCCCCATCCGTCCACGCCCATGCCATATGCGGTGTGTTATGGGCGATCCCGATCCGTCCCATCCGATCCACGCCGATCAGGCCGCCGCGCCCCTGCACGCGTTCCTCCAGCACATGGAGGGCCGCTTCCACAGCCGCCTGGGCCGTGAGCCCCAGGGCCATGAAATCGCAGGCGGTTTTCGAGATCACCACCCGCATCAGGGTCTCCCCCCACCCGGTCGCGACAGCGGCCCCTATCCGGTCATCCGCGTAAGCGCCGCAACCGACGAGGGCCGAATCCCCGACCCGACCGGGCCACTTGTTCGACATGCCGCCGGTGGAGACCGCCGCGGCGATGTGACCCGCGGTATCCAGGGCCACCGCGCCCACCGTGTCCATCGGCTCAGCCAGCGCCTGCGTCAGGACCTCCCGGAGATCCGGGGGCCCATTCCGCTGCAGAGCCTCCCAGCGCTCGCGATCCCGGGGGGCGACCAGCTCCGCATCGTCGGCCATCGGCAGCCCGAGCAGCGCCGCGAGGGCCTCGGCGCCGGCCCCCACCAGCAACACGTGGGGGGTGCGCTCCATCACCGCCCGGGCCAGGGCGATGGGATTGCAGACCCGGCGGACGGCGGCCACGGCGCCGGCCCGCAGCGTGACGCCATCCATGATCAGGGCGTCCATCTCCACCGTCCCCGCCCGGGTCATCACGCTGCCCCGCCCGGCGTTGAAGGTGGGGTCATCCTCCAGGGCACGCACGGCGGCCTCCACCGCATCGAGGGCGGAGCCGCCGGCGGCCAGCACCGACCATCCCGCCCGCGCGGCGCGGCGGCATCCCTCCACCGCCGCCGCATGGCGCTCCTCCGGGATGGTCCCCGCACCGCCGTGAACGATGAGAAGGGGTCGCGGCATAGAGGAGGTATCCTCAAGAGCCTGAAATTCGTATGGCAACGGCGTTTCGACAAGCGATGAACTCCAGGATATGGTTTCCTGGATCCTGGGAAGAACTTCATCAACCCGGGTACGATCACTGTTGCGAGTGCTGCTGAGGCTTCCATTGCCTGCCCGGACCCACACCCTTCGCGCAGCACAGGACATCCTATCGAGGACCTTTTGCCCTCAATCGCCACAAAACCAGGGTTCTTCCCACCCAATACTATGGACAACGGAACGCAGAAGCGGACAGCACGAGGGGCAGATACACCCGATACGGTCCGGGAGACGGTCCAGAGGGTGGAAGCAGACTGCGAACCGCGGCTTCCGCGTTCACCCGCCCGTAACCATAATAATCGTCCCGGCCGGGGGTTCCGAGATCCAGGGCCGTGCGGATCAGGATCCCACACACCTGGTCCGCTGTCAGGGCCGGCCGGACCGACCACACCAGCCCCGCCGCCCCGGCCACGTGGGGTGTGGCCATCGAGGTGCCGTCCATCCAGGCGTAAGATCCACCTGGATAGGTCGAGAGGATATCCACCCCCGGCGCCGCCAGGTCCACATGCGCGCCGGAGTTCGAGAACCACGCCCACTGGTTCGAGAAGTTCGTGGCGGCGACGCCGATCACGCCGGGATACGCCGCAGGGTAGAACAGCTGGTTCGCGCCGTTGTTCCCCGCCGCCGCCACGATCAGGGCCCCCTTGCTCTGAGCGTAAGAGACCGCGTCCGCGAGGATGGCGCTGGAGTCCGGGCTCCCCAGGCTCAGGTTGATGATGGTGCGTTTCCCGAAGGCCGCCCCCCAGTCGGCGGCATACTGGATCCCACTCGCCACATCCGAATCCCAGCCGAAGCCGTCCGCACCCAGGACCTTCACCGCGAGCAGGTCGCATCCCCAGCAGATGCCGGCGACGCCGATCCCGTTGTTCGTGTTCGCCCCGGCGATCCCCGCGACATGGGTGCCGTGGCCATGGTCATCCATCGGGTTGTTGTCGTTGTTCACAAAATCCCACCCCAACCACAGCCGTGAGGAGCCGAGATCCGGATGCGTATAATCCACCCCGGTATCCACGATCGCGATCCACACCGCGGAGGTCCCGGTGACCACGTCCCAGGCCTGGGGGGCCCGGATCTTCGGCAGGTTCCATTGATAGAGCCCGTAATAAGGGTCATTAGGGGTGAAGGCGATGCGGACCTCGCGATCGACCTCGGCGACCTCGATGTCCGGATGCTGGCGCAGCCGCCGGGCTATCGCTTCCGGGTTCTGGCCCGGCGACACCGGAACCCGCCACCAGCGGGGGACGGCGAGGGCTTCAGCCCCGGGGAAGCCCGCCGCCGTCAGGCCCGCGCGGAAAGCGCCCGGCGAAACCTCCGCTCTCCGCTTCACCAGGACGCCGGGGTCGCGGGGAGCGGAAGCCGCACGCGGTTGCGCCGCCGGGGCTGCGACCGAATCCGCCGGGATCGGAGGGGGAAGACAACGGCCATCTTCCAGAGAGAGAAAACAGCCCGGCGCCGCCGAAGCGCCGGGCGCAGGAGACCACCGGCCCGCACCCGGAAGCCCGCTGAGGATCCAGATCAGCGTCAGGATCAGCCATCTGCGCCATCGCATGGTGCCGCCTCCTTATTCCCGGATGTCTTCTAAGATTCCCCGAACACCTCCGCCTCGAAGCGGAAGAGCCGGGCGTCCGGCCACCGATAGGCGTCCTCCGGAAGGCCGGCCTT
>BEHY01000037.1 GCA_002898735.1 Candidatus Thermoflexus japonica
AGCCTCCAGAGCCGATCCGTCCCCTGGACCCCGGGAGGGCGGCTTACTGGCTCCTGGAGGCCCGGAGGCACGGGAAGCGGATGCTGGATCCACAGGCTGGCGCGGAGCTGGCGGCGGCGTGGGGCCTTCCCACGCCGCCCTCCGGGGTCGCGGTTACGCCGGAGGAAGCGATGGCGCTGGCGGAGCGCGTAGGATATCCCGTAGTCCTCAAGCGCATCGCCCCCGGATTGATCCATAAGAGCCGGGCCGGTGGGGTGGCGTTAAATCTAAAGAGCGCCTCTGAGGTGCGAGAAGCCTTTGTCCGGCTCATTCATCCTGAGGAACAGGCGCTGGTTCAGCGAATGGCCCCAGGGGGAGTCGAGGTGATCATTGGCGCCTATCGGGATCCTCAATTCGGCCCGGTGGTGATGTTCGGGGCGGGCGGGGTGGATGTCGAGGCGCTGGAGGACGTAACGTTTCGACTTCCTCCACTTACGCGGGCGGAAGCGAGGACGATGCTGGAAGAGACATGGATCGGTCGCCGTCTCCTGCGGCGCGAGCGAGAGGGGAACTCGGAGGAGATAGAGATCGTTATCGATATCCTGCGGCGGGCAGGCCAGATGATGCTGGAACATCCCGAGATCACGGAGATCGACCTGAACCCTGTTATCGTGGCTTCTCCCGGAAAAGGCGTTCATGTGGTGGATGTCCGGATCGCGCTCTCCGAGGAGGTTCCGGCTCCCGCGGCAGCGGCCACGCTGTTAGCGTAGGGCCTGCGCTTTCCTCCCTGTGACCCGAAGCCCACAGGGAGGAAAAGGTTCAGGCCCCTGTGGGGAAGCGACTGCGTCACCCCTCGTGCGACATGGCCCGATGATGGAAAAGCCCTGGGGATTACGGCTCCACGGGAAGCGGGAGGCCGTTCAGGTTCCGAAGCACCTGAATCACCTTCCCCTGAATCCGAATCGCCTCCGCCGGCACATAGAGCGGGCTCATGGTGGGATGCGCGGGCTGCAGGCGGACGCGATCCCCTTCCCGATAAACGCGCTTCAGAGTGGTCTCATGGCGGTCTGTCAGCCAGACCACCGCCATTTCGCCGTCCTCCACTTCCGGAGCCGGCTTCACGATGATCAGATCCCCATCGCCCACGAGGGCGTCGATCATCGAGTCCCCCTGAACCCGGAGGGCGAACAGGCCGTTCCCATCGGCCAGCCAGGGGCGAGGGATCCGGATCCAGCCCAGGGGCTCTGCGTCGGGATGGGGGATCGGCTCGCCGGCCGCGATCGGACCCAGGAAGGGGATCGGGATCAGGTCCTCTTCCGGGGCCAGGCCATCCGGCCAGCGCCGCAGGCGGATCCCCCGGGACCGCCGACCCACCCGGGTGATGAGATCCTCCTGCTCCAGGCGGCGAAGATGATAATCCACCACCGAGGGCGAGGAGATCTTCAATCCCTTCTGGATCTCCCGGACGGTGGGATAGGTTCTTTCCTGTCGATACCATCGGGCGATGAACGCCAGGATCTCCTGGCGGAGATCCCGCCGGATCCGCGATCGGCGCCCCCGCTTCATCCAGGCCTCCTATATCCCAAATTTTCCCAAATATTATCCGAACATTTGTTCCATGTCAAGGGCGAGGAGGGATCCGGCATGGATTTTTCATTCCACGGTATGATCATAAGCGATCGGAGCACTCTGTCCTGGTGTAGAGATCTCCGCATGGTCCGGCTGTTCTATCGTGTCCGGCAATTCTGGTGGGCCCTCACGGCCCGGATCCGGGAGGAGGATCGGGCGCTGGTGGTGCGGATCCTGCCGCCGGAGGCCCAGGCGCTGTTCTGGCGGATGGCCCCGGGGGATCAGCGGCACAGCCTGGCGGTGCTGCGGACTCTGCTGGCGTGGGGGGAGACGCATCCCGCCCTGTTGAGGGCGGCGCTGTTGCATGACGTGGGGAAGGCGGCGACGCCGCTAACGCCGTGGGAGCGGGCGCTGATCGTTTTAGGGGAAGCCATGGGGGCACGGCCCGCAGGTCTCCGATGGCCCCTCCTCCGATGCTGGGTGGAGCGGGCGCGCCGTTATCAGGCTCATCCGGAGATCGGGGCCGCGTGGGCCCTGGAGGCGGGCTGCGATCCGCTCACGGTCGCCCTGATCCGCCGGCATCAGGAGGTGCTGGGCCCGCCAGGGCCGGCAGAGGATCTGGAGACCCGGCTGCTCCGTCGTCTCCAGCAGGCGGATCGGATGAATTAAAGCGCCTGTGGCTGGGGATGGCCCGTGGGCTCCCTTACGGCCTTGAATCCGATCCCGGCCGGGTAAGCCGGAAGGTTTCCAGGCGGCCGGCGCCGATGTTCCGACAGCAGGCGGCAAGGCTATAATTGATGAAGAGATGTAATCGGGCGGATCACCGGGCAGGCTCCGCTCGCTCAGGAAAGCGCTTCGAGGATATGGGGATCCTTCCGCTCGGGTGAGCGGATCCACAGTCATCCTCAATCAGGGGGAGGCGCGATGAAAGTCTATCGAACCGAGAACCTCCGCAACGTCGTGCTGGTGGGCCATAACGGGTCAGGCAAGACCACGCTGGTGGAGGCGATGTTGTTCCTGAGCGGGGCGACCACCCGCATGGGCCGTGTGGAGGAAGGCAACACGGTCTCCGATTTCGATGATGAGGAGATCCGCCGTCGCCTCTCCATCTATACCTCCCTTGTCCCCGTGGAATGGTCCGACCACAAAATCAACCTTCTGGATGCCCCGGGCTATCTGGACTTCGTCGGCGAGATGAAGAGCGCCGTTCACGTGGCGGATTGTGCGCTGGTGGTCCTGGATAGTGTGGCGGGCGTGGAAGTGGGAACTGAACAGGCGTGGGCGGCCCTGGAGGAGCGGGGATTGCCGCGCATCGCGGTCATCAGCAAGATGGATCGGGATAACGCGAATTTTGAGAACGCCCTGGAGAGCCTGCGCCGCGTTTTCAAGGCGAATTTCGTCCCCATCCAGCTTCCCATCGGCAGCCAGGCCGCGTTTGAAGGGGTGGTGGATCTCATCGCCATGAAGGCCCGGCGGGGCCCGCGCGGGGAGATCGGCGAGATCCCCGCCGGCCTGCGGGAGGAGGCCGAAGAGGCCCGGATGCGCCTGATGGAGGCCGCAGCGGAGGCGGACGATGAGCTGATTGTGAAGTATCTGGAAGGCGGCGAACTGACCGAGGAGGAGATCCGACGGGGGTTGAAGGCGGGTTTCCTCACGGGGCGTATCGTCCCCGTGGTGTGTGCGGCAGGGCTGTCGACCGTCGGCGTAGGCCCCTTGCTGGACCTCCTGGTTCAGCTGGCCCCTTCGCCGCTGGAGGCGAAACCGGTGGAAGCGGTCCCGGTTTCCAACGGACAGCCCGAGTCGGTGCAGCCGGATCCGGCGGGCCCTACCGTGGCCTATGTGTTTAAAGTCACGGCGGATCCCTTCGTGGGGAAGCTCGCTTACTTCCGGGTCTTCCGCGGCACGGTGCGCTCCAACTCGCATCTTTTGAACGTCAATAAAAATCAGGACGAGCGGCTGGCCCAGATCTTCGTGATGCGTGGGAAGGAGCAGATCCCCGTTCCGGAGCTGGTGGCGGGGGACATCGGGGCGGTGCCGAAGCTGAACGTGACCGGCCATGGGGACACCCTCTGTGACCGCAGCCATCCGGTTCGGATCGCCCCGCCGGTCTATCCGACGCCCCTGTATGCGGTGGCGGTGGAGCCCAGGACCAAGGCGGATTCGGCCAAATTGATCCCCACGCTCCAGCGTCTGTGCGAGGAGGACCCCACGCTTCACCTTCGCCAGGAGCCTTCCACGCATCAGACCATCCTCGAGGGGATGGGGGATACCCATATCGATGTGGCGGTCCGGCGGGCCTCCACCAAGTTCGGCGTTGAGATCGTGACCAGCGTCCCCAAGGTTCCGTATCGGGAGACGATCACCAAAGTAGCCAAGGCCCAGTATCGACACAAGAAGCAGACCGGCGGCGCCGGGCAGTTTGGGGAAGTCCATTTGCGGATCGAGCCCCTGCCGCGGGACGGCGGCTTTGAATACGTGTGGGAGGTTTTCGGCGGGGCGATCTCCTCGAACTTCGCTCCCTCGATTGAGAAGGGGATCCGGAGCGTGATGGAGCAGGGGTTGCTGGCCGGGTATCCCATCGTGGATGTGCGGGTGGCGGTTTACGACGGCAAGGAACACCCGGTGGACTCCAACGACATCTCTTTCCAGATCGCCGGGCGCGAGGCCTTCAAGCTGGCGTTCCAGCAGGCCGGCCCGGTGCTCCTGGAGCCGATCATGCAATTTACCATTATTGTCCCCGAGCAGTTCACCGGGGATGTGATCAGCGATCTGAACACCCGCCGGGCCCGGGTGCAGGGGATCGAGCAGCAGGGAGATAAGAGCGTGATCATCGCCCTTGCCCCTCTGGCGGAGATGCAGCGCTACGCCACCCAGCTGCGTTCCCTCACCCAGGGGCGTGGGGTGTTCCGTGTGACGTTCAGCCATTACGAAGAGGTTCCCCATCACATCGCCCAGGCGATCATCGAGCAGGCCCGGCGGGAGCGCGAGGCGGCTAAAGAGAAGGCGTAACGCCGGTCTTGCGCCGCTGGGCTCGAATTCGGGGAGGCGGGGTGGTCCCCTGAAGGTAACCCATGGCGCCATCCTTCGATCGATTCGTGCCCGCATCCTTCGGAGGAGGTGATCAATGGGCATTCTCTTCCCATCCGATGCCTGGATCAAAGCCCTGATGGAGGAGGTCAATCGAAGCCCGGGCTATGCGGAGGCGGCGAAGAACTGGGAAGGGGATTTCTATTTCGTGGTGGAGCCGGAGGGTCCGCTCACGAAACCGGTGGTGCTCTATATGGATCTCTGGCACGGTCAGTGCCGGGAGGCCTTTGAGGTGACCGACGAATCCCTCCGGAACCCGGCTTACCGGATGTCCGCGCCCTATTCCGTGTGGAAGCAGGTCATCCAGGGGAAGCTGGATCCAATCCAGGCGCTGGTCACGGGGCGGATCAAATTGAAAGGGAACATGGTGAACATCATGCGAAATGTTCGTGCGGCCAAGGAGCTGGTGCTCTGCTGCACCCGTGTGGCCACGGATTTCATGGCTTAGAGGAAGGTCAGCGGGCTACCGTGGGGCGCGAAGTCGGGGAGGCGGGATCGCCTGAAACCCTGTGCGCTGCGCGGGATGCCGGGGGTGCCCCAGACGGCTCTGAAAGGTTCTATGAGGATCCATCCGCGAGGTTGAAGTCCATGTGGTTCTTCAAGACCCCGGAAATCGTCTTCGGTGAGGATGCCCTCTCCTACCTCGAGCAACTCGAGGGGCGGTGCGCCTTTGTGATCACAGATCCCCACGTGCGGCGCCTGGGCCTGGTCCGGCCTGTGGAGGATCGACTTCGTCGCGCCGGGCTCGAAGTCCACGTCTTCGATGCGGTGGAGCCCAATCCCACGATCAACCTGGTCCGCATCGGGGCGGATGTGATCCGTGCCTACCATCCGGACTGGATCGTGGCTGTGGGTGGGGGTTCGGTGATCGACGCGGCCAAGGCGATCTGGGTGCTGTTCGAGCGGCCGGATCTGGACCCCCTGGCCATCAGCCCGATGGAGCCGCTGGGCCTGCGGCGTCGCGCCCGTCTGATCGCCATCCCCACCACCAGCGGGACGGGCTCGGAGGCGACCTGGGCGATCGTCCTGACGGATCCCGAGGCCCGCCGCAAGCTGGGGGTGGGCTCCCGGGAGAACCTGCCCGACATCGCCATCGTGGACCCGGCGATGGTGATGCAGCTTCCCCCCCGTCTGACCGCCGATACGGGGATGGATGCGTTGACCCATGCTGTGGAAGGCTACGTGAGCACATGGCGGAACCCCTTCAGCGACGCGATGTGCCTTCATGCCACCCGCCTGGTCTTCACGTATCTCCCCCGGGCGTATCAAAAGGGGGCCGGGGATCCGGAAGCTCGAGCCCATATGCACCTGGCGGCCACGATGGCGGGGATCGGCTTTGGGAACGCGATGGTCGGCCTGGCGCACAGCCTGGGCCATGCGCTGGGAGCGCGCTTCGATATCCCCCACGGCCGGGCGGTGGGCCTTTTCCTTCCCTATGTGATTGAGTTCAACGCGCGGGCCGCTGCGGATCGTTACGCGGATCTCCTGCGGGCCATCGGCCGGCCCAGCCCCGACGGCCCCGAAGCCGCCTTCCAGCTCTCCCGGGCCGTTCTGGAGCTGCTCGAAACGCTGGAGCAGCCCCAGACCATCGCCGCCTCCGGGATCCCCCGGGATGATTTCGAGGCCGACCTGCCCACCCTCGTGGAATACGCCCTGGAGGACCCCAGCACGCTGACCAACCCCCGGTCTCCGACTGCGGAGGAAATCGAGCACCTGCTGATGTATGCTTACGAAGGGAAGATGGTGGATTTTTAATCTGCAGCATCTATGGAAGGTTCCACTGCCGGGGCGGTGATCACGGTCATACCTGAAAGGGGGAAAGGCGATGCTCACGCATCTGGATGAACGTGGCCGGGCGCGGATGGTGGATGTCGGGGAGAAGCCCGAGACCCATCGGGTGGCCATCGCCCGGGGAGAGGTATGGATGGCTCCGGAAACCATGGCGGCGATCCGGGAGGGGAGCCTTCCCAAGGGGGACGTGCTGGCGGCCGCTCGCATCGCCGGCATTATGGCCGCCAAGCGCACCCCGGAGCTCATCCCCCTGTGCCATCCGCTGCCCCTCACCCGGGTTCAGGTCGATTTCGCCCTCCGGGAGCCGGACGAAGGACATCCGCTCCCGTGGGTGGAGATCACCGCCCGGGTGGAAACGGTGGCCCGCACCGGGGTGGAGATGGAGGCGCTCACCGCTGTGACGGTGGCGGCGCTGACGATCTACGATATGGCCAAGGCGCTGGATCGGCGGATGCGCCTGACCAACATCCGCCTGATCGAGAAGCATGGTGGAAAGAGCGGCGATCTGGTTCTGGAACCGTGAGGGTATGGTCGGCTCCTCCCCGGGGCACCCGCGCCCCCGGGTTCAGGACCAACGGTGTAAGTCCTGACAATATCCCCACTGTTTCGGGGTCTGGAGGGTATCGCGATGGAGGTGCAGATCCGCCTGTTTGCCACCCTGAAAGACCGCGCCGGCCGGGAACAGATCTCCGTCCAGCTTCGGGACGGCGCCTCGGTGGCGGATCTTTTGAAGGCCGTTGGGGAGACTTATCCAGCCCTTCAACCTTACCTCTCCTCTGCTGTCGTGGCGATCAACCATGAGTTCGCCTTCCCGGAGGATCGCCTGCGCCCGGGAGATGAGGTGGCATTGTTCCCGCCGGTCAGCGGGGGCGATGGAGATCCCCTGCGGCCGGAGCTCGTAGCCCTCACCGCGGAGCCCATCGATCTGAACGCGCTGGTGCAGGCGGTGGTCACCCCTCGCTCCGGAGCCGTTGCGTTCTTCACGGGGGTCGTGCGGGGGGAGGAAGGAGATCGGCGGGTGGAGTTCCTGGAATACGAGGCCTATCAGCCGATGGCCGAGGCCAAGATGCGTCAGATCGTGGCCGAGATCCGGGAGCGCTGGCCGCTGATCCATGGCATCGCCCTGGTGCAGCGGGTAGGGCGTATGGAGGTCGGAGAGATCACGGTAGCCGTGGTGGTCTCCGCCGGACACCGCCACGAGGGGGTTTTCGAGGCGGCCCGTTACGGCATCGATCGCCTGAAGGAGATCGTCCCCGTCTGGAAGAAGGAGATCGGCTCTCACGGCGAGGTGTGGATCGAAGGTCACTACCATCCTTCGCCCGCCGATGTCTCCCCGTAAGGCCACAACCGCAGCGGAGATAGGGCCCTCCTGGCGGCCGCCCGGGCGGAGGGGCTGCCCATGAGGAACCCCTTCGAGGATGCACAGGGCTCCCGGTGATCCGATCCCCCATGGCCGCGTGCGGCTGCCGCTTCCCGCCATGTGTTATACTGACTGTGGATATCCTGCGCCTGGAGGTTTCCCATGGCCAGCGTCCTCAAGCAATACAAGGTGCGGGACTGGATGACCCCCAATCCCATCACCATCTCCCCGCGCACAACCCTTCCGGAAGCCCATCAGATCATGAAAGAGAAGCGCATCCGCCGCCTGCCGGTGGTGGATGAGAACGGCCATCTGGTGGGGATCGTCACCCTTGGGGATGTGCGCGAGGCCTCTCCTTCGGATGCCACCTCTCTGAGCATCTTTGAGCTCAACTATCTCCTGGCTCGCCTCACGGTGGACAAGATCATGACCCGCAAGGTCATCACCGTCACTCCCGATACGCCGATCTATGAGGCGGCGCGCCTGATGCTGGAGCACAAGATCGGCGGCCTGCCGGTGGTGGAGAACGGCCGCGTGGTCGGGATCATCACGGAGTCCGATATCTTCAAGATGGTGGTGCGCCTGGCGGCCGAAGAGTGAGTCCTGGTCCACCGACGGGATCCGCGCGGTTCCGTTCTCGTTCGGGGAGGGGGTGCCCCCTCCCCGAATCCCTTCAGGCCCCGGGAAGCGACCAGCGTGGAGTGTCTTTCGGAGCGGCGTAACCCCTGGAGCGGATAGAAAGGGGAGCGGGCATGGGTCGACATGGAACCTTGTGGAGCTGGTGGCATGATCTGCGCCGGATCTGGCGGCTGATGCGGGATCCCCGCACGCCGGGCTGGTTGAAGATGCTTCCGCTTCTGGCCCTGATCTACATCCTTTCCCCGATCGATCTCCTGCCGGACCTGATGATTCCCGGGATCGGCTCTCTGGACGATCTGCTCCTCCTGCTGCTCGCTTTACGGATGTTGCTGGACCTGGCCCCGGCGGAGAAGCCGCGGGCGTCATCGGGGCGCGAGGAGGTCATCGAAGCAACCTACCGGGTACTGGAGGAGTGACGGATCTTCCCCCCTCCCTGCGCCACGCAGCGGTGTGGGGGGAAGCGCGCTCCCCATGCGGCGCGGCCCCCCGGGCCCGAAGCCCCGTTCAAAAGGCGGATGGAATGATCACCAGCGCGAAGTAGAGATCCAGGGTGAAAGCGCCGAGGCAGACGGCCAGGCCCAGATAGGGACGGAGGGATGGAAACCGGGCCGATAGCCAGACGATCAGACCTGTCCCGGCGAGAAGGCCGATCGGGAACAACGGAAGATCCCCATGGATGAGCCCGGCGATCCCCAGCGTAATCGCCCCGAGGCCGCATGCGACTCCCAGGCCTTCCGCTTCCTTTCCCTCCGCCCACGTGAGCCATCCGATCACCAACCCCAGCGCGATGGGAAGCAGGGCCGGGAAGAGATAGCGCCCCTGATGCTGGACGAAGGAGAGGTTATACCAGAGATAAGTCCCCGCGGTGAGCCCCGTCGACAGCAGCATCAGGACCCCCCGGACGCTCCAGAGGGGCGAGCGGCGCCGCTCACGCCCCAGGTGAAGCATAAACCCCATAAGGCCGAAGGCCGTCAGCCAGGCGAACAGGAGATACCATCGGGCCTCCAGCACCACGCCCATCCATCCGAACTGCCCCCAGAAGCTTTGAAAGGTGAACGTCCGGAAACGGTCCAGGGTGGCGATAAGGCCGTAGCGCGCGATCCACTCGGATGTGCGGGGCTGTCCGGTGACGACCCGATCGTGCTGTTGCAGGCCCAGGAGATCGGGCCAGCCGTAGAGGATCCCGTTGCGAACCCACCAGAGGGCCCCGATGGCGAGGGCTGGAAGCAGCCAGGGGGTCAGGCGTCGAAGCCGCTCCATCCACGGACGGCCTGCTGCGGCGTCCCGGGCCAGAACGGCGGCCAGGAGGACCAGCGCCATCGGATAGACGGTGGTCTTGGTGAGAAAGCCAGCCCCCAGAAGAAGCCCTCCGATCCATGCCCGACGGGGCGGATGGCCGCGGAGCTCGTGGGCGATCCAGACCCACAGTCCCAGAATCAGCACCTCGGCCAGGGCGTCGTTGTTCACGCCGGCGTTCATCGCCAGATGCTGGGGCAGGAAGGCGAAGACCGCCGCGGTCCCCAGCGCCCAGGCCGGCCGCTCTGGAAACAGCCGGGACACCGCCGTGAAGGCCAGGAGGATCTGGAGCAGCCCGAGGATCGCCGAGAACAGCCGAAGGGAGAGCAGGTCACCCCCGGAGAGGAGGAAAATCGGGGTCATCAGCAGGTAATAGAGGGGAGGCTGGTGGAACTCATAACGCAGCGGGTCGATGGGGAGCTCGGGGGGGAAGCCTCTGGAGACGATCTCGCTCAGGTAGTCCTGATCGTAATCCCCGGGCTGCAGGACGGGCAGGCGCCCGGTGGTAGCGATAAACCGGATGTAATTGTAATGGGCCGGCTCGTCGGGCACCTGCCACGGCGGCGTCCGTGTGGCGAATCCCCAGGCCAGAATGAGATATCCGCATACGATCAGGAACATGAATATCCGCGTCACCGACGCGCTCCCCTGAACGGAAGGGTTCTGGCTCCACCGCCTTAGCCCTTTCGGTGATTCTGCCTGTTCCGGAACATGGCAGGCTGGATGCCGTAGCGTTTCAGGCGGCGCCAGAGGGTGGTGCGGCTGAGGCCCAGGGCCGAGGCCATCTCGCTGATGCGACCCCGATACTGCACGGCCGCCCGCAGGATCGCCTCCCGCTCCAGCTCCTCCACCGGCCGGATGGATTCCGGCCGCTCTTCCATCGCCATCCCCCGCACGATCCGCTCCGGAAGATGCGGGAGATCGATCCAGCCGTCCTCGCTCAGCGCAGCCGCCCGCTCGAGGACGTTTTCCAGCTCCCGTACGTTCCCCGGCCATGGATACGCTTTTAACCGCTGCATGGCCGTTTCCGTGATCCGGTAGGTTCGCCCTGAGGCCCGGCGCAGGCGGCGGAACACGGCTTCCGCAATGAGGGGGATATCCTCCGGCCGCTCCCGTAGCGCCGGGATCCGGATCGCCGTGCTGGCCAGCAGATGATACAGATCCGCGCGGAAGTGCCCCTCGGCGACCAGCCGCTCCAGATCCACAGCTGAGGAGGCGATCAGCCGCACATCCACGCGGATGGGGCGCAGGCCGCCCAGGCGCATGACCTCCCCCGTTTCCAGGATCCGCAGGATCGCGGCCTGGACTTCCAGGGGCAGGGCCTCGATCTCATCCAGATACAGGGTGCCCCCATGGGCCAGCTCGAACTTGCCCGGCCGTCCCTCCGTCGGCCCGTTCCGGAACGCGCCCCCTTCCACCCCCAGCAGCTCCATAGCGAGCAGCTCCCGGGGGATGGCCCGGCACGATACGGCGAGGAAGGGGCCGCTGGCCCGGATGCTGGCGTTATGGATCGCGCGGGCGAGAACGCCTTTGCCGGTGCCCGGCTCCCCCAGAAGGAGGACGGGAAGGCTGGTTCGGGCCGCTGCCCGGGCCTGCTGGCGGACCTGCTGGATCGCCCGGGAGCGGCCGGGGATGTCCGCCAGGGTCATCATCGCCTGGGCGCCGACCAGCCGGGCCACCATCTGGTGCACCTGCTCGCTCCGCCGGAAGGTCAGGACAAATCCCAGATGCCGTCGCCCCTCCGTTACGGCATGCAGGCCGATCCACCCCTCAATCGGGGCGCCATCCACGATGAGTGCCCCTTCGGCTTCCCGATGGATCTCCGGATCAGACAGGGCTTCCTGGAAGGTCGGGGGCAATCGAATATGATCCGTTAATGGACGCCCCAGGATCCCGGAGGGATCCAGACCCAGCACCCGGGTGGCTGTTCGATTCAGGCGGATCACATGTCCCCGGGCGTTCAGGACCAGGACCACCTGATCGATGGCCTCCAGGATCGCCTGGAGCTCGGCCAGGAGCTGATGATGCTCCTGCAGGTTCGCCTCCGCCTGCAACTGGTTCTCGATGGCCCGGGCGGCCGCCATCACCATCCCCAGGGTATCCGGCTGAGCCCGCTCCGCGGGCGCCATGACCCCGATCGCCCCCAGCGGCTGCCCGTCCAGGCCGTAGATCGGAGCGGCGGTAGTGACCCAGGAATGATAGAGGGCGAGGAAATGCTCCGCGCCGACCACCTGCGCAGGGGTTCGTTCCAGGAGGGCGAGGGCGAAGGCGTTGGTGCCCACATGGCCTTCGCCCCAGTAAACGCCCGGTCGAAGCCCCACGGCCTCCGCCGCGCGGACGATCTCCGGATCCCCCAGGATATCCAGGACACAAGCGGCGCTATCCAGGAGCGCGATCGCCAGGCCGGAACCTTCCGTGAACTGGTGAAGGTCCTCCATCAGGGGGCGAGCGGTGGCGATCAGATCGAAGAGCGTGATCCGCACCCGCTCCAGGGTCTGTTCGTCCAGGCAGGGGAGGGCCGGGGGGGCCAGGGGGTTCAACCGCGGGAAGCATCGCTCCCATGAAGCGGCCACCAGCGGGTCCAGATCAGGGTCGAGCCGTCGATGGGTGACGAACTGCTCCCAGCGAACCCGGATCTTTGAGAGATCCACGGGATAGGCCCAGGGCTGCATCGGCGCCTCCTCTGTGGAAGCCGGAAAAGACCGGACTCCTGGCGCAAAGAGCAGCGATCCCAACGGATCGCTCCCGAGGGTGGCCGGGTTGCTTCGCCGTCCGACCCACCGCTTCCTCTCACCCCTCTCTTTATGCCGCCTCGCGGGGTAGAGGATGGGGAAGACAGGGCGAATCCCGAATCCATAGCCGGGATCGCCCAACAGACGATCGAGCCGGTTGCGCTAAGAATATTGTCGGATATTATGGGAAAAATCAAGCCTGAGGCCTGGAGCGGTCGGAAGCCCGTCAGGAGGCGCCTGCCCATGATGCATCGCATTCGGTGGAACGGTGGGAAGATTTCGATCGCAGCCTGGATCTTTTTGCTCACCATCGCCGGGTGTCGTTTCTCCCCGAGGTCGCCCTCTGAGGCCTCGCCGTTTGCGAACCTCCCTCTCCAGCGGATCTGGAGCGAATCGTTTTCCGCCGCCTGGTCGGGCTGGGCGCCTCAGGCCCTCGCGTGTGCTCATGCCGGCTCCGATACGCGGAGGTGTTTACGGGCCCTTCGTCCCACTCTGACAGAGCGGGTGGTGGAGGAAGCAGCGCGTCGGAAGGAAGCGCTGGGGATCGATGCCCCCTATGTGGCCAGCATCCTGGGCGGCTACGCCCAGCGGCCGGAGCAGGCCGCGGCCCTGATCGTCCTCGCCATGTCGGAATCTACCGGGGAGGACCGCCGGGCGCGTTTGCAGGCGGCCTTTGAAGCGATCCCCCGGCGGTTTGAGCGATTCTCCTTCTCGTTCCGCAGCGCCCGATCTCCGCTTTCCCATCCAGGGGCCGGGGAAGACCCGCGCCGATGGGCGCAGTATTATCTCGCCCAGGAATGGGCCCTGTTGCGGGCGGCGGTCGCCGCGTGGCGCCCCCCTGCGGAGGAAGAGGTTCAGTGCGCGCGCCTGGCCTCCGGGGAAGATCTTTGCGCCTTCATGGCCCGGGTCCGATCGCCGGAGGATCTGCCCGCGCTGGAGGCCCGGCTGGAGGAGTTTTTCCGGGGTGCCTTCGATTACGCGGATGCCTTCGCTCGTTCGGAGCGTTTCCTCCAGAAGGATCCGGCAGCGGTCCGGGCCCTGCTGTCGGAGATGCTCCGGGAAGCGCGGGAGAAGCTGATCCCTCTGGAACGCGAGGTTGCCCGCCAGCGCCTGAACGGGGAAAGCCCCTCTATCAATCCTCTGGAATCGGCGTGGGATGAAGTAGAGCATACACTGTTCGGTCCTTCCGCATTGTCACCATAAACAGCAACCTGCCTCTCCTGCAGGGCTTTTGCAGGCCGGGCGGGCTGTTGAGAGCCGTCCGCCATCTTCTGTCAGGTTTTCCCTTACAGAGATCAGGATTCGCCTGACGGATCTGGCGATCCCCTCGTGGTTTTCCTCCGAGTTCCCATGGCTTGAAAATCCGTAGCCTCCACGGTTCCTAACCTTCTCCCTTTTGATTACGATGGAAACGGAGAGGAAGGGCCGGTCTATTCGGGTGAGCCCTTTCCCGTGCGTTGGGGTAGGGCAGCTCATCCGTCTGAAAACCCATGAGGTTGGGGGAGAAGATGCGGCTCACACGACGACGTTTCCTGAAAGGCTCAGCAGCGGCGGGAGGGCTTTTCCTGGCCGGGCGGCTTTTCTCATCTGGGCTGGAGATGTTGGAGGCGGCTTCCCAGGAACCTGCGAGCCCATTGATCGAGGAATGGGTTCCCACGACCTGCTGGATCGGCAAGCAGGATTGTGGGATCCTCGCCCGGCGAATCAACGGCCGCGTGGTGAAACTGGAAGGTCATCCTGCACATCCTCGAAACCGGGGCACGCTGTGCCCCAAGGGGATGGCGCAGATCATCGCCCTCTACGACCCGAATCGGGTGAAGGCCCCGCTGATCCGAACGAACGAAAAAGGCATCCACGGGCGCTGGCGCCAGGCCTCATGGGAGGAGGCTCTTCGCCTTGTGGCCGCGAAGATCCGGGAGGTCTATGATCGGGATCCCTCTCTCATCCTCTGGCAGAAGGGGCGAAGCAAGGGCGAAGCGTTCTACGATGAAGCCTTCGTGAAGGTCCTGAAGGCCACCAAGCTGGGTCACGGGGCTTTCTGTTCAGATGCAGGATATCGGGCGTGCGAATATACCCTTGGTCTCAGCAGCGTATTGCATCCAGATTTCCGTTACACCCGATATTTACTGGCGTGGGGATGGAACCTGACCAACGCCGGAGGGAATAAGCTGTGCTGGATCACATGGCCCCAGCAATTCCTTGCGGCCCGGGAGCGTGGGATGAAGGTGGTCCTCATTGACCCACGGCTGCGAGGTGGGGGCCCTTTCGTGGATGAGTGGCTTCCCATCCGGCCGGGCACGGATCTCGCTATGGCACTGGCCTTCTGCCATGTGTTGCTTGAAGCCCACCATGTGGATACGGATTATCTGAAACGCTATACCAACGCTCCGTTTCTGGTAAAGGAAGACGGCTTCTTCCTGCGGATAGATGGGAAAGAGCAGATCTGGGATCTGGTCACCAACCGCCCTCAACCCTATGATGCGCCGGGGGTGGATCCCGCTCTGGAGGGCGTTTACGAGGTAGAGGGCCAGCGGGTTCGCCCTGCTTTTCAGGTGTTTAAGGAGCACGTTGCACCCTGCACACCGGAGTGGGCTGCGGAGATCTGCGGGATCCCTGCGGAGCAAATTCGTCGGATTGCCCTGGAGCTGGGCGAGAACGCAATGATCGGCAGCACGATCCGTGTGGATGGGCTGGATCTGCCTTACCGGCCGGTGAGCGTGATGGCTTATCACATGGCCCAGCAGGAGCTCGGATTCCAGGCGATCCGTGCCATCCTGATGGTCTTTATGCTCCTCGGCGCTGTAGGTGCCGTCGGAGGCCCTATGGTCGATTTCACCTGGAAGATCCATCCGAATTTTGAGAAGCTGGATCAGATCCGGATCCAGGATCCGCCCTACAACTTCTACCTGAAGGACAGCCCCTTCTTCCCCATCAACAGTGCCAGCCCTGCAGTGATGGCAAAGGTCATGCAAAATCCAGAGAAATACCAGGTGGAGAAGGTCCCCGAGATCGCGATCGTTCACATGACAAATCCGGTGATCGCTTACGGATCCCAACCAGATATTATGGAAGCCTACAAGCGTTTCAAGTTCGTGGTGGTGATCAGCCCGTGGCTTTCGGAGACTGCAGATCTGTTCGCCGATGTGGTTCTTCCGGCTGCCACTTTGGAGAAATACGAAGGACCCTACTCGATAGCGGATGGCCAGGTGGATGGCGTGGCCCTGCGGCTTCCGGTGATGGAACCGCTCTTTCAATCCCGAGGGGAGATCGAAAGCTATATGGACCTCTGTGAGCATCTGGGGCTTCTCTATGGGGAGGGGGGATATCTGGACGAGCTGAACAAGGCGTTGAAGCTGAAGGCGCCCTACTTGCTTCCTTTGGATCGCAAGCCTTCCGTTCGGGAGATTTTCGACCGATGGGCGAAGTCCCAGGGGATTGAGGAAGGAATTGCTTATTTCGAAAAGCATGGCGTTCGAGTGAAGGGGCCGATCCCTGTGAAGAGCCGTTACGGCTACGCCGTTGAGCCGCCTTTCGGGGGAATCCGCCATCGGTTTTACGGCGAGTCTCTACTTCGTTATCGTGAGGAGATGAAAGCCCGAGGGGTCGATGAGCTCTACTGGCGGGATTATACACCCCTGCCCACCTGGCGTCCACCGACCATGGAGAGCTCTCCACCTGAATACCGTTTCTACCTGATCAGCTACAAGATGATCGAGTTCAAGCAATCCCGAAGCAGCTTTATCCCCCTGCTGGCCGAGCTGGCGCCGCGCCAGCGCCTGGATATCCACCCCAGGACCGCTCGGGAGCTGGGCATTGCAGATGGGGAGGAGGTCTGGGTGGAATCCCACCATGCGTTGACCGGGGAAACTCGCCGGGTGCGAGTACGGGTCCATTACACCGAAGGGATCCGACCGGATATGGTGGGACTGCCCCATGGCTATGGGTTGTGGACTCACCCCTGGGCTCAGGGCCAGGGACCAGCCGCCAGTGCTCTCTTCTTCACCGGCGAGGGTTATGTCGGTTGCACGGCGGATCAATCGTTTCATGTAAAGGTGCGGATCTACAAAGCATGATGCCCGCTGCTCGCCCTTGCCTCAAAGAGGCGCTTTGAGGTCGGGGAAAGCCAGGGCCCCGCATCCTGGGGAGATCTTCGCAGGAAGAGGCCGGTCTCATCTTCTCGCTCTCCGGATCCCCACGAGATCGGGCGAGCGCCGGCGCGGGGGTTAAGGGATGGCGGATCCGCGATGGGGAATCTGTGGGGCGAACCATCTGGTCGCGCATTATGTCGCATAAAGACTCGCCGGGGAGGATCGATCATGCCACGTTATGGGATGGTAATCGACCTCAGCCGATGTATGGGTTGTCGGGCATGCATGGAAGCCTGCAAGATCGAAAACAACACCCCTCAGGCGATCTTCTGGATGTATGTATTTCGTTTCGAGGAAGGGGAGTTCCCCAATGTCCGCCAATGGTTCATGCCTCGCCCCTGTATGCATTGCGACAATGCGCCATGTGTGAAGGTATGCCCGGTTGGAGCGCGTTACAAGCGGGAGGATGGGTTGGTGGCGACAGACTGGGAACGTTGCATTGGCTGTCGCTATTGCGAGGTGGCCTGCCCCTATGGGGTGAACTACTTCAACTGGAAGCGCCCGGATCGAAATTATTATCTGGACTGGAACGATCCGGACCTGAAGCCCATTACCGGAGGGATGGTCCCTCCCTACAGGAATCCGGATCTCGATCGACCTTATGGGGAGGAGCGCCGGCGGATCGCTGGTGGTGGTCACATCAAAGGGGTGATTGAGAAATGCACTTTCTGTGTGCATCGGGTCGAGCAGGGGAAACCACCCGCCTGTGTGGCCAATTGTCCGGTGCAGGCGCTCCTCTTCGGGGATTTGGATGATCCAGATAGCGTGGTTTCACGGGTGCTCCGGCAGAAGCCCCATTTCCGGCTCCTTGAGGAGCTGGGGACGGAGCCCCGTGTGTTCTATGTCGGCGGGAAACCGCCGGGACCGGAAACCCGTCAGATCGAACCTGTTCGAGCGAGGATGTAAGCCATGCGTGGACACGGCGAGCGTCTCCCTTATGGTGTGGGCCAGATCACCCCGGGCTGGCTGCTCCTGGTCGGCCTGGCAGCGGTGGTGTTTGCATCCGGCCTGCAGGCCTATCTCCAGCAGCTCAATGAGGGTCTGGTGGTCACCGGCCTCCGTGATATCGGGACGATGGGCGGAGCGCCATGGGGGCTTTATGTGGCCTTTGACATCTACTTCGTGGGAATCAGCTTCGCCGGGATCACGGTGGCTGCTCTCATCCGCCTGTTGAACTTAAAGGAGCTGAAGCCGCTCTCCCGCATGGCCGAGCTGCTGACCATTATCGCCCTGATCCTGGCTGCCCTGGCGATCCTGGCAGACCTGGGGCAGCCGCTCCGGGGGCTGATCAACCTTCCCCGTTACGCCCGTCCCCAATCGCCGTTCTTCGGGACCTTCACGCTGGTAGTGGCGGGTTACCTGTTCGCCAGCGTGGTGTATTTCTTCCTGGACGGGCGGCGGGATGCGGCGGTCTGTGCCCGCGTTCCCAGCCGCCTTCAGGGGTTTCATCGGCTCTGGGCTTCCGGTTATCAGGGAACCCCGGCAGAACAGGAACGGCATCACCGAACCAGCTTCTGGCTGGCCATTGCGATTGTCCCGCTCCTGATCACGGCTCACTCCACCCTGGGATTCGTCTTCGGTCTGCAGGTGGGGCGGCCCGGGTGGTATAGCGCGTTGCAGGCGCCTGCCTTTGTGGTGATGGCGGGCATCTCCGGACTGGGACTCCTGGTGATCCTGGCTGCGATCTTCCGCTGGGCGCTGCGGGAGCACGAGCGTTTGAACCTGACGGTCTTCCAATGGTTGGGACACTTTCTGTTCATCCTCCTGGCTGTCTATCTCTATTTCACGGTGGTGGAAGTTCTGACCGGAATGTATACAGGCGGTTATTATGAGCGGCGGGTGATGGAGACCCTGCTCTTCGGGGCTTACGCCCCGATCTACTGGTCTTCCATATTCTGCCTGGTGCTTCCATTTGGTCTGTTAGCGGTTCAGCTGCTAAGCCATCGCTGGTCTATCCCGCTCCTGGTCCTGAGCGGCCTGATGGTGAACCTGGCCGCCGTGGGGAAGCGGTTTCTGATCGTTGTCCCCTCACAGACTCATGGCACTCTCCTCCCCTACAGTTCCGGGTTCTATGTTCCTTCTCTGGTGGAGCTCCGGATCGTCCTGGGTCTGATCGGGCTGGGAACCCTGATCTACGCCCTGTTCGCGAAGGTCTTTCCCATCATGGAGGTCGCGGAAGCGGAGGAGACCGTGCCGTGGCGCGCGCAGGCGGTGTTCGCCCTCCCACACGGTCGCGCCTCGTTCCCGCGGACAGCGGTAGCGGTCGCCATGGTGGTCGGCGGGTTTGCCCTTCAGGCGTTGAGTTATTTCTTCTTCGCGGCTCCATGGGGATTCCCGCCCAGCAGCCCGATCTACAGCAACCCGCGAGTGGTTCTGGTCCCTCGTCCGGTGGTTGCCTCTGTCGAGCAATGGGCTTATGGGCTTGGATTGGTCCTTTCGATCCTGGGTTCGCCTCCCACTCTCTTCATCCTGGGAGTGATGATTGTCTTCCTTGCGGCAGTCGTTTATGAGCTCTGGCCGGAGCGGCTCTGACAGACCCCTGGGCCCTGGGTGGTGGCGAACCATGAGCCCGATGATTTCGATCCGGCTGGAAGATATCGCACAGTTGCGCTACGCGCTCTACCGGTTCCTCGCCGCGTCTTTTCTGGCTCCAGAAGAAGAGCGCCTGGAACAGCTGGATGAGGCGGCGGGGATCCTGGAGGCATACGGAGCTTTCCTTCAGCACTTTGCGTTTTATGGTCCATGGCGGCGATGGGTGGGCCAGGTGCGTCGGCTCCGCCTCGCACCTCATGAACGGGAGGTCGCTTACACAGAGCTCCTCCAGGTTGTCCCCCTCCAGGCCTCCCGTTATCTGGATCCGGAGGGATGGGGTCAGGGGAGGGTGCTTCTGGAACTGGAGCGTGCATATCGAGAAGCTGGGCTCCGGCCTTCCTCGGAGCATCTCCTGCCCCCAGATCATCTGGTCGTCGAGCTGGAGTTCATGGCTTTCCTGTGCTATCAGGAATCTCGGGCCTGGGCAGAGAGCGGTCCGATATCGCGCCTGCTGTCCTTTGAACGTCGTTTCCTGATCCGGCATCTCCGGCGCTGGATTCCGCCTCTCGCCTGCAAAGCCCGAGCGGAGCTGGGGGCGAATCTCTATCGGGCAGCGGTGGAGGCGGTGGAGGCCTACATCTTTCACGATGGGGACTGGGTGACCCTTGTTGCCTCCCTGGATCCTTCCCGGGGGATGAAGCTGGATCATGAGCTGAAAGGGGAAAGGTCCCCCGTCGCGCAGTGAGGGCGAGACAGGGGCCTGTAGATTTCCCTGCCCGCAAGCCTGCCATTGCCGGATACTCAGCGATCGGACAGCTGCAGATGATTCCCCGAACAGCCATCCTGGTTTGCGAAGATCTCGATCTCAACCTGAAGGCCCTCGAGGACCGGATGGCCTCTGTTTTCCCGGAAGGGATTTTTCGGAGGCTCCCCGGGCTATGTGAGCGACCCGGGGCCCTTGGCGATTTCCTCCGCCGGCATCCCGTGCAGCATGTAATTCTGGGGATGTGTCATCCTCCACGCAACCTCGGCGCCTTTCAGACGGAAGTGCGGAAAGCTGGAATGGATCCTCTGGGGATGGAAATCCGTGTTCTTCCCTCCGGGCATGAAGAGGCGTGGATTGCACATGCGCTCCTCCTCTTAATGTCTGCTGTCGCCCGCGCTTGGAGGTATCAAGGAAGCCGCCCCGAGCAAATCCGCCCCCGACTGTCTCGGAAGCTGGATCGCCGGGCCATGCTTCAGTTATCCTGGCTCTTCTATGAAGGGGTGCCAGGGGTGGAACGGGAACGCTGTGCCGCGGAGCAAGGCTGTCAGGTCTGTCAGAGGGTGTGTCCTTATGGGGCCTGGCGATGGGTGGATGGATACCCGGAGCTGGACAAGGAAACATGCCAGACCTGCGGGTTGTGTGTGGTATCCTGTCCACGCGGCGCTATTGTGAACCCCAGGTGGACCCCCGAGCAGCTGGAAGGGGAAATCCAGACTTTACTGGATCCACGGATTGGGGATCTGCGCCCACGAGGGCTGGTGTTTCAGTGCCAGCGAGCGGAGGTCGCTCCGCTTCGGGCCCATCCGTCATGGCTGAAGGTTACTGTTCCATGCGTGGGGATGCTTCCCCCTTCATGGTTGCTGGCCCCCCTGGTGCTGGGCGCAGGGGCTGTGCAGGTCTTCTCATGCCCGCAAGGCTGCACGCATCATCTGGAAGAGCGAGGGGCAGGGACTGTGCGCTTCTGCCAGCGGGTTCTGGCTCAGCTGGGACTCCCGGAGGATCGGATCCGGTCGGGAAGGGATCTGCTTCAACCTCCGCCGGAAAGCATGGGGCGGATCGAGGTGTGGGGATTGTTCCTCCCTCAGGAGCCGGCCAGGGTGTTCCAGCTCCTGGCGGAGCTATGTTCACGCACGGAGCTCTCCCTCACGGATCCCCTCGCTCCGCTCGGGCAGATTCATATCGACCCCGATGTCTGCACTGGCTGCGCCCGATGCGCGCAGGTTTGCCCAGCGGGAGCCCTCGGGCTGGAAGAAGAAGCCGATCGCCGGCGATGGACTTTCGATGCTGGGCGTTGCGTGGCCTGTGAGGAGTGCCTCCTGGCATGCCCGGAGCACGCGCGGGGAGCCATTCAGATCGTTCGAGCTGTGGATCTCCAGGTCTGGCGCCGCGGGCAGGTCCCGATCCATGAGGCGAAGATCGTCCGGTGTATCCGGTGCGGGCAGCCAATTACAGCCGCTACCCTGCTGGACTGGATTGAGAATCGACTGAGGGGGGAGAGCCCGGAGCTGATCCGTTACCTGAGGCAATATTGTGCGACGTGTCGTCAGGCTTTTGTCAGCGCGGGAGGTCACTGGTGAGTTGAAAGCCTCATATAACTGGACAGGGCGCTACCGGGGCCTCCGGGGAGGGGATAAAATTTATAAGCGGAACAGGTCGAGGAGCTGTTGAAGGCTCAGGGAGAGGACGGCCACAATACCTCAGCCTGAAGCGCAGGAATAAAAGATGCGACGCTGGATTTTGAGCCCTGGATGGCTCATAGGAGCGCTCTGGCTTCTGGGGGCATGCGCGCCACAGGATTATCCATATGTGCGGCTGAGGGCGGAGGGGGAGGGCGCTGTGGTCGCCCTGGAGCGTGCCCCCGGGCGATTGCCGTTGCGGGTGGCGGTGGCCCCGGTGATCTCCCCTCGAGCCACCTTTGAGACTTATAGCCCCCTCCTGGATTATCTTGCCCATCGTCTGGATCGGCCGGTGGAATTGCTTCAGCGCCCCACCTATGCAGAGATCAATGACCTTATCCGCACTGGCCAGGCCGATTTGGGCTTTGTCTGCGGAGGCGCCTTCGTGGAGGGGGAGCGGGAAGGCTACATGGAGCTTCTGGTCGTTCCCCAGATCAACGGAACCACCACTTATCATTCGCTCATCATCGTCCCCGCGGACAGCCCTTTTTATCGACTGGAGGATCTTCGCGGGCGCCGCTTTGCCTTCACGGATCCTCTCTCGAACTCTGGCCGGCTCTATGTCCAATATCGACTGGCCCAGATCGGGGAGACCCCGGAAAGTTTCTTCCAGAACGCCTTTTTCACCTACAGCCATGACAACAGCATCCGGGCGGTCGCTCAGGGGCTTGCAGATGGGGCCTCGATCGATTCTCTGGTCTATGAGGCGTTGAGCCATAGCGAGCCCGATTTGATCGCCGGTGTGCGCGTGATCGAGCGCTCGCCTCCCTTCGGGATCCCGCCTGTAGTGGTGCATCCGGAATTAAACCCGGAATTGAAAGAGGCCCTCCGGGAGGCGTTTTTAAAAATGCATGAGGATCCCCAGGGGCGAGGGGCGCTGACGATGCTGCGGGTGGAGCGATTTGTTCTTCCAGATCCGGAAGCATATGAGGATATCCGGCGTATGGCAGCGAAGATCCGTGGGTGGCCATAAAAGCGCGCGAAGCTTTCGGGAGTAGAAGATCCCGCCTTTGGTAACCTTATACCAATTGCTCATGGTAGAGCCATGTTTAGGGAGAGCTTCTGAAATGCATCCAGTATCCATTGCCAGCCGGTCAACCGTCTTACCCTCTCCGGATCG
>BEHY01000038.1 GCA_002898735.1 Candidatus Thermoflexus japonica
TGTGGTCTTTGAATCCCCCCATCTGTTCAGTGCGGACGAGCTCCGCTGGCTCAGCACGATCGTCGATCAGATGGCGGTGGCGATCGCCAACGCCCGCCTGTATGAGGAGGCCCTGAACCGTCTGCGGGAGCTGGAAACTCTCCACCGGGCCTCCGAGATCGCTGTCCGCTTCACGGATTTCGATGCCCTGATCGATCAGATCATCCGGCTGCTTCAGGAGGATCCGGCCTTTCAGTTTGTGGCCCTCTTCCTGGTGGACCCTGCGGATCCGGATGTGCTGGTGCGGTATCGAACCAGCGGGCGAGAGGAGGAGGCCCAGCGCGCCCATCGCCTGCGACGGGGGGAGGGGGTGGTAGGACGTGCCGCGGCGACCCGGTCCCCTGTGCGGGTGCCGGATGTCCAGGCCGATGAGGGATACCTGCCGCGGATCCCCCAGACCCGGGCGGAGCTGGCCGTTCCCCTTTTGCTGGGCGATCGCCTGATCGGTGTCCTGGATGTCCAGAGCCCCGAACCGGGGGCTTTTCAGGAGGATCACGTTCGTCTGCTCAGCGCCCTGGCCGGACAGCTGGCGATCGCCCTGGAGAACGCACGGCTTTTCCAGCAGGTGCGCCGCCGGCTCAATGAGCTGAGCGTCCTCTACGAGGTGATCGCGGCAGCGACCGCCACACTGGATCCGGAGCGCGTGATCCATCAGGCCCTCCTTGCCATCCAGCGAACGCTGGGCTTTGAAGCGGTGGAGTGCCTGTTGCTGGAAGAAAGGACAGGGCACCTCCGGAGCTTCGGGCATTACGGGTTCTCCGAGCAGGCGATCTCGGTTCCCCTCACCATCCATCAGGGGATCACCGGACGGGTGGCCCGGACGGGGATCCCCGCGCTGGTCCCGGATGTCACGCAGGATCCGGATTATCTGGAGGCGGAGCCCGGCACCCGATCCGAGCTGGCTGTCCCGATGAAGATCGAGAATCGGGTCATCGGCGTGCTCAACGCGGAGAGCCCGCGCCTGAATGCTTTCACCGAGGAGGACCTGCGCCTGATGACCACCCTGGCAGGGCATCTCGCGGTGATCCTGGAGAACGCCCGCCTCTACCGCGAGACGACCCAGCGCCTGCGGGAGGTCACCACGCTGTATGAGTTCGCCCGCCGGATGAGCACCACCCTGGACCTGGGGATCCTGCTGGATTCGGTGGTGACGACCCTGCGCGAGGTTCTCCATTGTCGGGCGGCGAACATCATGCTGCTGAACCCTCGCACAGAGATGCTGGAGATCCGGGCCGCTGCCGGGGTCAAAGACCGCTGGCGGCAGGAGGCCCGCCTGCGAATCGGCGAGGGGATCGCCGGGCAGGTCGTCCAGCAGAAGCGCCCGATCTATGTCCCGGATACCCGGGCGGATCCCCGTTTCGTGGTGTTTGATCCCTCGGTCCGCTCGTTGCTGTGCGTCCCGCTGATGGTCGGCGATCGGGTGATCGGTGCCCTCTCGGTGGACCATGAGATCCCCCATGCCTTTCAGCCGGAGCATGAGCGCCTGCTGACCATTGTGGCCACGCAGGCGGCGGCAGCGATTGAGAACGCCCGCCTGTTCTACGAATTGAAGGCCCATGCGGAGGAGCTGCGTCGGGCTTACGAAGAGCTTCAGGAGGCGGATCGCCTGAAAGATGAAATCGTGCAGAACGTCTCTCACGAGCTACGGACCCCTCTGACCTTCATCAAGGGGTATGTGGATCTCCTGCTGGATGGCCAGATGGGACCATTAACCGAAGCCCAGCGAGAGGCGATGGAGATCATCGCGGAGAAAACCAACCTTCTGAGCCGGTTGGTGAGCGATATTGTCACCCTCCAGCGGATCGAGCGAGGGGCGCTCAACTTTGAGGCGGTGGATATCGTGGCCCTGGCCCGCGTGTCCGTCCAGAGCTTCCAGCTCACGGCCTCCCAGGCCGGCCTGGAGTTCACTATAGAGGATCCGGGGGGTCCGGCCATTGTCTGGGGGGATCGAGAGCGGCTCTCCCAGGTCCTGGATAACCTGTTGCATAACGCGGTGAAGTTCAGCCCGAACGGGGGGCGCATCACGGTTCGCATTCAGGACCTGGAGGACTCTGTTCAGGTGTCCGTTCAGGACACGGGCATCGGGATCCCGCCGGATAAACTGGAGCGCATCTTTGAGCGGTTTTACCAGGTGGATGGATCCACCCGGCGGCGGTTCGGAGGGATGGGGTTGGGCCTGGCCATCGTCAAGCGGATTGTGGAGGCCCATGGCGGCCGGGTTTGGGCGGAGAGCGAGCTGGGGAAAGGGAGCACCTTCTATTTCACGATCCCCAAGCCGCCGACCACGGCCCCTGATGAGTTGCTGGAGTTTCTCTTCGGCGAATCGTGAGCGGCGTGTTCTTTTTCCGCAGCCGGCTTGTAGAGCGCCCGGAGATGGATTCTATGCAAAGTCGAGAGGATAAGGGGTCAAGATCTCTGGAGCAATTTCCGGAGCGCCTGCGGATGCGCCTGCGACGCGGCCCGGTGGCGCAGGCATGGCGTTCCCTTCTCCATCGCCTCCCTAAAGTCGATCTGCACCGGCATCTGGAGGGCTCCCTCCGTCTGAGCACCCTCATGGAGATCGCCCGCCGCCATCCGATCCGGCTGGGGCTGGATCTGGAGGCGGCGGAGCTGGAGCCCCTGATCCGGTTCACCGTCAGCGAGCCCGCGGATTTCCATCGCTTCCTCTCCCGCTTCCAGCTTCTTCGCCGGTTCTATACCAGCGAGGAGGCCATCCGTCGCATGGCCTATGAGGCAGTCGTTGATGCGGCTCTGGACCATGTTCGCTATCTGGAGCTTCGTTTTAACCCGGCGGCGCTCGCGCAGGCCCAGGGCTTTCACCTGGAGGAGGTCGTTGAGTGGGTTCTGGAGGGCGTGGAGCTGGCCCGGCAGGAGTTCGACATTCAGGTGCGTATGATTCTGACCATCCTGCGGGGGGAAGATCCGGAGATCGCCTGGCGGATCGCCCGTCTGGCAGTGGCCTATCGTTCCAGAGGCGTGGTGGCTCTGGATCTGGCGGGGGATGAGCTCCATAAGTCTGCAGGGGATCTGGTTCCAGTTTTTCGATGGGCCCGGGAGCAGGGGCTTTTCCTGACCGTTCATGCCGGCGAGGTTGGCCCTCCGGCGAACATCCGCCACGCGATTCTGGTCATGGGGGCCCACCGCATCGGCCACGGGATCCAGGCCATCCATGATGTTGAGGTCCTTCGATTGCTTCATGAGCGGAACATCCCCCTGGAGATCTGCCCGACCAGCAATTTGCAGACGGGGGCGGTTGCGGGTTTCCATCATCATCCCCTCCCGGATCTCTACCGGCTGGGCCTGAAGGTCACGCTGAATACCGATGACCCGAGCATCAGTGACACGACATTGACCGATGAATATCTGTTCGCGATGGCGGGGATGGGTTTACAGTGGAAGGACCTGTTGCGGATCCTGGAGAACGCGGTGGAGGCCGCTTTCCTCAGCCTGGAGGAGCGCCAGGCTTTAGCCCAGCGCCTCCGGCGGGAAATTCGGAGTATCGAACCGAGCTGGCGCCTTGAGGGAGGAACATGAGGCCCGGGACTCAGGCCTTCCTGCGCTGAGCTCCAGGTCAGGGCCTATCCGCGCTGGCAGGAACGGGGGTCATCGGGATGGCCATGTAGAAGGTGCTGCCCTGGCCCAGCTGGCTCTCCACCCAGACCCGCCCTCCATGCCATTCCACAATCGATTTGACCAGCGCCAGCCCCAGGCCGCTCCCTTTTACATGGGCGGTCTCTTTACGGCGCACCCGATAGAACTTCTCGAAGATCCGCGCCTGGTCCGCCGGCGCAATGCCAAGCCCTGTATCCCTCACCCAGACAATGGCCTCCGTGCCCTGTTCGATAAGACCCAGGGAGATGGTTCCTCCTTCCGGGGTGTATTTCATGGCATTGTCCACCAGGTTCGTGATCGCCCGGCGCAGCCATGCGGAATCCCCATTCACGATCCCATGCCCTTTGATCTCCAGCGTCATACGAAGCCCCCGGGCCATCGCATGGGGACGCATTTCATGGAAGACGTCCCGGATCAGGTCGCTCAGGCGGCAGATCCCCCGCTGACCGATCCCTTCCTCGATTCGCTTCAGATCCATCAGATCCTCGATGAGCCGTGTCATCTGATCGATGCCGCTCATAATCTTCTCCACATACTCCTGCTGGCGCGAGGTCAGGGGGCCGGCCATGCCCAGCATGGTGACGAAGCCTCGCATATAGGTGAGGGGAGAGCGCAGGTCATGGGAGACAGCGGCGATGAAGTCGGACTTCAGCTGGTCCAGCGCTTTAAAAGGAGTGATGTCCCGCACGAACAGCAACTGGCCGATCTCCCGACCGTCCTCCAGACGCAGATCGTAGCGCCCCGCCCAGAACGCCCGGCCATCGGCCCGCCGGAATTCCCGGCTCCGGATCTGCCCTGGCGGGATCTGTTCGGTTAACAGCTCGCGAAGTTCTGCATCCCTCAGGAGCGGGGCAACCGGCTGGCCCAGCGCCCGGGAGGCGGGAAGGCCCAGGAAGCGCTCTGCGGTAGGATTCAGGTAAAGCAAATTCCCATGGCTGTCGATGAGCATCAGCACATCCGGGCTGCTTTCCAGGACAGCCCGGAGCCGTTCGCGTTCGGCTAAAGTGGCCTCATACAGGCGGGCCCGTGCAATGAACACCGCCGCCTGGCTGAGGATCAGGTGGATCAGTTGCTGCTCCGTCCGGATCATCCGCCGGGGCTGAGCGAAGGGGATCCATGCGATCCCCAGCCGGTCCTCCCCGGAACCAATCGGAAGGATCCCCAGCGCCCGTCCACGTTCTTCCGATCGGAAGATCGGGGAGAGTTCCGGGTGACGAAGCACGTGCTCGACCCAGAGGGGCTCTTTCCGCTCCAGCCCCAGCCTCCAGCAGGCCTCATCGAGCGGCCCCGGATTCTCTTCGCCCGTCGCGGTGAACACCCGGAGGGATCCATGGGCCCCGGGGATGAGGATCCGGATTCCTGAAGCCCGGATCGCCTGCTCCAGCGATCGCGCCACCTCGGGCAGGCCATGGGTCAGATCGATGGTCTCCACCAGCCGCTGGTTCAGTTCCAGCAGCAGGGAGAGATCGGCCAGCCGTGCTCGCAGGGCGTGGCGCATGCGTTCCATGGTTTCCGCCAGATATCCGATCTCATCCGGGGCATCGCTCGGGATGGGCATCTCCAGCTCCCCTTCCGCCATGCGCCCTGCCGCGGTGGCCAGTTTCTTCAATCGTTGCGTCGCCTGCCCGCTCAGCGCGTTGAGCAGCAGCATGCCCATCGTAATGAATATGCTCAGGAAGAACCCGGAAGGCCAAAGCAGTTCGAAAGCTCGCTGGATCCTCGCCGATCGAGGATAGCGGATGACGGCCCACCAATCCGTTCCCGGAAGCCGGCGAAGGTGTAGCTCGGTGATGGTCCCCGTGGGGGACCGTTGCGCGATGTCAGGAGGACCAGGGAGGGCGGAGGTGGGGAGGGGGAAGGCATCCAGCAGGCGCTGGGGGTCCGGGTGCAGCAGAATCCGCCCCTGGCGGTCGATGATGAATCCCTCGCTGGCTGGCAGGCCCCCGCCCAGAGAGGCCAGGGCCTCCCGGAGAGCCGGGTGCTCCGCGATCCGCACGCGTCCGATCAGGAAGCCTGCAGGGGGCTCCCCCGCCAGCGGCGCCACGAAGGATAGACCGGGCGTTCCGTCCGGAAGGCGGTGCACGTCGGTGCGGATCACCGCGCGAGCAGCGCGAGCCTGGGCTATCGCGGAGCGTTCGAACGTCGAGAGCCCCCGGGCCTGCTCGCCTGCCGGATAAGCGGCCAGGATCTCCCCTTCCGGCCCAACCAGCAGGACCGCATGGTAGATCGGCCCGGTTTGAACGAAGCGCTGAAGGATGGGGGCGATGATCGGAGGCGCCTCCCCCCGGGGGATGCCCAGGGCGGCCAGATCGGCCAGCAGGGTCTCCCCGGTGTGCAGGAAATACGAGATCTGCTCGCCGGCGCGATGGACCCCCTGATGAACCGCCT
Organism: Candidatus Thermoflexus japonica; assembly: GCA_002898735.1. Lineage (GTDB taxonomy): Bacteria > Chloroflexota > Anaerolineae > Thermoflexales > Thermoflexaceae > Thermoflexus > Thermoflexus japonica. Next base: position 6,040 of record BEHY01000038.1, read on the forward strand.
GCATCTGCTCCCGATCGGTCTGGTGGAGGGCCAGGACGGTCAGGAGCAGAAGGAGAGCCAGGACCATGGTGACCATCCAGATGGAGGAGAAGAACAGGAAGCGGGCCTGGATCTGCCGGGCATAAAGTGGCCATTCCGGGGGCCTGGAGGTGGAAAAGATCCGGGGCCATCGGAGATGAAGCCCCTGAGCGATCAGCCCGCAGATCAGAGCGCTTATCCACGAGGGGACGGCGATGGTGGTGATCAGCGTCCAGGTTCCATCCAGCGCCTCCGGCCATGAGGCGTAGAAGCTCCCCCAGGAAACAGATTGCAGAAGCATCCATGTGAGCCAGCCCGCGATGGCCGCCGCCAGCGGTTGACGCAGGATGCGGAAGAAACGCCCCACGTAATTCTGGGAAAGCAATTCGCCGATCAGGGCCGCGTCCAGAGCCATGATCCAGGGGAGATGCATGAAACGGCCGTCGCTCACAAGCCCGATCGCGGCTCCCACAACCAGCCCGACCAGTGCGAGCGCACCCGGCCGAAGCCGTCCGCCCCAGATCAGATACGGCAACCAGAGCAGGAGCGGAAAGCCGACGCGGAAGGGGAGGCCCGGGAACTCCCAGGAGAGCACAGGGGTGAGACCGGTCAGGAGGGCCAGAAGCAGAAAGCTTCCCGCTTCCGGGACGCGAAGCTCCCTCCAGGATCGAAGGTCCTGGGGTCGTCTGAGCCATAGGCCGAAAAGGGCCAGGAACCCGATCACTGTCCATCCCCAGCCCCACAGGGAGGCCGGCCCTGTCAGATTGCCCGGGAAGCTCCAGAGTTCCAGCCGCATGAGGCAGCTCCCTCTCTGGGCCGTCCGTCCATTTATGGTTCCCGCTGGCAATGTTAACCCGAATCGCGGTTCCAGGGGAAACGCACCTCCGAAGCCGATCCGCCCGCCTCCGGGTTGGGGGAATAGAACGCGTATCTGGAAGGTCCGGGAAGGAGCTCGCGGCGTATAATAAAGGCAGCGAAGCGATTCTGCGCTGGCCTGATGATCTTCAGATGGGCGCGGACTATCCACGGGTTAAGGAAGGCGAGGATGGGGTTTCCATTTCCGGAGGCCATGAAGCAGCTCCAGCCTTATCGCCATCGGATGCCGGTGATCGTCGCCGTTGAGCCGGAGCTGGAGGCCGGGCGACGGGCGCGGTGGGAGGCGGTCAGCCCACGGATTGCAGAGGCGGGAGCGGCCCTGGTGGTCCTGACCCCCGAGCCGGCGGCTCTACGGGGGGCAGTCGTCCTTGTTGATCCGGGGTTGTTCCTTTCGGCCGTGAAAGGCCCGCAGGCGTGGGTCCTGGATGCCTATCTGGAGCCCCGCGTCTGTCTGGACACCTCGCGCCTGGATCCCGGTCTGCTGGATCGGATCCTGGCCTGGGTGGAGGGGATCCAGCACGAATGCCCGGAGTGAGGCGTGCCGGAGTGGCCCGGTGGGCCCGATACGTTCGTTGAGGACCTGAACTCCTGAATGGGCTTTGCGGAAGGAGGGGTGGCCATGCGGATCGTCGTTGGAAGCGATGAACGCACCCACGTGACGGATGTCGTCCTGGAGGAGCTGCGGCGACGGGGGTTCGAGGTGGAGCCCGTGGGCCCCCTCGCCGGCGTTCAGCAATCCTGGTCCGAGGTGGCCCGGATCGTGGCGGAGAAAGTCGCGAGGGGAGAGGCCGATGAGGGGATCCTGTTCTGCTGGACCGGGACAGGGGTCAGCATCGCCGCCAACAAGGTCCCGGGGATCCGGGCCGCGCTCTGCGAGGACGCCGAGACGGCGCGAGGAGCTCGCCTCTGGAACAACGCCAACGTCCTCTGTATGAGCCTGCGCCGGACCTCTGAGGCGATCGCCAGGGAGATCCTGGAGGCCTGGTTCAGCACCCGTTATATCCCGAACCCGGAGGATGATGCCTGCCTGGCTCAGGTTGCGGAGATCGAGCGGACTTACTGGAAGACCTCCGAGCCCATCACCGCCGGGTGATTCCCGGAGGCTCTCTGGGCTCATCGGGCAGGGCTTTTCAATCCTTCCCATGGCCCGTCGGGCCGCAAGAACAGGAGTTCCCATGGATCTCGAGACGAAGCTGGCCCTCCTGACCCAGGCGGCGATCTGGGAGCCGGCGGAGGAGACGGATCCCTCGGGGCGGACCCGGATGCCGCTGATGGAGTGTATTTACGAGGCGCGGGCCCACGGCCGCCCCGTCCGTCTTCTGAAAGTTTTGCTGACCTCCGCCTGCGAACGGGATTGTTACTACTGTCCGTTCCGGGCGGGCCGTTCCTTCCGCCGCGCCACTTTCCAGCCGGACGAACTGGCCCGGGCCTTTTATGCGATGCATCAGCGAGGGGTGGTGGATGGGTTGTTCCTGAGCTCCGGGATCCTGGGAGGAGGGGTGCGGACTCAGGATCGGTTGCTGACGGTCGCGGAGCTGCTCCGGGAACGTTATGGCTATCGGGGATATCTTCATCTTAAGCTGATGCCGGGCGCGGAGCCCGATCAGGTGCGGGCGGCTATGCGCTGGGCGGACCGGGTGTCCATCAATCTGGAAGCCCCGAACCCGGAGCGGCTGTCCCGTCTGGCGCCTCACAAGGCCTTTACGGCGGAGCTGGAAAGGCCGCTCTACACCGCCGGGCGGATCCGCCAGGAGGAATCCCCCACGCTCGCCGGGTCCGGGCGCTGGCCGTCGTTGACCACCCAGCTGGTCGTGGGGGCGGCGGGGGAGAGCGATCGGGAGATCCTGGAAACCACGGCGCGGCTGCATCGGGAGATCGGCCTGGCCCGCGTCTACTATTCGCCCTTCCAGCCGGTGCCGGACACGCCTCTGGAGGATCTTCCGCCGACCCCGCCCTTGCGGGCACAGCGCCTCTACCAGGCGGAATGGCTGTTGCGGGTTTATGGCTTTCGATTGGAGGAACTTCCCCTTGACGAGGCGGGGAACCTGCCTCTTGCAGAGGATCCGAAGCTGGCGTGGGCGCGTCGGGCTCTGGCAGATCGACCGGTGGAGATCAACCGGGCTTCTTATGAGGAGCTGATGCGGGTCCCGGGGATCGGCCCGAAAACCGCACGGGCGATTCTGCGAGCCCGGCGAGAGGGTCGCTTAACCCGGCCGGAGGGCCTGGCGGCTCTCGGGGTTTCGATCCATCGAGCGGCTCCGTTCATCACCCTCAACGGGCGGCGGCTTCCGCAAACCCCTCCGCTGCCGATGCGCTGACCTCTTCTCGCGCTCCGGCGAAATCCACAGAGAATCAGGGGTCCGAGCAATCTCGCATCCGCCTGCAATTCGGGCAACGCAGTTTGCAGTGGATCTCCTCCATGGGGGATCCACAGATCTCACACCGATCATCCTCGAGGACAGGTTCCGTCGCGGAGGGATTCGCGGGGGGGAGCGGGTTCTCTGCCAACATAAAGACCTCCTCGTGCGTCCATGCATCTTCACCAGCGCCTCATTCCGCCCCCATCTGGGCCTTGAGGAGAGATTCCCCCGGTTTCCTGAATTGGAGCCCAGGGGCCTCCGCTCGAAAAACAAAAGGCCGCCCAGCGGCGGCCTCTGGCTCCCCGGGGAGGACTCGAACCTCCAACCCGCCGGTTAACAGCCGGCTGCTCTGCCTGTTGAGCTACCGGGGAAGGTCATTACAAATTATAAGGGCTCGTCGGAAGCGCGTCAAGGAGCACCCAGATCCCCCGGGTGCCGGCCATATCCTCCCCCCGCCAGGATTTCCGGGTAAACGAAACAGGACTGCTCCAGGATGGACTGACACCGTGCGGGCAGATCCTCCGGCGGAGACCATCCCCAGCGGCGCAGGGCCCGGGCGAGGTGGCAAAGGGGCAGCCCCACCACGGCCGCGTAGCAACCTTCGACCCCCTGGGCGGGGCGAAATTCCGGATACTGGATCGCGTAGGCGCCCGCTTTATCCAGGGGATCGCCGGTGGCCAGGTAGGCTTCGATCTCTTCCTCCGTGTAAGGGCGCATCCAGACCCTCGTGGTGGCCACTTCGAGAAGATGCTCGTCCCGACGAGGGAGGTAAAGCGCAACCGCGGTGTGCACCGCATGCGGGCGCCCGCGCAGCGCCTGAAGCATCGCCCGCGCTTCCTGCACGTTTTCCGGCTTGCCCAGAATCCTCCCGTCCAGGTCCACCACCGTATCCGCCGCCAGGATCAGGGCGTCCGGGGCGAGCCGGGCCCCGGCGACGGCCTTGGCGAGCGCCAGACGGGCCGCGCAGGACCCTGGATCCTCGTCGGGCTCCGGGGTCTCATCGATCGAGACCCGCAGAACTTCCACCGGGTGGCCGAGGAGCTGGATCAACCTCTGACGTCGCGGAGAGGCGGAAGCCAGAACCCATCGTTCGGGGATCCGATCCGGCATGGTTCGGGAGCTCGTGCTACGGGTTGGGATGCGCCCGGAGGTAGTCCTCGAACATCTCCCGGAAGGGCTCCACCATGATCTCGTAAGAGGCGAAGGGATCGAAGGCGCCGGCGGTGAAGACGGTGGCGCCCAGCACGTAGTCGTCCTTCTGCATCTCCTCATCATACCACCACAGCTGGCGCAGATAGAAGAAATGGGGGTTCCCCAGCCCCTGTTGCTCCCAGTAGCTCCAGTAGTTCCGCCATCCGCGATTCGGAGGCCCCTGGAAGGTGGGGATGTCGTCGATCCCCAGCTCGGTGATCGCGATAGGGATCCGATATTCCGGCGGCACCATATAGCGATACACCTTGCGATAACGCAGGGTGAACCATCCTTCCCCGGTCTGATGATCGACCCCCGCATCCAGGGTGGGGGAAGCGTATTCGTGGAGCGCCAGGATCCCCCCCAGCTGTTTGGCGACCTGGAGGGCGGGGAGGAAATCGACCCATAGCTCCAGGTCCGGCGAGCCGTTCGGGAAGTTCCCAATGGCGCATTTCAGGCCCCGCTGGGCCATCAGTCTCATTCGCTCGATCTCGAACTGGGCGAACAGGCGCATCACCTCGTGATTGTGCGGCCGCGGCTCGTTGTGGCCTTCCCAGTAATCGATGTGAGGGTTCGCCAGGTATTTATCCATAAACTGGCTCACATACCACTCGGCGGCCGCCCGCATGTCGGTGCGCCCATCCCGGATATGCTCGCTGAAGTCAAAGTGATGGGTGATCCGGCCGATCAGGATCGTGTTCGGGGACCCGGCCTTGATCTCCGGCGCGCGCCCGAAATCGTCAATGATTTTCACCACCCGCATCCGCGTGTTCACGATCAGGTTGACGATGTGCACGTCCCGGAACCACTGAACCACGATCCCCAGCTTGCTGGGGCGCGGGAACGACGGCCACGGCGTCTTGGTGGGTGTGGGCGCCGGCGTCGGCGAGGCGGGGACCGGCGTGTCGGTCGGGATCGGCGTGACGGAAGGAGAGGGACTGGGGCTGAGGGTTGGGCTGGGCGAAGGGGCGGGGGAAGGCGTAGGGGTGCGGAGCCCCAGGGCGCGGGCGCAGGCCCCCACTGCCAGGCCTAATCCCATCCAGCCCATCTGTTTCAAAAGCCGCCGACGGGTCCAGGAAGGCATGAGTACCACCCCTCCCGATCGATAGATGGATCATCTTTCGCAAGCAGCTTTCGAATTATAATTCAAGGGGAGTGATGAAACAGCCCCAGAACCTTCAGGAGCCCACGCCATGCGCTGGGGAATCCGACGCTCGCACCGGCTGGGGATCGCGCTCAGCGGCGGAGGGGCTCGGGGATTCGCGCACATCCGGGTGCTTCGCGTGCTGGTGGAAGCAGGCTGGAAGCCGGAGATCGTGACCGGGACCAGCGCGGGTGGGATCGTGGGGGGATTGTTTGCCGCCGGGCTTGCGCCAGAGAGGATCGAGGCGCTGGCCCGCCGGATCGGCTGGCGGTTGTTCATGCGACTGGATCCCAATGGGAACGCTCTGGTTGGGACGGACCGCTGGGCTCGCTTCCTGCGGGAAGCCGTGGGGGATGTCCGGATTGAGGATCTTCCTGTCCGCTTTGCGGCCGTGGCGGTGGATCTGGACACCGGGGAGGAGATCTGGATCGATCGAGGTCCGCTGGTGGAGGCCATGCTGGCCACCAGCGCGTTCCCCGGCGTCTTCCCGCCGGTCTGGTGGGAGGGGCGACGTCTCGTCGATGGAGGGGTGCTGAATCCTCTGCCGGTGGATGTGGCCCGGGCGCTGGGGGCGACCTTTGTGATCGGCGTGGATCTTTCCTGGGTGGAGCCCGGGCGGACCGATCGCCGTTTCCCCGAGGAGCTGCCCGGCCCTCTGCTGGTCCGATGGTTGACTCGCCGGGCGCGCTGGAGCCGGACCCTGGAGGGAGTGTTCCGCTCGGTGGGGATCATGGCGCGGTGGATCACGGAGTCTCGCCTGGCGCAGGCCCCGCCGGACTGGTTGATCCGCGTGCCGACCGGGGATATCCCGGTGTTCGCTCTGGATCTGGCACCGGAAATCATGGAGCGAGGAGAACGGGCCGCTCGGGCTGCTCTCGCCGGGCTGGAGCAGGCCATGGCCCGTCCGCGCTGGTTGCGGCGCTTTCTGCCTCAGGCGGCATGATCAGGAGGGGATCAGGAATGCGAACGGTGCGGATCATGATCGTCGACGACCACGAGGTGGTGCGGGTGGGTTTGCGGGCGTTGCTGGAGCGGCGGCCGGACTTCCGGGTGGTGGCGGAGGCCGGATCGGCGGATGAGGCCGTTCAGAAAGCGATGGATCACCGGCCGGATGTCATCGTGATGGATATCCGCCTGCCCGGAGGGAACGGCATCGAGGCCACGCGAAAGATCGTTGAGGCGCTTCCGGAGACCCGGGTGATCATGCTCACTTCCTATGCGGAAGATGAGCTGCTCCTCGAGGCGATCGAGGCGGGGGCTTCCGGGTATGTGTTAAAGCAAATCGGCAGCGATGAGCTGATCACCGCCATTGAACGGGTGGCGCGAGGGGAAGCCCTGATCGATCCTTCGATGACGCCGCGCCTGCTTCGACATGTGCGGGCGGCCCGGCGCAGCGCCATGGCATCCGCCTTCAAGGATCTCACCGAGCAGGAATTGCGGGTGCTGGCGCTGATCGCCGAAGGGAAGACCAACCGCGAGATCGCCCAGACCCTCTTTCTCAGCGAAGGGACCGTGCGGAACTACGTGAGCAGCATCCTCAGCAAGCTCGGGCTGTCGAACCGCGCCGAGGCAGCCGCCTACGCCGTGGAGCACAATATCAAGGCTTACCTGGACGAGGGATTGGGTTAAATGGAAGGAAGGAGTGCCTGGATATTCGGGTTGGGCGTGCTGGCGGGCCTGATGCTGCGGGCCTGGATCTCGGCCTCCGAGGCGGCGATCCCGTCCCTTCCGGAGGAGAAACGTCGGGCCTGGGTCCAGGAAGGGCGTTTGCTGGCTTCATGGCTTCATCGGCTGGCCGAAGACAGCGCGATCCGGCTGCAGAGCCTGCGGCTGGGGCTTCTCTTTCTGGATCTCGCGGTGGCCGGTTGGGGGACCTTCTGGATTTTCCACCGCTCGGGGCCCTCCCTGTGGATGCCCCTTTTCTGGCTGATCCTGGCCTGGCTTCTGCATGGCCCCTGGGAATCCTGGCCACGGGCCCTCGGCCAGCGCTATGCGGAAGCGCTGGCCATCCCGGGCGCTCTGACCCTAATGCCGCTGCGATGGCTGACAGGCCCGCTGCGTTATCTCGCCATGCGAACAGGACCCCGGATCGAAGGGCGGGCGACCCCGGTCATCGATGAGGCGGAACTTCGCACGCTGGTGGATGCCGGGGAGGAGGGTGGAGCGATTGAGGCTACGGAGAAAGAAATGATCGTCTCGATCTTCGAACTCCACGATACGGTTGTGGGGGAGATCATGGTCCCCCGGCCTGACATGGTCGCGATCCCCGTGACCGCCTCCCTCTCCGAGGCGCTCAATGTCATCCTCCAGGCCGGTTACTCCCGTATCCCCGTTTATGAGGGCACCATTGACCATATCGTGGGTGTGCTTTACGCCAAGGATCTCCTCCGCCTGTTGCGAGACGGGATCCGGGAGGCTTCCCTTAAAGAGCTGTTGCGACCACCCTATTTTGTCCCTGAGGGCAAACGGATTGTGGATCTCCTTCGGGAGATGCAACAGCGCAAGGTTCACATGGCCATCGTCGTTGACGAGTATGGGGGAGTGGCCGGCCTGGTGACCATTGAGGACATCCTGGAAGAGATCGTGGGCGAGATTCAGGATGAATTCGATCGTTCGGAGGAGCCGCTGGTGCTGCCTGTCGATGAGCACACCTATCTTTTCGATGGGCGGGTGGATCTCGATGAAGTCCAGGAGCTGCTCGGGGTGACGTTACCGGCCGAAGGGGCCGATACCCTTGCGGGCTATGTCTACGAACGCCTGGGGCACATTCCCGCTGCAGGGGAAACCTTTATGGAGGAGGGACTGGAGTTCCGGGTGGAAGAGGTCCTCGGCCGGCGCATCCGCAAGATCCGGGTCCGCCGGCTGGAGCCTCAGGTTCACGGATGAGCAGAGAAAGCCGCCTGGATCCGAGCCCGCCGGCGCCCATCTGGCTCAATCATTGAACTACCCTGAGCCGGAGGTGAAGCTGCCTGCCATATCCAGCCTCTCGATTATAATATGCTTCAAGGAAACTTGAAGGGACACCAAAAGCACATGGCCTGGCCCCAGAGAATATTTCTCTCTCCCTCCTTATGGCCCCCAGGGGCCATAAAGGGGGGCATCTTGGCCTTGTCATTCTCCGCCCAGCTGTGTAAATCCTGATAATCTGAGCCGGGCCGCGTGTCGTAGGCCCAGCGCTCATTCCGAAGCGGATATTCTTCCGAACTCAAGCCGGAGAAGCGGATGATGGGAGGGCAGCCGATCATTTCGTTCCGAAAGGTTAATAAGTGGTTTGGGAGCCTCCACGTCCTGCGGGATATCACCCTGGATATTTACGAAGGGGAGGTGGTGGTGATCTTCGGCCCCAGCGGGGGCGGGAAGAGCACGCTGATCCGCACGATCAACCGGCTGGAGCCGATCGATTCCGGCGAGCTGTGGGTGGATGGCATCCCGGTCCATGACCCGAAGATCAACGTCAACCGGCTCCGCCAGGAGATCGGCATGGTTTTCCAGCAGTTTAATCTGTTCCCGCATCTGACGGTGCTGGAGAACATCATCCTGGGGCCTGTGCATGTGAAGAAAGTGCCGCGGGCCGAGGCGGAACGGCTGGCCATGCAGCTGCTGGAGCGGGTGGGGATCCCGGAGAAGGCCCATGCCTATCCGGCCCAGCTCTCCGGCGGCCAGCAGCAGCGCGTGGCCATCGCCCGGGGTCTGGCGATGCGACCGAAGATCATGCTGTTCGATGAGCCGACCAGCGCCCTGGACCCCGAGATGATCAAGGAGGTGCTGGATGTCATGGAGGACCTGGCCCGCGAGGGGATGACCATGGTGGTGGTGACCCATGAGATGGGCTTCGCCCGCCATGTGGCGGATCGCATGGTGTTCCTGGAAGGCGGGCGGATCGTGGAGATCGGGACCCCCGATGAGATCTTCGAGAACCCCAAACACGAGCGCACCCGGGTCTTCCTGAGCCAGGTCCTGCGCCACTGAGGTTCTGTCCGATCTTCCCTCTCTTCACAGCCCGAAAGAACGCGAGGGAGGGCAGGCTCAGGGGAGCAGTCTATTTAAACCATACTCCACTTCTTTGTAAGGAGGTGAGCGATGGGCTCCAGGCTCCTCCGGTGGTTATGGATCGGATGGATGCTGGCTCTGCTGCTGGCGGCCTGTCAGGCGCCCGGCGGCGCCACGCCGGCCCGAAAAGGCCGTGCCCCTCTGGCCCCCGAAGGAACCCTCCTGCGCAAGATCCAGGATCGCGGCAAGCTCATCTGTGGCACGAAATATGACATCCCCACTTTTGGTTATCTCAATCCCCAGACCAATCAGGTCGAAGGTTTCGATGTGGAGATCTGCCGGGCGGTGGCGGAATATATTTTCGGAGACCCCAACGCGGTGGAGATCAAGGAGGCCATCTCCAAGAACCGCATCCCCTTCCTGAAGGAAGGGGTGGTCGATATCGTCGCCTCCACGATGACCATCAATGAAGAGCGCCTGAAGGAGATCGATTTCTCCATTGTCTATTACGTCGCCGGGCAGTCCCTGCTGGTCCCCAAGAACAGCGCCATCAATGGCCTCCAGGATCTCAAGGGCAAGCGGGTGGGCACGGTGAAGGGCTCCACCTCCGAGAAGAACATCCGCGCCATCTCGGATCAGCAGGGCCTGAATATTGAGGTGGTGCTCTTCGATACCTACTCCGAAGCGGTCGCGGCGATGGATGCGGGGCGGGTGGATGCGGTGACCACCGATGACATCATCCTCTACGGCTTTGTGCGCCAGGAGCCTGATAAGTGGAAGGTCGTTGGGGGCCGATTCACTGTGGAGCCTTACGGCGTCGGGGTCAAGAAGGGCGAGAAGGAACTGCTCGAAGTTGTCAATACGGTGATCAAGGAGTTGAAGACCTCCGGCCGCTGGAAGGAGATCTACAGGAAGTGGATCCCCAGCGATACCGTGCCCGAGCCCCCGCCCGATGATTGGCGCGCGGTGAGCCAGCCCTGATCGCTCGGGTGCATGAGAGGACTCAGGGGGAGGCGTGCAGCGGGGCGGGCGGATTCGCCGCCCGCCCCGCCTCTTATTAGCACGCATCTGCAAGTCTCCGGAGAGCCAACAGATATCCCATTTCAGGTCCTCCATCCCATCGATGAGCACAGCGGACGTCTGGCACTATCTGCTCCTGGGCCTGTGGACGACGTTAAGGCTTTCCCTGGCCAGCATGGGCGTGGCCCTTGCCCTGGGAACCCTGATTGGGGTTTTGCGGGTGACGCCGGTCGCGGTGCTTCGATGGTTCGCCGCCGGTTACGTGGAGTTCTTCCGGGATATCCCCCTGCTTCCCGTGCTGGTTTTTGTCTACAGCGGGCTCCCCAAGGCGGGCCTCCGCCTCCCCACTTCGTTCGATAGCGCCGTAGCCGGGCTGGGGGTTTATACGGCCGCTTTCGTCGCGGAGGTGGTGCGCGCCGGCCTTCAATCCGTCCATCGGGGGCAGATCGAGGCCGCCCTCTCCCTCGGCATGTCCTTTCCCCAGATGGTGCGTCTGGTCCTGTTGCCTCAGGCGTTCCGGATGATGATCCCACCTCTGGGCACCGTGTTCATCGCGCTGGTGAAGAACACCTCCATCGCCTCGGCGATCGCGGTCGAGGAACTGCTCTATCAGGCCGAGTTCGTGATCGGGCGCACGTTTGCGGATTGGCCCATGCTGATCGCTTTTCTCCTGTATCTGGTGCTCACGGTTCCCTTAAGCGGAATTGTCAATTTCCTGGAGCGACGGCTACGGATCATGTTCTAACGTCATGGGGATGGCGCTGGGGAGGGGAGGATCCGGAGAGGAAAGGCTCGAGGCGCGTGGAGGCGCTGGCATGCAGGTTCAGGAACGTCCTTGGCAGACTTTTCTCGGCGTGATGATGGTGCTGATCATAATCCCGCTGGCGTTCCGGATGGAGCCGGCGCGGTTCGAGCCGTTCGCCCGGGTTTCCACCTGGCGCTTCCTGGCCCTGGGGCTCGCGCTCACGCTCGAGGCCTCCGCGATCGCCATCCTGGCCAGCGTCCCGCTGGCGATGTTCTTCGCCCTGGCCCGTCATAGCGGCCCCCCCTGGTTGCGTTATCCGGTGATCGTCGCCGTTGAGGGGATCCGAGCCCTTCCTCTCCTGGGGTTGATGTTCTACCTTTTCCTGCGCCTGAGCGCGCTGGGCCGTCAGATGGGGATCGATGCCCTCACCCGGCCGGATGCGGCGGTGATCGCCGCTCTCTGGCTCTACACCGGGGCGGTGAACGGCGAGGCGTTGCGAGCCGCGATCCTGTCTCTGCCGCGGGGGCAATGGGAAGCGGCCCGCTCCCTGGGATTAACGTATGGTCAGGCCATGCGCCTGGTGATCCTCCCCCAGGCTTTCCGCCGGGCGCTTCCCCCGCTGGTCGCCCAATTCGCCACTCTGGTGAAGGACACCTCCCTGGGGGCCATCATCGGGTTCATCGAGCTGTATCGGCGGGGGGTGATCCTGTTCCAGGGGGAGCGTAACCCGATGGAAACCCTGTATGTGGTCTCCGTGATCTATTTCCTGATCAACTACGCCCTGGGCCGCGTGGCCAGCGCGCTGGAGCGCCGGTCAGGCCTCAGCCGGGGATAGCATGGAGTCCCCGGCGTTCGGTCCGGATCCCGCAGGACTTACGCCGTTGACCTCAATCCGGGAGGCCGAACGGCTCTTCCCCTCCGGGATCCGGGCAGGATCCCCAGGCCATCTCCCACCGGGAAAATCTCCCATCGATCCTCATGGGCTCACGAGCCATACGCCTTGATCCTTCTCAACCCCGGTCGACTCCCCCCCTTCGCTGTAAAATTCTTCTCTGGGCTTTGATGCAGTTGTAGTATGAAAGGGCCTACTTCGTCGGGGGGCATCTGAGATGGACGATCGGGTGCTGGTTGAGCTGGCCCTGCGAATGCGGGAGCGCGCCTACGCCCCTTACTCCGGTTACCGGGTGGGAGCCGCCCTGCTGGGCGCCTCCGGTCAGGTGTTCACCGGATGCAATGTGGAGAATGCGGTTTATCCGCTAGGATTGTGTGCGGAGCGAGTGGCTATCTTCAAAGCGATCTCGGAAGGCGAACGTGGCTTTACGGCGATCGCCATCGCGACGGAGAACGGCGGCACGCCGTGCGGAGCGTGTCGCCAGGTGCTTTCCGAGTTCGCCCCGGATCTGCGGATCCTGCTGGTGGATGCGAAAGGGGAGGTTCGGGAGACATCCCTCCGCCGGTTGCTCCCGGAGCCCTTCGGTCCCCAGGATCTGAAAGCCGTTCGCTGAGGGGGAGCGAATGACGCCCGAACTTCGGATCTCCGCGGTGCGGCGTTTCCCCTTCCGCTGGCTCGCATGGCTCTGGATCCTCCTGGTCCTGGGGCTGGGAGGGGGGCTTGGTGTGCTGAGCTATCGGCTCGCCTTCCAGGAGGCGCTGCGGGTCTCTTCCCCTCTTCTGACTGGTGAGAAGCCCCCCTCCTCTTCGGGAGCTTCTTTCGATCATCCCGTCGCGATTCCTGAATGGACCGGCAGGGAACGGGTGAACATCCTGATCCTGGGGATTGATCAGCGGGAGGGGGAACCGGGGCCGTGGCGGACGGACACGATCATGATCGCCACGCTGGACCCGGTTGGGCTCTCCGCGGGTTTGCTGTCCATCCCCCGGGACCTGTGGGTGACGATCCCGGGCTTCGGGGAGAACCGAATCAACACCGCGCATTTCCTGGGGGATGCTTACGGGTATCCGGGCGGGGGGATCGCCCTGGCCCAGGAGACGATCCGCTATAATTTCGGAATCCCCATCGCTTATTATGTGCGGGTGAATTTCACGGCCTTTGAGAAGGCCATCGATCTCCTCGGCGGCATCGATCTTTGCGTCCCGGAATCGATCGATGATCCCCATTATCCGGATGCTCACTACGGTTACGAGCCGTTTCACCTCGATGCCGGGTGTCAGCATCTCGATGGGCGGACGGCGTTGAAATACGCGCGGACGCGGGCCACGCGCGGGGGGGATTTCGATCGGATGCGCCGCCAGCAGGAGGTGATCCGGGCAGTTCGAGAGCGGGTGTTGCGGCTGAACATGCTGCCTGCTCTGATCGCCCGCGCCCCCGCTTTGTGGGAGACCCTGAAGGATGGAATCCGCACGAACCTGACCCTGGAAGAGATGATCGCCCTGGCCCGCCTGGCGGCTCGCATCCCCGATGAAAAGATCCGCATGGTGACGATCGGCCCTTCGATGACCCGGCCCTACACGACGCCCGATGGGGCGGAGGTTCTGGTCCGGATCCCGGAGAAGGTTCGGGAGGCGCTGGCGGATCTCTTCGGACCCCAGCTGCCCCGCCTGGAGGCCCGGGTCGCGGTTCAGAACGGCACGCTGCGGCCGGGTCTGGCGACCCGCGTCGCGGACTCCCTTCGAGGGCTGGGGGCCGAGATCGTGGAGATCGGCAATGCGGATCGCTTCGATTATCCGGAAACCCAGATCCTGGTCCGCCCCGGAGCCCAGGAGGCCGGCCGCCAGGTGGCCGGATGGCTGGGCCTGCCTCCAACAGCGATCCGGGAGGTCCAGGATCTCCGCTGCGCGTGTGACCTGCTGATCCGCCTGGGCGCGGATTTCCCGGAGCGTTAAACTTCCCGGAGGGCTCGCCATGGATTTCCGGTTAACGGAAGAACAGCGGCTGTTCCGGCAGGCGGTTCGGGATTTCGTGGAGCAGGAACTGAGGCCCCGAGCCCGGCATGTGGATGAAACCGGGGAGTTCAACGGGGAAGCTGTCCGAAAAGGGGCCCCCCTGGGTCTGCTGGGGTTGACGGTGCCGGAGGCCTATGGGGGGGCCGGGCTGGATCACCTCAGCGCGGCGATCGCGATCGAGGAGATCGCGCGGGGCTGCGGCTCGACCGCCCTCTCCCTGGCCGCGCACAACGGTCTGGGCCTGGCGCCGATCGTGCTGTTCGGCAGCGAGGCCCAGAAGCGGCGGTGGCTGCCCGCCCTGACCAGCGGCCGCAACGGACTGGCCGCCCTGGCCCTGACGGAGCCCCATTGCGGCAGCGACCTGGGGGCGATCCGCACGATGGCGGTTCGCGATGGGGACGAGTGGGTGATCACGGGCCAGAAGATGTGGTGCACGAATGCAGGCATCGCGGAGATCATCGTGACCCTCTGCCGAACGGACCCCGAGGCCGGCAAGCGCGGCCTCAGCCTGATCGTCGTGCCCACGGACGCCCCCGGGGTTTCCATCGCTCCGCCGGAGAAGAAGATGGGCCTTCATGGGTCGCCCACCCACGCGGTGACGTTCGATCACGTGCGGGTGCCCATGGATCACCTGCTGGGGGAGCCGGGTCGGGGCCTGCCCTACGCCCTGCAGGTGCTGGATGGCGGCCGTATCGGCATCGGGGCCCTTTCCGTCGGGCTGGCTCAGTCCGCCTTCGAGGAGGCGGTGCGATATGCGAAGGAACGAACGGCCTTCGGTCAGCCCATCGCCGCCTATCAGGCGATCCAGTGGATGCTGGCCGATGCCGCGGTGGAGATCGAGGCCGCACGGCTTCTGGTGTATCGGGCGGCGTGGTTGCGGGATCAGGGGTTGCCTTACACCCAGGCGGCCGCCATGGCCAAGCTGTTCGCCAGCGAGATGGCGGAGCGGGTGACCCGCAACGCGATTCAGATCCACGGAGGCTATGGCTACAGCCGGGAGTTCCCGGTGGAGCGGCTCTATCGGGATGCCCGCCTGATGACCATCGGGGAGGGCACCAGTGAGATCCAGCGCCTGGTGATCGCCCGCCACATCCTGGGGCTCGTAAAATCGGAGCCGTTGCCTCAGGATATCGTTTAAAGAAGAAGGAGTCCTGTTCGCTCACCCTCGAGCTCTCGGGAGGCGAGATGGCCGTTGAGCGCGTTCAGCAAATCGAGATCCAGGAGGAAGTGCAACAGGCTTATCTCTCCTACGCCATGAGTGTGATTGTGGCGCGGGCGCTGCCGGATGTGCGGGATGGGCTGAAGCCGGTGCAGCGCCGCATTTTGTATGTGATGCATGAGATGGGC
>BEHY01000039.1 GCA_002898735.1 Candidatus Thermoflexus japonica
TACGGAGCGCCGGGATGGGGGGCGAAAGCGAGTGGAGGTGGGCATGGGAACAAATTTGCCGGGCCAATTGACCCTTCCCGACAATCTTGGGACACACCCAGCCGCTCTTCCCCAACCGATCGGGATCGGCTTGAAAGAGCTCCCCAGCGTGGCTACAATAGCTTCCACCGGCAGGCGGCGCATGGCGGGAGAACGGGGGTTCGGGGGCATGCCTTTTCCCCTCCCCCGTCCTTCCCGCATCGCTTCGCGACATCCGGGAAAAGAGGCTCGGGAATGAGGCTCAGGCGCCAGCGCCTGGGGAGTCGATCTCCTTCCGAGGAGGAAACAGGAGGCCGGACGATGGGTCGAATCACGCCGCGCCATGAGGATTACAGCCAGTGGTATCTGGATGTCATCCGGGAGGCCGAACTCGCCGATTACGCCCCGGTCCGGGGGTGCATCGTCTTTCGACCCTACGGTTATGCGATCTGGGAGAACATCCAGGCGGCTGTCGATCGGCGGTTTAAAGCCCATGGCTATCGGAACGCTTACTTCCCGATCTTCATCCCCTACTCGTTCATCCAGAAAGAAAAGGAACACGTGAGCGGCTTCTCCCCGGAGCTGGCGGTGGTGACGATTGGAGGCGGGGAGACCCTGGAGGAGCCGCTGGTCGTGCGCCCCACCTCGGAGACCATCATCGGCTATATGTATGCCCAGTGGATCCAGTCCTATCGGGATCTGCCGCTGCGGATCAATCAGTGGTGCAACGTAGTGCGCTGGGAGAAGCGAACCCGGCCTTTCCTGCGGACGCTGGAGTTCCTCTGGCAGGAGGCCCATTCGGTCTTCGCCACCTACGAGGAGGCCGAAGAGGAAGCCCTGCGGGTGCTCGATCTCTACACGGACTTCGCGGTGGAGGACGCGGCCATTCCGGTGATCCAGGGCCGCAAAAGCGAATCGGAGAAGTTCGCCGGGGCGCTGCGCAGCTACACCATCGAGGCGATGATGGGGGATGGGCGCGCGCTGCAATCCGCCACCTCCCATAATCTGGGGCAGAACTTCTCCCGGGCCTTCGAGATCCGGTTCCTGGACGCCCAGAACCAGATGCAATACGCCTGGACCACCTCCCATGGCCTTTCCACGCGGATGGTGGGGGCGGTGATCATGGTGCACGGGGATGACCGGGGGCTGGTCCTGCCGCCCCGTCTGGCACCCATCCAGGTGATCGTGGTGCCCATCTGGAAGAGCGATGAGGAGCGCTCCCGGGTGCTGGAGGCCTGCGAGCAGGTGCGGCGGATGCTCGAGCCGGAGATCCGGGTGGAGGTGGATGCCCGGGAGGAATACACCCCGGGCTGGAAATTCAACGAGTGGGAGCTGCGCGGGGTTCCCCTGCGGGTGGAGATCGGCCCCCGGGATGTGGCGGAGCGACAGGTGGTGCTGGCCCGTCGGGATCAGCCGGGCCCTCAGGGGAAGCGGGCCGTTCCGATGGAGGGGCTTCTGGGCGCCGTGCACGAAACCCTGAGCGTGATCCAGGCGGATCTCTATCAGCGGGCGCTGGCCTTCCATAAGGCCCACACCCATTACCCCGAGACCTACGATCAGCTTCGAGAAGCCGTCGCCGATGGATTCGTGTGGGCCTGGTGGTGTGGAAGCCCGGAGTGTGAGGCGAAGATCAAGGCGGATACGACGGCGACCAACCGCTGCATCCCCCTGGAGCAACCGGGCGGGCGCGGTCGATGCATCGTGTGCGGCGAGCCCGCCGTGGAGATGGCGGTCTTCGCGAGGGCTTATTGACCTCCCTTTAGCACGAGCGCTTTCCCCTCCTCGGGGGAACCCAGGGGCTGGGGGCAGCCCCCAGCTCCTGAAGATCCCCCCGGGGATGGGATCCGCATATCCTTACAAAGCCCGAACGGTGCGGGTATAAGGAGGGGACAATGGATTTTGTGATGATCGGGCAGGCAGACACCCCTGGGCTTCGATGGTTCCGGGATGGGCTGTGGCGAACCCTGCGGGCCCACGGCCATGTCTTCCAGGAGGAACCCACCCCCAGCATCCGCCTGGTTCTCAATTTCACCCATCCATCCCGACCCCGCCCCTTCCGGCGCAAATCCCAGGGAACGTTCGTCGCCTCCATCGTGGAACTGCCGGAGCCTCCCGCCGATTTCCTGAAGACCTGTTATCCCATCCTGGTCCGCGCCCTCTCCAATCTCCTGATCGTCCTGATCCCGGGAACCCGCGCCGTCCCATCCAACGGGATCCGCTGGGAGGCGCACTTCGTCACCCTGGAGCTCGGCCATTATGTGGAGGCATGCGGGACAGATGAAGCGGACTTTTTCGAGCGGATCTACCGGCGGCTGGCCCCCCTGGCCCAGGCCCGCCTGGTGATTAACAATGAGTTCCATCCCGATCTGCCGCCGGAGCTCTGGAACGGAAACGAGCGAACCGAGAAATTAAAAGAGGCGGGCCGCTTCCTGGCCTCCCTGAATTTGCTGCCTGCGCCGTTTCCGCTGGAGGAGATCCTCCCACCCCGGGATTTCCAGCATGTGAAGCGGCTGTATGGGCTGGGCGGCCTGAGTTATGGCAACCTCAGCGTGCGGGAGGATGCCGAACGCTTCTGGATGAGCGCCAGCGGGGTGGATAAGGGGAACCTGCAGGTGATCGGCCGGGACATCCTCCTGGTGAAAGGCTACGATGCCGGGCGCAATGTGATCCTCCTGAGCGTCCCGCCGCACATCGAACCCCGCCGGGTCTCCGTGGACGCCATCGAGCACTGGATGATCTACCGGGAACATCCCCAGGTGGGGGCCATCATCCACGTGCACGCCTGGATGGAGGGCATCCCGGTGACGACGGTGAACTATCCCTGCGGGACGTGGGAGCTGGCCGCGGAGGTGGCCGAGCTGGTGCGCCGCTCCCCCGATCCCGCCCGGGCCGTGATCGGGCTGCGCAATCACGGGATCACGGTGACCGGTCGCGATCTGGATGATATTATGGAGCGCCTGCGCGGCCGGGTGATCCCCCAGGTTCCGATGGAATAACCCGGGCGTTGCGCCCATCGGCCTCCTCCCGGGGAGCTCCGGGCCGTCCTGCCTTCCCGATCGAAGCCTGACTGGAAGAAGGGGCGGTGGGGCATGTGGCTTCGTCGCCGGCCCCATCCTCTCCAAACCCTGCCGCAGGACGCCGAACATGAACCGATCCTCCCGGTTTCCGGCATATGCCACGCTCGGAGCGATGCTCCTTGCGCTGGGAGTTCTCGGGGGGCGACTGGCCCAGGGAACGGGGGAACGGTTCTTCCCGGAGACCGGCCACACGGTCCGGGAACCCTTTTTGGGGTTCTTCGAAGCCCACGGCGGCGTGAACTTCTTCGGTTATCCGATCACCCCCGTCATTCCGGAACCCCCTTACGAGATCCAGTGCTTCCAGCATGCCTGTTTGCGCCGGGACCCCCTGGCGCCTCCGGATCAGGCGGTGCAATCCCTTCCCATCGCCGAAGCCCTGGGGCTGGGAACCCCACCGATCCCCCCTCAGCGGATCCCCCTGGGCCGTCCTTTCCGGCGGTATATCCCGGAGACCGGGCATACGGTGAGCGGGATGTTCCTCGCCTTCTGGTTACGCCACGGCGGCGCGAAAGTCATCGGCTATCCGATCACGGAGCCTTTCATCGAAAACGGGCGGGTGGTTCAGATCTTCCAGCGGATGAAAGTGATGTGGGATCCGGTGGAACAGGCGGTGCGGCCGATGAACCTGGGGGAATCCTACGCGCAGATCCGGGGGTTGAACCCACGGGCTCCCGCGCGCATCCTCGGGACGCCTTCCGCCCTCCGGGTTCAGGTCGCCGTGCACCGCCCGGTCTTAGCCTCGGGAGACCTGCAGACCATCACCGTGTTCGTGACCGACGAAACAGGCCAGCCCGTCCCCCGGGCCCGGGTCCGCATCCGCATCCCCGGGCAGGAGCCGTGGCTTCTGGAGACGGATGGAAACGGGGAGGCGACCGCAGCCTTCATCGTGGGAACCTTTCCTTCCGGATCGCTGGTGGAGGTCCAGATAGCCGTCTCCGATGGCCTTCGACAGGCGGAGACCTTTTCCTCTTTCCGGATCTGGCCTTAAGGAATTCCGGATGGAAGCCCCCCGGCTCTCCGAGGGGGAGCGGTGAGGCTGGTCGCTGCCTGAGGACGGCGTGGAAAAGCCCGGCCTGTGGGCGGAGGGATTGACAGCCCTTAAGCCGGATGGGTATAATGAAGGTGAACTCCACGCGAAAGGGGGTGGGAACATTGGCCCGGGTGATCATTGAGGAGGGGGAGTCCTTCGAGTCGGCCCTCAAGCGGTTCAACAAGCAGATCCAGGCCGACAAATTGCTCTCGGAGCTGCGACGCCGGCGCTACTACGAGCCCCCCAGTGTGATCCGCAAACGCAAGAAGGCCGCCAAGCTGCGCAAAAGCCGGCGGACGACCCTGAAGGCCCTGCGGGCGGCCGGTTTGCTATAGCCGGTTTGCTATAAGCGTAGCCCTGCGGTAGACCAACAAAAGGGTGGGCCTTTGCCCACCCTTTTGTTTTGCCTGTCCAGAGGGGATTGCCCCTGCGGGGCGGATGGGGAAATGGGAGGTGCCGGGAGCAGACAGGGCCGCCCGGAGCCGTCCGGGCATCTCCCGGATGCGCTCAGGGGAGCATCTCCGTTTTCAGCACCGCATCCAGCACGATCATCGCCGCCAGCGCAAAGGGCACCGCGGTGCCCACATGATAGAGCCATCCGTATTTCGCAGGCGGGATCGCATAGAGGGCCAGGACGCATAGCTCCAGGGCGATCCCGATGATGAGACCCCCGATGACGACAGCAACCCGTTTGGCCAGCATCCCCGATCTCCTCCTGCCCTGGTGTTCTCCCGTTCAGAAATCGCGCCGTCCCCTGGATGGACTCGCCCTGTAACGCCGTGAATTCTAATCCATGCAATACGGCTCGTCAATACAACCCGTGAAAATTGAGAGTCCGCAGGAGAAAAAATAGTTCGAGAGGCCAGCGGCGTGGTCCCTGCAGGCTTTAAAACCACCCCATCAGGAGCGCCCGGAGGAACTGGCCAGCCAGCTCGATCAGCAGGATCGCCACCAGGGGGCTGAAATCCAGCCCCCCCACGGGGGGGAGATAGCGCCGCAGGGGATTCAACACGGGCTCCACGGCGCTCGCCAGGAGGCGTCGGGCCGGATGCCAGGGATCGAGGCCGATCCAGGAGGTGAACACATAAAACACAATGAGAAGAACATAGAGGTTGACCAGGGCATCGATCAGGGAGATCAGCATCCCAGGCATGTCGCTTTCCTCAGAGAGATTCCCGCGACGGTAACGGTGACTCCAGCCCCTCCGGGTTTCCTCCAGGAGGAGCGGCGAGCCCCGCTATGACGGGCGCTCGCCGAAGATCGCCCGACCCAGGCGGACCATGGTGGCCCCCTCCTCGATGGCCACCTCGAAATCATCCGTCATGCCCATCGAGAGGTGCTCCCAGGAAACCTGAGGAAACCGGGCCGCCAGGACCTCTCGTAGCGCCCGGAGCCGGCGAAACACCGGTCGGACCGCTTCGGGATCCGGGGCGATGGGGGCCACGGTCATCAACCCCAGGATCTCCAGGCCGGGCTGAGCCAGGATGCGGGCGACCGCCGCGAAAAACGCCTCCCGCTGGGCCGCATCCTCCTCCCAGCGATCCAGGGGGAAGCCGTATTTGCTCGCCTCGCCGGAGACATTGCACTCCAGGAGGATCCTCACCGGCTGCCCCCGCTCTGCCGCCAGCCGGCCGAGCTTCTCGGCCAGCGGCACCGAATCGACGGAATGGATCACCTCAAACAGGCTCAGGGCCCGCCGGGCCTTCCGGCGTTGCAGATGGCCGACCATATGCCACCGGATCGCCGCCTCATCGCCCAGCAGGGCCTGCACCTGAGGGATTTTCTCTTCCGCCTCCTCCACCCGGTTCTCCCCAAAGATCCGCAGCCCGCAGGCATACGCCTCCAGGATCCGCTCCGGCGGCACCGTCTTGGTCACGGCCACTACGATGATCTCCCCCGGATCCCGGCCGGCCCGACGGGCTGCGCGGGCGATCCGCTCCTGAACCTGTTCCCAGCGCTCCGCGATGGAAGCGTTCATCCTCGAGAAGCAGCTTTGACGGGTTTAGGACCTGCGTGGTTGGGCTCAAGGCCTCCAGAAAGCCCCTCCGTTGAGAGGTGGGCGGGTCGCCCCCGGCAACCCGCTCACCTTCCCAGAGCCCCCGGATCCTTATCCCTTGATCACCGCGATCGGCCGCAGCCGCGCCACCTTCTTGGCGATCCCCGCGTGATGGACCACCTCGACCACGCGGCTGACGTCCTTGTAGGCCCTGGGGGCCTCCTCGGCCAGGCCCGACATCGAACCGGCGCGGACCACGATGCCCTGGCTCTCGAGCTCGGCCTTCAGCTTCTCGCCCCGGATCTCCCGCTTGGCCTGGGCCCGGCTCATCACCCTGCCCGCCCCATGGCAGGTGCTCCCGAACGTCTGCGCCATCGACCCGGGGGTCCCCAGCAGCACATAGGACGCCGTGCCCATGGAGCCGGGGATGAGGACCGGCTGTCCGATGTCGGTGTATTTCTTCGGCAAGCCCGGGGAGCCCGGGCCCCAGGCGCGGGTGGCCCCTTTCCGGTGGACGCACACCGTCATCCGCTGGCCGTCGATCTCATGGGTTTCGATCTTGCCCATGTTGTGGGCGATGTCGTAGACTTGCCAGACGTCGTGGGCGATGCCCTTCGGCTTGAGGACCTCCTCGAAGCTCTTGCGGATGTAGTGGACCAGGATCTGGCGGTTGCAGAAGGCGAAATTGGCCGCACAGGCCATCGCCTGGATGTAATCCTGCCCTTCCGGGCTGTCGATCGGGGCGCACATCAGTTCTTTATCGGGGAGCTTGATGCCGTATTTGTGGATCACCCGCTCGAAGCGTTGCAGGTAATCGGTGCAGATCTGATGCCCGAAGCCCCGCGAGCCGCAATGAATCTGCACCGCCACCTGTCCCTCGAAGAGTCCCATCCGCTCCGCGCCCACCGGATCGAAGATCTCATCCACCACATCCACCTCGATGAAATGGTTCCCCGCGCCCAGGGTGCCCAGCTGATCCTTCCCCCGTTCCTTGGCTTTGGGGGTAGCCTTGTCCGGGTTGGCGTTCGGCATGCAGCCGAACTCCTCGGTGTGCTCCAGATCCTCCGGCCGGGCGTAGCCGTGGCGCAGCGCCCAGCGGGCCCCCTCCGCGAGCACCTCATCCAGCTGCTTCGCCGTCAGGGGCACGTGGCCCTCGGAGCCCACGCCGCTGGGGCAGTTGTAGTAGATTCGCGACGCCAGCTCCGCGAGATGCGGCGCGATCTGCTCGTAGGTCAGATTGGTCGCCAGCAGCCGAACGCCACAGTTGGAAACCACGAATCCGTTGGCGATGAAGTTGTGGTCTTCATGAAGCACGGTGAAATCATATACATCGCCCGTGCAGCCTTCCACAGGCTCAATACGCTCGATCTCCTCCCACACAATCCCGGAGCGTCCGAATCCCTCCGTCGCCTGCTTCATATAAGTCATGAGGTCCGGAAAATCCCGCGGAAGCCCCGCGCCCCTGGGCTGCTTTCCCCAGATGGACCGTTCCACAAAACGCCTGTTCACCGGGATCACAGCAGCCTCCAGCACGGCCTGGACGGGTTGGTCCTGTCGGTAGGCTTCCGCGATGGCCTGACGGAGGGCCTGTCGAGCCCGGCGAACTGCCTGCTTGCGCTTTAGATACTGAGCGCTGATCCAGCTCAGGAATCGACGTTCATCGTTGTATTCCACACCAACGCGCGTGAACAACCGGATCAAGTTATCTGCATCCCCTGAAATCAGCAGGCGGAGGACCCGGGAGCGCGAGCCATTGGCTCGAAGGAGCGCCCGTTTCTCCACATAGATCCCGCTGGTTCGAACGCCGAAACGTTCCAGCATCTCCGCGATATCTGTCAGGAACCGATATCCATCTGCGAGGCGATGTTCCGCACAAGCGATGGTCAGGACAGGCCGGCGCAGCTTGACGGAGGACGAGCTGCACAGGGCGGGCGCGGTGAGCTCCGCGCCGAAGAAGGCAGCCAGGAAGAGCCGCTGTTGCCAGAGGGGTGCTCGCTTCAACCACTCCGGGATACATCCTCCGTGGTCTGTCTTGGACCCCAGAGGCAACCCCAGCGCCGCCAGGAGGGCAACCAGACCGGTGGAGTTCACCTCCAGCTCGCCGGCGACGCCAACTGTTTCATAAACCTGATAGGGCGTGCGGATGATCGTCTTGCGGCGTCGAGAACGGAGATGGCCTCCATATCCCAGCCGGCTGAGATCCGCCAGGATCTGTATCAGGTCCTCCTCCTTCCCGTATAAAACCAGCACCCCCTCTTTTCGACGACGCATGAACCCCGCTGTGCCGTCGCCCCACGCGTAGCCCAGGAGTTTCAGCAGATATGGCAGGGCGGGGGAAGTATAGCGCAAGGGCAGCAGTCCCCTTCGCTGGAGGCCTGCAATGGCCTTGGCAATCCCACCTCGCCGGTTGTCCTTGCCGGCCTCCCGAAGGACGCGCTCCACATCGGGGGCATCCACGATAACCTCATCAGGGGGCTCTTCATAGGGAACTCCTTCGAAGGGCAGGAAGGCGATCCGGTCGCCGGCTTGCAATTCGCTCACAGGCCGCATGCCCTCGGGGGTCAGGAAGGGGTGATCCCCGGTGGCGACGATCTCATCTCCGGAGCGGGTGATGATCCGGTAGAGCACGGGATCTGCAGGCCGACGCAAGAAGCGAACAACAGGTGTCCGATCCAGGCGTGTCGATCGAGCGTTGTAGCAGACCAGCTCTGCGCGAGACCAGCCTTCGGCCAGCTCCCGTATCGGGCGCGTGTATCCGAAGCTATGCAGAATTCGCGCATCTCCTGTCAGGCAGTTGATGTCATAGCCAATGGCCCCCGGCGAAATGATTCCACCCGGGACCCGGCTGGCCATCACCCCTCCGATGGGGAAGCCATAGCCCATGTGCACGTCGGGCATGACAACGACAGCTCCCACCAGACCCGGCAACGAGGCGGCGTTCACCGCCTGATGCACCGACAGATCCCCCAGCGCGTCCTCCAGCAGCTCCTCGTCCGCATAAATACGGACGGGGACGTTCATCCGCGGGTCGAACGAAGTGGGCAGCTCCCAGAGATACTCGTTGATCCGCCGGAAATCCTGTTTCCGAATCTCCCGCGCCATGATCCCCCTCCTCACACATCGAACACCAGCTCCACCCGGTAACGCCCATCCTCCTGCTGGATGGCCACATTGTGATACGTCACCGCCTTAATATATTTTCGCATCTCCCGGGCCCGTTCTCCATAAGCGCTCGCCCGGAGGCGACCGAGGGAATCCGGATCCCCCGGGTCGGGCAGGCGGAGTTCATGGATCTCGAACCGCTTGAAAGCCAGATGCTCCCGCTCCGTGTAGTAGACCAGTTCGTTCAGCCAGGCCACCAGCAGGCCTTCCGGGCTGGCCGCCTCCACCTCGACCTCCCGCCGCTCGGACTCCCCCAGGGCATCCAGATCGACCAGCAGGCTATACATCCCCATTGCCGCGTTGGCGAACAGCTCCGGCAGCGTCCGCCCGTAGGCCCGAATGGCCCAGTCCGCCGTGTGGGGGATCTCCTCAAAGGGCATGTCGGGAACCGGCATCCTCCGCCCCCTATTCACGCACGTAAATCTCCGCCTCGCCCTCAAAACGCCCGATCTCCCAGGCGGATTCGCCCGCCTCCGCCATCCGGGCGCAGAAAGCCTCGGCATCCGCCGGAGCGAAGGCCAGCAACAACCCGCCGGAGGTCTGGGGGTCGTAGAGCAGGGCCTCTGTGATCTCGTCGATGGAAGGTTCCAGACGCACGTGAGGCCGGTAGAACTCCCGGTTCCGCCAGAGCCCCCCGGCGAAAGCCCCGGCTTCCGCACAACGCCGGGCGCCCTGCATCCAGGGGAGCCGGTGGACCTCCAGGGTCAGCCCCACCCCGGAGGCTTCCACCATCTCCCAGGCATGGCCCAGCAGCCCGAACCCGGTCACATCCGTGGCCGCATGGGCGTTGCATTTCACCGCCAGCCGGGCGGCCGTTTGGTTCAGCCGCATCATCCAGGCCATCGCCTCCTCGACCTCCTCCGGGCGGGCCAGATCCCGCTTCAGGGCCGTGGTGATCACCCCGCTCCCCAGCGGCTTCGTCAGGACCAGGACATCCCCGGGCCGGGCGCCGGATTTCCGCAGGATCCGCTGCGGATGCACCACGCCCGTGACCACCAGCCCGAACTTCGGCTCACGGTCGGTGACCGTATGGCCGCCGAGGACGACCCCGCCCGCCTCGGCGACCTTATCCGCCGCCCCCTTCAGGATCCGAACCAGGATCTCCAGATCCAGGCCGTCCGGAAACGCCACCAGATTGAGAGCGAAGCGGACCTCCCCCCCCATGGCGTAGATATCGCTCATCGCGTTGGCCGCCGCGATGGCGCCGTAGGCATAAGGATCGTCCACCACCGGCGGGAAAAAGTCCGTGCTCTGGACGAGGGCGGTCTCCTCGTCCAGCTGATAGACCGCCGCGTCATCCGGCGCCTCGATCCCGATCAGGGCCGCCGGATGGGGCAGAGGTGGGATTTCCTCGTGGAGCCGGCGCAGCACGTGCGCCAGGGCCTCAGGGGCCATTTTGCTGGCTCAACCTGCGCACGAGGCCAGCGCCGTCAGGCGGATCGTCTTGTTATCCACAGCCCGGCTCCTGAAGGATCCGCAGGGATGCGAGAAACCCCGCTGGCCCCGCCCCGGAACAGAACTCGCGCGGCATGGCTTCCCATCGGGAAGAGAGCTGAGGCCGGGCTGGCCAGCGGCGCCACTCCTATCCCCAGTATAACCCGGATTCCGATGATCCCTCCGCCCCGTCTTACATCCCCGTGATCCGGGTTCCCCGGATGCGCGGGGGATCCCGCAAGGCGTCCCGGAGCGCCCCCGGGCGTCGTCCGGAGAAGATCCAGACCTCGAGCTTTGGATCCCGCTCCACCCAGCGCAGGGCCATTTCCAGCTTGGCGCGCATCCCCCCTGTGACATCGATCCCCTGGGATCCTCCGACCGCGTTCTGGATCTCCCGAAACCGCTCCGGGGTCAGATGGGGGATCACCTGACGTCCGCCCGGCCCATCCGCCAGGACCCCCGCCACATCCCCGACCAGCAAGATCCGGGTCGGCTGCAGGGGTTCCAGGAGGGCATCGAAAACCCCCTCGGTGGAAAGGATCGCCGCCCCCTGCTCCCGATCGAAGACCACATCTCCCCCTGTCAGCGGGATCAACCCGGCCTCCCAGGCCCGCTGGAAGGCCCGGACCTCGAAGGCGACCGGAAATCCTCCGGCGGCCTCCGCGACGGCGGAGGGGGGGATGCTGAGGGTTGGCAAGCCCGCCTCATGGAAGGCCCGACGGACCTGCATATGGAGCTCGGCTGCCGCGAAGGCCACCTCGGCAAACCCCCACCAGTCCTCCGGCCGGGAGATCCCCTGATGGATCCGGGTGCGGGCGGCCGCAGCGTGGCCGAAGGAGCCGCTGCCGTGGCCCACCAGGATCCGCAGCCCCGGCCGCTCCGCGAGGGCCTCCCGGATCTCCCGGGCCAGCCGGCGGATCACCCGGAGGCGAGCCCGCCGCTCCCGGCGTTTATCGGTGATCAGCGAGCCGCCCAGCTTGATGAAAATCCGCTCGCCGGAATCCCGCATCATCCTTCCTCGAAAACAAGAGGTTCCGGATCTGTTCGTCTACTCCAGCCGATGAAGACGCCGGACGTTTGCGATGAGCCCCTCCACAGAAGGCTCATCCGCGCGGGGGGGAGGTCCCAGGGGATCCAGCACCTCCTCCGCGCCCAGCCAGAGGCGGAAGGCCGTCAAGACCCCATAAGCCAGGGCGTCCCGATGGTATCCTCCTTCCAGCACGAAAACGAGGCGGCCCTGACAGAGGGTATCGGCCAGCTCGGTGAGCCGTCGGGTCAGGGCCGCGAACCCGGAAACCGTCATCGTCAATCCCCCGAGGGGATCCCCCCAGTGCGGGTCGTAGCCGGCGGAGACCAGCAGGATCTCCGGCTCGAAGCGGCGGGCGGCCGGGGCGATCACCGCCTCGAAAATGCGTTCGAACCCCCGATCCCCCACACCCATGGGCAAGGGAAGGTTGATGGTCGCCCCTTCTCCGGGCCCGGCCCCGATCTCCCGCCAGTGTCCGGTTCCCGGGTAGATCCCCCATTGATGGGTGGACAGGTAGAGAACCGAGGGATCCGTGTAGAAGATCGCCTGGGTGCCGTTGCCGTGGTGGAGATCGAAATCCACGATCATCACCCGACGAGCGCCCAGCTCCTCCCGGGCGAAGCGGGCTCCCAGGGCGATGTTGTTGAAGATACAGAAGCCCTCGCCGTGATCCGGGAAGGCGTGATGGCCGGGGGGGCGGACCAGGGCGAAGGCCCGGCGGGCCCGGCCTTCCCAGACGGCGGCGACGGCCGCCTCGACGGCCCCGGCCGCTCGCAGCGCCGCCTCAAAGGAGCGCGGGGTCACATAGGTTTCATCGCCCGGGAAATTCAGGCCGCCCCCGCCGCGTTCCGCCAGACGGCGCACCCGCTCCACGTAGTTTGCCTGATGCACGCGGGTGAGCCGTTCCATGGGGATCGGTTCCACCGGAAGCGCCATCGCCCGCTCCAGAATGCCGTGGGCCCGCAGGACTTCGAGGATCCGCTCCAGGCGATCGCGGCGCTCGATATGCTGGGGATCATCGTGCTCCAGGAAGATCGAATCGAAGGCATAGGCCACGGTCATCGCCCCCTCCGGGATACGGGCTTCCCGAAGATGGAGTTTAGCGGGGATCCGGCGGAGCGGCCATTCCGGCGAATGGGAGAGGGGTTACCCCGTGGATCTTCCCCGAGGGGCTCCGAGGGCGGGCCGCCTTCGACGACCCGCCCGGCCCTCCAGCGCCCCCCGCGGCCAGAGGACGACCGGAGGGGAGAGGAGCGGACGACCGGTTTCCAGGCCGCCCCGGATGCGCTCACGGGGGGAGCTCGCGATCAGGCGGCGGGTTTTGCGTGAGGAAAGCCAGAAGCTCCTCCCGATGCGGCATGGAGGGCTGCGCGCCGTAGCGGGTTACGCTGAGGGCGCCAGCGGCATTCGCCCAGCGCAGCGCCTCGGCCACGGATCGCCCTTCCCACAGCGCCGCCGCCAGCGCGCCGTTGAACGCATCCCCGGCCGCCACCGTATCCACCACCGGCACCCGATAGGCGGGCACCCAGCGCACCTCCTGGCGATCCGCATACACACATCCCCGTTCCCCCAGCGTGATCACCACATGGGCGCATCCCTTCGCCACCAGGATCCGGGCGGCCTCTTCGATCGCCCGGGCATCGTCCAGGGAAAACCCGACCAGCCCTTCCGCCTCCACCTCGTTCGGCGTCAGCCAGGTGCACCACGGGTAGATCTCCTCCGGCAGCGCCATCGCCGGCGCAGGGTTCAGGATCACCGTCACCCCGGCCCGCGCCGCCTGCTCCACCGCCCGCACCACCGCCTCCAGGGGCACCTCCAGCTGCACCAGCAGCACCCGGGCTTCCGGCAGCCACCGCTCCAGCCGGGCCAGCTCCGCTGCCCCCACCCGGCCGTTGGCCCCCGGGATCACCACAATCGCGTTCTGTCCCCCTTCTTCCACCACGATCAATGCGGTCCCGGAGCTGGCTTCCGGGTCGATCACCACCCCCTCCACATCCACCCCGGCCTCCGCCAGCGCCTGCCGGAGCGCAGGGCCGAACACATCGTTCCCCACCCGACCGATCATCCGGGTGGGGACCTGCAGTCGCGCCGCCGCCACCGCCTGATTGGCGCCTTTCCCCCCAGGGGCGGTGAAAAACCGGTGACCCCGCAGCGTCTCCCCCGGCCGGGGAAATCGTGGGGCCACCGCCACCAGATCCATATTGATGCTCCCCAGGACCAGGACGCTCATGAAGTTCCCCTCCGGCGCACGGGTATGGAGCGCGCAGGCCATGGGCCTGTCTTCAGCAGTCGATCCAGGCCCACCGCGAGGATAAAGACGAGACCCTTAATGATCTGCTGATGATACGAGGGGATCTCCAGCAGGTTCAGCCCGTTCCCTACCGTTCCCATCACCAGCGCCCCCACCAGGGTGCCGCCCACGCTGCCGTAGCCCCCGCTCAGGCTGGCGCCGCCCAGCACGGAAGCCGCGATGGCCTCCAGCTCCAGGCCGACGCCGACATTGGGCTGAGCCGACCAGAGACGGGCCGTCAGCAGGATCCCGCCCAGCCCGGCCAGAAGGCCGCTCATTCCATATACAAGCCCTTTCACCCGATTCACCCGGACACCGGAGAGCCAGGCAAGGTCCTCCCCGCCCCCTACAGCATACAGATGCAACCCCCATGGCGTGCGATTCAGCAGCAGGCTGATCCCCAGGGCGACCGCGCCCATCAGAAGAACCGGCATGGGGATCCCGAACACCTCTCCGGTGCCCAGAAAGGTGAAGGCCTCCGGCAACCCCGAGATGGGGTAACCCCGTGTATAGACCAGGGTCAACCCACGGGCGATGGCCATGGTGGAAAGGGTGGCGATGAAAGGAACCAGCCGGCCGTAAACCACCAGCGCCCCATTCAGAAGGCCCAGGGCCAGCCCGGCACCCAGCCCGGCGAGGATCGCCCCGCCGACCGGCCACCCGTTCCGGATCATCAATCCGGCCGTCAGCGCTCCGGTGAGCGCCACCACCGATCCAACCGAGAGATCGATCCCCCCGCTGATGATCGTCAGCGTCATGCCCAGCGCGACCACGGCCAGGATGGAGGACTGAAGGGCCACATTCAGCAAATTCGACGGGGTGAGAAACCGGGGGGTCATCAGGGTCAGGGCCATCCAGAGCGCCAGCAGGACGAGCACGCCGCTCCATCGCCCGAGGAAATCACGCATCCCGCGCATCCATCCCTCCCATCGCCAGCGCCAGAACCCGATCCGCTGTGGCCTCCTCCCGCTTCAATGCTCCCACGATCCGCCCTTCCCTCATCACCAGGATCCGGTCGCTGATCCCC
Organism: Candidatus Thermoflexus japonica; assembly: GCA_002898735.1. GTDB lineage: Bacteria > Chloroflexota > Anaerolineae > Thermoflexales > Thermoflexaceae > Thermoflexus > Thermoflexus japonica. Next base: position 15,062 of record BEHY01000039.1, read on the forward strand.
AGGACCTCCGGGAGCTCGGAGGAGATCATCAGGATCGCCTTTCCTTCCCGCGCCAGGCGATCCATCAGCGCGTGGATCTCGGCTTTGGCCCCCACATCGATCCCCCGGGTAGGCTCATCCATGATCAGGATCCTGGGTTGCAGCAGAAGCCAGCGCGCGATCACCGCTTTCTGCTGATTCCCCCCGGACAGGTAGCGCACCGGCATGCCCGGGCGCGGCGGCCGGATATCCAGATGCCGGATATAGGGCTGGCTCACCGCGTCCAGACGCCGCCGGGAAAGCAGGCCCAGGGAGGCGATATGGGGCAGGGCCGAGATGGCGATGTTCGATCGCAGGGCCATGCTCAGGAACAGCGCCTGGGCTTTGCGATCCTCCGGGATGAAAGCCATCCCCAGCCGGATCGCCTCCCGGGGGGAGCGGATACGAACGGTTTTCCCCTCGATCCGGATCTCCCCGCGATCCACCGGGTCCAGGCCGAACAGGGCGCGCGCCACCTCGGTCCGGCCAGCCCCGACCAGGCCGGCCAGGCCCACGATTTCCCCCCGACGGATTTCGAACGAAACTTCATAGAACGCGCCCTCACGGGTAAGGCCCCGGACCTCCAGGATGGCCTCCGCGCCCGGAGCGGCCGTCTTCACGAACATCTCGCCCATCTCCCGGCCCACCATCATTCGAACCACCATAGGGGGGGTGACCTCGGCGATCGGGAACGTCCCGATGTAGCGGCCATCCCGCAGGATCGTGATCCGATCCGCGATCTGGAACACCTCTTCCAGGCGATGGGAGATGAAGAGAACGGCCACCCCACGCGCTTTCAGATCCTGCAGCAGCTCGAACAGGCGGTGGATCTCCCGATCGCTCAGCGCGGAGGTCGGCTCATCCATGATCAACAGGCGAGCCTTTTCGGAAAGGGCCCGGGCGATCTCCAGCATCTGGCGCTGGGCGAAGGGCAGGCTCCCCACCGGGGCTTGAGGATCCAGATCCAGGCCCAGCTCCTGCAGGATCTGGCGCGCCTGTCGCTCCATCGCCCGTCGATCCAGGCCTCCCCACAGGGTTCGAGGCTCCCGGCCGAGAAGCAGGTTCTGGGCCACCGTCAGGTTCGGAAGGAGGCTGAGCTCCTGGTGGATCACCGCAATCCCCAGCCGGCGGGCATGACGGGGATCCACGATCTCCACCGGCTGCCCCTGCCAGAAGATCCGCCCGGCGTCCCGGGGGATCGCTCCCGCCAGGATCCGGATGAGCGTGCTCTTCCCGGCCCCGTTTTCCCCCACCAGGCCGTGGATTTCCCCCGGGAAAATCTCCAGGGTGATCCGGTCCAGCGCCTGCACGCCCGGGAAGGCCTTGGAGATCCCTTCCGCGCGGAGCAAGGGCTCCCCCATCTCGATCTCCCCTCTCAGGCGGTGTTTCCTACAGAGGCCACCGACGGCAACCCGCTCAACTCCCCAAAGCCCTGTAGAGGGCGCTCGCCATGCGAAGAGCCGACGTGAGCCATCCCCAGCGACGCGCCTGGCCCGATCGCCGCACTGCGGCGAGGAAGCTGAAATACGGAAGGGGAGCGCTTTCTCAGCGCTCCCCTTTCCGCCCCGGTTCACTTAACGGTCTCCTTTGTCACCAGGGAGAGCGGGACCGGGATGAACTTCTCCACCTTCTCGCCTCGCAGGTACTTGACCGCCATCTCCACCGCGAGGCGACCCATCTCCGCTGGCTGCTGCGCCACGGTGGCCGCCAGCTTGCCTTCCTTCACCGCCTTCACCGCGTCGTCGATGGCGTCGAAGCCCACGAAGATGATCCCGGTGCGCCCGGCAGCTTCCGCGGCCTGGATCGCCCCCAGCACCATCTCATCGTTGTGGGCGAAGACGCCGTCGATCTGGGGCTGGGCCTGAAGGATGTTCTCAAACACCTGCAAGCCCTTGGCGCGGTTGAAGTCCGCCGGCTGGCGGGCGATCACCTCCAGGCCCGGGCATTGCTCCTTGAGGTAATCGTTGAATCCCTTGCCCCGATCCCGGGCAGCCGAGGTGCCGGGGATGCCCTCCAGCTCCACCACCTTGCCCTTCCCGTTCAGGGCCTTGCAGAGGAACTCCGCCGCCATCCGCCCGCCGGCGACGTTGTCCGAAGCGATGTGGGAGACGATCTCCCCGCCCTCCGCCGCGCGGTCCACGGTGAAGACGGGGATCCCCGCCTGGTTGGCCTTCTGAATGCTGGGCACCACCGCTTTGGTGTCCGTGGGGTTGATCAGCAGCGCGGAGACCTTCTTCTGGATCAGGTCCTCGATGTTGGCGGCTTCCTTCGCGGGGTCATCCTGGGCGTCGACCACGATCAGCCGCACCCCATACTGGGCAGCGGCCTTCTCCGCGCCCTCCTTCAGAGTGACGAAGAAGGGGTTGTTGAGCGTGGAGAGAGAAAGGCCCAGAACGATCTCCTTAGGCTGGGCAGCCGCGGGCGTCGCCGTTGCCCCCGGCGCTGCCGGCGTGGCGGGCGCGCACGCGCCGGCGATCAGAACCAGAACCATCAGCAGGGGCCAGAACGAACGGGCACGCATCGCTTCTCCTCCTTTCTTAAAAGGTTAGAAACTGCGCTTTGAGCTTTGGTCCGGAAGACCGGATATCCTCCCTCCCCGGAGCGGGGGCCGGCCCCCAACCCCCGGAGGGAGAGCAACGGCTGCACAGGAGCCACCGTTTCTCCACCGGCCGGGAGAGCCTATTCCCGCCGCAGCACCCGGTGAAGCAGCAGCGCTGCAGCGATCACGCCCCCTTTGAACACCTGCTCATAAAAAGAAGGGATGTTCAGCAGGTTGATCCCGTTGTTGAGCACCCCGATGATCAGCGCGCCGATCAGCGTGCCCCCTAACCATCCCTCCCCGCCTGTCAGACGGGTCCCGCCGATGACCACCGCCGCGATGGCATCGAACTCGTAGCCGATCCCCAGGGTCGGGGGGGCGGAATCCAGGCGGCCGATCAGGATCAACCCGGCCAGCGAGGCCAGGAACCCGCTCAGGCCATAGGTGAGCACCAGGCGACGCCGGAGGGGGATCCCCACCGCCTGCGCGGCGGCGGGATTGTTCCCGATGGCCAGCAGGTGCTCCCCGAAAATCGTGTAGCTCAGCAAAAAGCCCCCGAAGCCAAACACCAGCGCCATCACGAGAACGGGGACAGGCAGGGGCCCCATCCATCCTGCCCCCAGCCATCGGAAAGACTCGGGGAAGCCCGTGATCGGCCGCCCCTGGGTATAACTGAGGGCCAGCCCCCGGGCGACCGTCATCATCCCCAGCGTGGCGATGAACGGCGGGATCCGCAGATACGCCACGGCGGCCCCGTTCAGCATGCCCATCAGGGATCCCAGGATCAGCGCGCTGGCCATCGCCAGGGCTGGCGGCTGACCGGACGTCACCAGGCTGGCGGCCACCACCCCGGTGAACGCCAGGATCGATCCCACGGAAAGATCGATCCCGCCGGTGAGGATCACCAGCGTCATCCCCACCGCGATGATGCCGTTGATGGAGGCCTGACGGACCACATTGATCAGATTGCCCGGCGTCAGAAAGCGCGGGGAGAGCAGGCTCAGCGCCAGGCAAAACATCACCAGGGTCAGAACCAGCCCCAGCCGTGTCCAGCGCTCCCGAGCCTCCAGTGCCCCCAGGCCCGGCATGATCCTCGCGGGTTGTTCCAGCCCCTTCATCCGCTCCGCCGAAGGACGATCCATCCCTGCACGCCTCAGAGGGGAAATGCCCGCGAAGGCCAGGAAGATCGCTACCGCATCACCTTCTCCATCCCTGAAGCCCTCCGGAGTCCCATCGCCTCTCTTTTTCCACTACGACCACAGCGCATCGAAGCCGCTCCATGATGGATCCCCACCCTGGTCATTCGGAGGGCGGCGGATCGCTTTCAGCCACCCGTGTGGCCCCCCAGGCCCTCAGGAAGACCGGCGGAAACGCAGGGCCCACTAAAAGATCACGCCGGACACCAGAATCACATTGGCATAAGGGGTGCATTCGCCGGTCCGGACCACCGCGCGGGCGCTGGCCGTCATGGCCTTGAACGTCTCGTGGGGCACATGCTCAAGGGGGATTGAGGCCAGCCGCTCCCGAAAGGCGGAATACAGCGTGGGGCTGCGATCCCTCATCTCAACAGCCACGACCGCCTTCTCTACGTGGAGCTCCTCCAGAACCGCATCGAGGACATCCAGAAAGGAGGGGAGGCCCGGGCGAACCGCCAGGTCAATCCGCTGAACCGCTGGGGGGATCGGCAGCCCCGCATCGGCGATGACCAGCAGATCCCCATGGCCCATCTGAGCCACCACCTGGCTCAGGGGGGCGTTGAGCAATCCGCGTTTTTTCATCGGGAACCTCCCGGCTCAGGTGGAATGCCGAACGACCATGCGAACCGGCAGAAGGTAACGGGCCGGCGGGCGACCCCGAGCCTGGATCCGGCGGATGAGGAGCTCCCCCGCCAACCGACCCATCTCATAGGTGGGCTGGGCCACGGTGGTGAGGGGCGGGATGACGTAGGCCGCCAGGACGATATCATCGAAGCCGACCAGCGCGATATCCTGGGGGATCCGCAGACCTGCCTCCCCAACCGCTCGCATCGCCCCAATCGCCATCAGGTCGTTGCAGGCGAAAATCGCGGTCGGGCGCATCGAAGAGGGAAGGCTTAAGAAGAAGCGCGCCGCGTGATACCCGCTTTCCGCCCGGAAATCCCCCCGACGGATCCAGACCTCCAGAGGCTCGATCCCCGCTTCCTCCATGGCCTTCTGATAGCCGCGCACCCGATCCGCACTGGGCGTGAGATCCGAAGGACCCGTGATGCACGCAATCCGCCGATGGCCCCGATCCAGCAGATGCCGGGTGGCCAGATAACCGCCCTGGAAGTTGTCCGCCAGCACGCAATCCGCCTCCAGGCCCGGGAGATCGCGATCCACCACAACGAAGGGGATCCCGCGTTCCTGAAGGATGGCCAGATGCGCGGGCGTCGCGCCGGCGGAGACCAGGGCGATCCCATCCACCTGTTGCTCGATCAGAACCCCCAGATACCGCTGCTCCTTGACCGGATCGCCATCGGAGTTGCACAGGATCAGGCTGTAATCATGGGCGAAACTGAGATCCTCCAGCCCGCGGGCGATCTCGGCAAAGAACGGGTTCGCATTGTCCGGCACGATCAGGCCCAGCACATGAGTTCGCTTGCGCCGGAGACCCCGGGCCAGCCGGTTGGGGCGATACCGCAGGGCCGCGACCGCCTCCCATACCCGGGCCTCTACCTCCGGGCTCACCGGGCGCGTGCCATTCAACACATAGGAGACCGTCGCAATCGATACCCCCGCACGCCGGGCGACATCCCGTAATGTGGCCATGGAACCTACGAAGTTAAACGTTTAACTCCATGGAAGCACAGGCGGGGGGATTTGTCAAGGGGAGGGACCCCCCCTGTCCAGCTGGCTATCATCTCCATGAGCGAATCCCTTCGGATCCGGAGGCTCCGCCATGCGGACCCGCTATAACCCACCCCGTATCCCCCGAAGCCGAACCCTGGGGGCGCTGGCTTTGGCGTTCGTCGGGCTGCTGGCCCTCTGGGTGCAGATCCGGCTCCAGCCGGTGCCCACCCGCTCGCCTTCGGAGCTCCAGGCCGAGGACCTCGCTGGATATGCCCGGGTGCAGGGCGTGGTTGCGGAGCCGCCCCGCTGGGATCCCGAGGGGCCACACCTCCTCTTCCGCCTGACCGATGGGACGGTGGACCTCCTGGTGCTCGCTTCCGGCCCGGTGGCTACGGCGCTGCAGGGCCATGGGCGGATCCCCAGGACCGCGGATGTTGTGACCGTTGAGGGGCGGGTGCGGGAGGGTTCGGACTCCCGAACGCTGGAGCTCCTCTCCCCCGATGCGGTGGTCATTGAACGGCCCGAGCCGCTCCCCCTCTCTCTGGGATCGCTTTCGAGCGCCGCCATCGGAACGCGGATCCGGGTTGCGGGCCAGATCCGACGGGTGCGCCGCCCCTACGCGGGCCTGACCCTGATCCAGCTCCAGGATGGGACCGGGACGGTGGAGGTGGCCTGGCATGAAGCCCTGGCCGGGCGGCCGGAGCTCCCCCTGGGAGCCGGGCTTCAGATCACCGGCGCGCTGGGGGTTTACCGGGACACGTTCCAGATGGTGCTGGATGATCCGGAAGGATGGGCCTTTATCCCATGGACGCCCACCCCCCGGCCGATCGCCCAGGCCATCGGCCTGCCAGACGGCGCCTGGGTGGGGATCGCCGGCGTCCTGCTCCAGCGCTCCGAAGGCCGATGGACCGTC
>BEHY01000040.1 GCA_002898735.1 Candidatus Thermoflexus japonica
CGCCGACGTCAGCGTCGTCTTCCCATGATCAATATGCCCAATCGTCCCCACATTCACATGCGGCTTCGCCCGCACAAACACCGCCTTCGACATCGCTGCCCTCCTGAATGGTTTTCGTGGTTTAATTTGCGATGGGAAGTCTTCCAGGCTACGAGAAAGAAATACAAAAACAGGGCGGGCCGTCTTCGCCTCGCCTGACCTCCGTTCCTCCGGGGAACCCTCCTGCTCCTGCCCGGATCCCCAGGAGCCCACGACGGGACTCGAACCCGTGACCCCACCCTTACCAAGGGTGTGCTCTGCCGCCTGAGCTACGTGGGCTCGCGATTATGCCGCTGTTTCCGCTGTGGCCTCAAAACCGCGCCATAAACAAACATAAACAAAAATAAATCAATGGGCGGGGAGGGATTCGAACCCCCGAAGGCTTGCGCCACCTGGTTTACAGCCAGGCCCCGTTGGCCGCTTGGGTACCCGCCCCTGTCAAGCCGACGGCGGGATTCGAACCCGCAACCTCGCGCTTACAAGGCGCTTGCTCTACCGGTTGAGCTACGTCGGCACCCCAGGTGCAATTATACCCGGTTCGGATTCGCGCGGTCAAGATGAGGACCCCTGCGGGAGGTGGGGGCTGCTTTCGGCGACCCCACCCTGCGAACGCCTCCCCCTCATGGCCCTCCGGGCCGAGGAGGCATTCTCCCTTTCGAGGATCCAGGCGGTCTGCAGGTCTGCATTCCGAACGCATCGCTGGACCCAGCCCCACCTCAGGGCTCAAATCTCCTGTTTTACGTCAAGGCGTGAGCTCCGAGATCGCCCCGATTCGGCTAAAATGGGGTCGAGCGGACCGATATCCCCTTCCGGGAAAGCCCAGGAGCGATGGGCTCGAGAGGAGAACTGTCGGAGGAGCTGATCACAATGGAAAAACCGACCCTCCTCGAGCGTCTAACGCAGGGCCCTTTGCTGGCCGATGGGGCCATGGGTACCATGCTTTATGCGCGAGGCTTTTCGTTCGATCGCTGCTACGAAGCGCTGAACGTGGAGGCCCCTGAAGTCGTTCTGGAGATCCACCGGGCTTATCTGCAGGCGGGGGCCGAGCTGCTGGAGACCAACACCTTTGGGGCGAATCGCTATCGCCTGGCGGAGCATGGTCTGGAAGATCGGGTGGCCGCGCTGAACCGCGCCGGGGTTGCCCTCGCCCGACAGGCGGCCCGGGAAGTGAACCGCCCGGTGTGGATCGCCGGCTCCGTCGGGCCGCTGGGCGTGCCCCTTGCGCCCCTGGGTCGGGTCAGGGCCGTGGAAGCCCGGGAGGCCTTCCGGGAACAGATCGCCGCGCTGGCGGAGGCCGGCGTGGATGCCCTGATCCTGGAAACGTTCTCGTCCCTTCCGGAGATCCAGGAGGCGATCCGCGCGGCCCAGGAGACCGCCCCTCACCTGCCCATCATCGCCGAGATGACCTTTGCCCAGGATGGCCACACGCTGATGGGCCATACGCCCGAGGAGGTCGTGGAGACCCTCCTGGGCCTTGGGGTTCCCATCATAGGGGCGAATTGCTCGGTGGGGCCCGCCAAGCTGCTCCCGGTGATCCGCCGGATGGCTTCCCGGGTGGCGGAAGCCGGGGGGCCTCCGCCCTATCTGGTGGTCATGCCGAACGCGGGCTGGCCCGAGATGGCCGCCGGGCGCCTTCGTTATCCCGCCACGCCGGACTACTTCGCAGAACATGCGCAACGCTTCCTGGCCCTTGGGGTGCGGATCCTCGGGGGATGCTGCGGGACAACGCCGGAGCACATCGCCGCGATGCGTCGAGCGCTGGAAGCACGGGCGGAGCCCTTAGCCGGGGATCGCCCTCCCATCTTCCGCGGGGTTTCTCCCCCCGCTCCGGCCGAACCGGAACCCACCGACCTGGCCCGCCGCCTGCGGGCCGGTCTCTTTGTGATCAGCGTGGAGGTGGATCCTCCCCGGGGGCATGATGCCAGCGCCCTTCTGGAGGTGGCCCGCTCGCTCAAAGCAGGGGGAGTGGATGCGCTGAACATCGCCGACAGCCCGATGGCCCGGCTGCGGATGAGCCCGTGGGCCCTGGCCTTCCTGGTCCAGAACCATGTGGGCATGGAAACCATCCTTCACTTCCCGACCCGGGGGCGCAACCTTCTACGCATCCAGTCGGACCTCCTGGCCATCCACGCCCTGGGGGTGCGTAACCTCTTCGTCGTCATGGGGGATCCTCCCGCTCAGGGAGATTATCCGGAGGCCACCGATGCGATGGATATCGTGCCATCGGGCCTGGTGCGGTTGATTAAAGAGCGGTTCAACGCCGGCCTGGATCACGCCGGGGAATCCATCGGCCGGCCGACCGCGTTCTTTGTAGGCGTCGCCCTGAACTTCAACGCGCCGGATCCAGCGCGCGAGATCAAGGCGCTGCGCCGGAAGATCCGGGCGGGGGCGGATTTCATCATGACCCAGCCGGTTTACGAGCCCGCCGCCCTGAAAGATTTCCTCCGGCGCTACGAGGAGGAGGAAGGCCCCATCCCGATCCCGATCCTGGCGGGGGTGCTCCCTCTGATGAGCCTCCGCCATGCGGAGTTCCTGCACAATGAAGTGCCGGGTATCCGGGTTCCGGAAGCGATCCGGGAGCGCCTTCGACGAGCGGGCGAAGAGCGAGCGCGCTGGGAGGGGCTTCGCATGGCCCAGGAAGCCGTGGCGGAGCTCGTGGAGTTCACCCAGGGGATCTATGTGATGCCCCCCATGGGCCGCTATGAGCTGGTTTTTCAGCTTATGGAAGCCATCCCCCCTCACCGGCGTCCGGGCAGGGCATCACACCTGGATTGAAGGAGTTTTCAATCCCCCCGCTCGAGGGCCTTTGGAGCCCCGGGCAGGGGCTATCCTATCTCCGGCATGACTGCGGATGCCTCGCACTCCACAGGGAGGTTCCCATGGGCTATATCGAACACCTGTTAGGTGAGAACGAGCGCGTCCTCTTCCAGACCCGGCAGCATCCCCTGGTCCTCCTCCGCCCGGTGCTGGGCTACGGGATCCCCGCGGGGGTTCTGATCGGCCTGGCCATCGCCGGCGGCTTCCTCTCTCCCCCATTCACGCTCCCGATGGTGATCGCGGGCCTGGCCCTGGCGGCGATCCCGCTAACGTTGCTGATCCGCTCCATGCTCCGCTGGTGGAACGAAGTGTATCTGGTGACCACGCGGCGGGTCGTTCAGGTGGAGGGGATCCTGAACAAGAACGTTTTCGACTCTTCCCTGGAGAAGGTCAACGATGTGGTCCTGCGCCAATCCCTCTGGGGACGCCTGTTCAACTATGGGGACATCGAGATCCTCACTGGGAGCGAGATCGGCGTGAACCGTCTGAACCGGATCGCTGATCCCCTGCGTTTCAAGCAGGTCATGCTGGATCAGAAGGCGATGTTGGGGGAACGCCAGGGACTGGAGAGCCCGGGAGGCGGCGAGCTCGAGGTTCTGCTGGCGCAGCTGGAGACATTGCGCCGCAGCGGTCTGCTGAGCGATCAGGAATTTGAAGAGAAGAAGCAAGCCCTGTTGAAGCGCATGGGGCATAATTAAAAATGAGCGGAAGGGTGGCTTACGAGCGGAAGATCCCCCATTCTGGAGATCGCCATGCACGTTCATGAGGCGATCCCCCGGTCGGAATATGAGGCCGCTGCCGCATGGATCCGGGAACGGATCCCGTTTTCACCGCGAATCGGGCTGGTGCTGGGCTCCGGCCTGGCCTCGCTGGCCGATGCGGTTGAGGGATCGATCGCACTGGCTTTCCCGGAGATCCCCGGCTTCCCGGCTGCCACGGTCGAAGGACATCCCGGCCGGGTGATCGTGGGGCAGCTGGAGGGGCACCCGGTGATGGTGCTCCAGGGACGCGTCCATTTCTATGAGGGCTATTCCGTTCAGCGCATCACCTTCCCGATCCGGGTGATGCAACTTCTGGGGATCCGCATTCTGATCCTGACCAACGCCGCGGGAGGGCTCAACCCGGCGTTCCGACCCGGGGATGTGATGATCCTCCGCGACCACATCGGCCTTTTTGGGATGGCAGGAGCCAACCCCCTCCGGGGGCCGAACGAGGCGGACTGGGGTCCGCGCTTTCCGGACCTGTCCCGCGCCTACGATCCGGAGCTCCGCGCGCTGGCCCGGGAGGTCGCTGAAGCGGAAGGCATCCCGATCCATGAGGGTGTCTATGCGATGCTGGGCGGGCCCAGCTTTGAGACGCCGGCAGAGGTGCGTTTCCTGCGTCTGATCGGAGCCGACGCGGTCGGGATGTCCACCGTCCCGGAGGTGATCGTAGCCTGCCACGGTGGAATGCGGGTTCTGGCCTTATCCGGGATCTCCAATGTTCTGAACCCGGACGCTTTTGAGCCGCCGAGCCATGAGGAGGTCCTCCAGGCGGGCCAGGTTCTGGTCCCCCGGCTGACGGCGATCATCCGGGGCGTGCTGCGGAGGATCTGAGGGAGACGGCGCTCAGGACGAGGGGTCATGGGGGGAAAGAGATCGCGCTGGGGCGGGATGGGCGGACGGGAGTTTGGCCACTTCACCCCGGAGATCCGAACTTCAAGGCGTAAGGGTGCGAATGGAAACCCTGTGGGCCTGGCTGCAATCGCTTGCCCCGGTGCTCTATGGAGGCATCGGGCTGTTGCTGCTGATCACGCTGGGGCAGGTCTGGCGAGCTTATCGGCGGCTTCTTCGGGCTTTCTTCCGGGTGGAACGGGAGATGGCCGCCATGGATCTGATCGGCGGGCTGGCCCGGGCTGCATTTCTGCTCGCCCTCGGTCTGGGCCTCTGGCTCCTCGTGGGCCCGGGGATTCTTGCCCCCTCTTCCACGCCTTCGACCCTCCCAGCGCCGACATCCATTCCCTCCCCAACCGTTCCCGGGCTTCGCCGGCCGACCCCCGGGATCTCGCCTTCCCCGGGATTCCCCCGCACCCCTTCTCCGTCGCCCTTACCCTCCCCTTCGCCATCCCCGGTCCCTTCCCCCTCGCCCACAGCGACTCCCACCCCGCTCCGAGTACACTGTCCGGATCCGAACGCGCAGATCGAGTTCCCGCCCCCGGGCCAGGTGATCTCCCAGCCCATCGCGCTGATCGGCACAGCCACCCATCCGGCTTTCCAGTTTTATAAGATGGAAATCCAGGGACCTTACACGGGAGGTCAATGGGTCACCCTGGGGGACATCGTGCGGCAACCGGTGATCCGGGGGCAACTCTGGATCTTCGATCCTCGCCCCTTTTTCCCCCAGCCTGGCCGCTATCGGCTTCGCGTGGTGGTGGTGGATATCGCGGCACGGGAGGCCGCCCTTTGCGAGATCCCTGTGGTGATCGCCCCTCCAGAAAGCGGCGGCTGAAGGACCATGTCGGGAACAAACCGGAGCCATGCCGCTGGCCTCTTCCTGAGGGCCCTCGAAGCCCTCCTTTAGATCTGCACGGTTGTTCCATTCGTCTAGATGAATAAAAAGGGGTGAGGCCGTGAAAGACCTCACCCCTTTGAGGGCTCAGGACATGGTTTGCCCATGCCCGGAGAGGCGCTCACTTCTCCGCGTTCAGGAAGGCTCCGAAGAAGGCATTGAAGTATTCGAAGGTCCCCGTGCGGCCCTTATGGTTGGGATCCTTGGCATCCCACTGGGCCTTGAAGGTGGCCACCACGTCGTTGGCATCCAGCTCCGCGCCGTTGTGGAACTTCACGCCCTTGCGGAGGTAGAAGGTCCACACGGTGGCGTCCGCGTTGGCCTCATAGCGCTCCGCGAGGGCCGGCTCGACCTCAGCGCCGCCGACCTTGTAAGCCAGCAGGGATTCGTAGACCTGCTCGCAGGCCCGGAAGGTCTCGCCGTCGGTCTCATCCGCACACCAGAGGACAATGGGCTCCGCGTTTTGCATCCACACCAGCTCGTCCTTCCCCGGGTCCATCACCGAGAAGCGCTCGTTGTTGAGCGGGCTGGCGTGGGCGCCCTGTACGCTCGCCTTGAAGGCAACGGCCGAGACCCCGTGGGCCAGGGGAACCATCGGGACATGCTGCTTGATCAGCTCGTTTACCTTGTCATAGTGCTTCTGGCGCTCGGCGGGGTCGCTCAGCTTGGCCGCCGCCCGGATCTCTTCCACCAGATCCGGGAAGAGGTTGCCGAACTGCTTGTTGGCCTCGTTCGCGAAGTGGTAGTCATAGAAGTTGGTGGCGTCCGGATAGTCGGCCAGCCAGCCCAGGAGATACATCGGCTCATTGCCCGCCGCCACCGAGTCCAGAAAGGCACCGGATTCCATTACCTTGATCTGGACCCGGATACCGACCTCGGCGAGCTGGGCCTGGATGTCCTGGGCCACCTTGCCCGGCTCCGGCAGATAACCGCGGACCACATCCCGGTAGGAGAGGGTGATGTCGAAGCCGTTGGGGTAGCCGGCCTCAGCCAGGAGCCGTTTGGCCTCCTGGGGGTTGTAGTCATACCACTTGAGGCCCTCGGTGTAGCCTGGCTTGAGGATCGGCGGCACGAACTGCTCTGCCGCCATGGAACCCGCCGGGTAGAAGTTCTTGACCAGGCGCTCCCGATCGATGGCCATCGCGATGGCCTGGCGAACCTTCTCATTATCCAGCGGCGGCTTGGTGTTGTTCAGCCCCAGGTAGGCGATGTTCAACGGCGGGCGGGTGTAAAGCTTCAGGTTCGGATTCTGCTGGATCGTCGCGAAATCGTTGGGGTTCGGGTTATCGATCCCATCGACCGTCCCGGCCTGGAGCTCCAGCAGGCGCGCGGCGGCCTCCTTCGACCATCGGAAGATCAGGGTTTTCGCCTTGGCCTTCTCGCCCCAGTAGTCCGGGTTCGCCTCGAAGATGATGCGATCGCCCCGGATCCATTCCCGAACCCGATAGGGACCCGTCCCGTTGGGCTTCTCGCTCATCTTGACGGAGTCGCCGCCGTTCGCATCCAGGTAGTCCTTATCCTGGATCGCAAAGGCCGCGAAGGCGACCTTGGCCGGGAAGGCCGGGTCAGGGTAACACAACGTGAACCGGACGGTATATTGATCCACCGCCTCGATGGCTTTAAACTCCCCGCCGTAGTTGCAGTCGGGCGCTTCCACTTTCATCGGTTGAAAGGCGGGGGTGGGGGTGGCGGCAGGCGGTGGCGTGGGCGAGGGGGGCGGAACCGTGGCGGTCGGCGAAGGGGTGGCCCCGGGCGCACAGGCGGCCAGCGCCAGGGCGAGCAGAACCCACATGGAAACGAGACCCTTCCGACCCATGGCTTCTCCTCCTTTCAGGTGAGGGGATCGGATTGCGGAAAATCGGGAAGGGCTTCTCGCGAAGCCCGTTTTACGAGTATAGCCGGAACCACAGGCCCCGTCAATCGATTCCGGGCAGGGTTTTTCTGTGCTCTCCGGACATCTGCCCCGACCTGAGCCCGGCTGCGCAGGTCGAATCCGTAACGAGGGAGGATTTATGAGCTTTGATCCCCATTCGCCGATCCAGGCCCATGAAATCGGAGAATACGTGTTCTGCGCCCGCGCGTGGTGGCATCGACGTCAGGGCCATCCTTCGACTCGGGAGGAAGATCGGAGGGCCGGCCGCCGCTTCCATATGCGCTTCGAGCAGCGACGTCGATGGGGAGCCTATCTGATCGCTATTTCTGTTCTTCTGGCGATCGCGGGCATGGTTCTCCTGCTCAGCGCTCTGGTTTCCTGATCGTAGAGGATGGACAAGCAACAAAGGTCCCCCGCCCAGATCCAGGAGGCGCGCAGAAGGCCAGACTTCGGTGGGTGGGTGGAGAACCATCCCGTCTTCCCGATCGGAGTTCGGCTGTGGAGCCCTGCTTCCCTCAGGCGCATGGGGAGACGATCCGGATCAGCGCCCCCAGACCAATCCGCCCCATGCGGCAGCGAACAGGAGCACGCTGATATAGGCGTTGACGTTGAAGAACGCCACATCCACCCGGGAAAGATCCTCGGGAGAAACCAGGCGATGTTCATAAGCCAGGAGGGCACCGACCAGCCCAAGCCCCAGCCAGTAAGGCCACCCCAGCTGGAGCATGACCCCCAGGATCACCAGCAGGATCAGCATCCCGAGATGGTTCAGACGCGCCAGCCATAGCGCCGTGGCTACCCCGAAGCAGGCCGGAACGCTGTAAAGCCCCTCCCGCCGGTCGAAATCCGCATCCTGACAGGCATAGATCAGGTCGAAGCCGGCGATCCACAGGGTCACCACGGCGACCAGGATCCATGCGGGCAGATCTTCTGCCTTCCAGAAAGACCCCCGGAGGGCGATCCATGCGCCCATGGGCGCCAGGCCATCGGTGAAGCCCAGGATCCAGTGGCTGAGCCATGTAAAGCGTTTGGTGTAATGATAGCCGATCAGAAAGAGCAGCGCCCCGGGAAGGAGCGCGACACAAAGGGGATTCAGCGCCCACGCGGCCACCACCAGCACGATCCCGGAGAGCGCGACTGCCCATTTCATGGTCTCCGGCCGAAGCAGGCCGCGGGGCAACGGCCGGTTCGCCGTGCGAGGATTTCGCGCATCGTATTCCCGATCCGCCAGACGGTTCATGCTCATGGCCAGGGTGCGGGCCGCTGCCATCGCCACTGTGATCCAGAGGACCTGATCCCAGCGCGGCCAGCCATCGGCGGCCAGGAGCATACCGATATAGGCGAAAGGCAACGCGAAAACCGTATGCTCGAATTTGATCGCCTCCAGGAAGATTCTCAGCCCCCGCCACATCCTCACCCTATTCCTCCCACGAGCTCTGTCCGGCCGGCGTTGATCAACCGGATGAATAGCCTTCGTGTGCAAACCGGAACGAGGCGCTATGCTTCCTCCTCCCACCGGCTCAGAACCGTCAGGATCTCGCCCAGCGAGCGGATGATGGCATCAGGTTGCCCATGGTCGGAAGAGGAAAGAGGACCGGATCCAGCGGACATCGCCGCCCAGATCCCGCGCATCCCGGCCAGATGAGCGCCCCGGATGTCGGCGTCGAGAAGATCCCCCACCACCACGACGGCGGATGGAGGAAGCGCCCAGGCGGCTGCGATCCCCAGGAAGAGACCGGGGTGCGGCTTCCGCCATCCCACGGCGGCAGAGATCACAATGGGGTCAAAGTAGCGGCGAAGGCCGAACCGATCGATCAGCCGCCAGGAGTGATCGGCATCGCCTGAGTTGGTCAGGAGCGCCAGCCGGTAGTTCCGTCGGCGGAGCTCCTCCAGCGTCGTGAAGGTATCCGGGAAGGGCCGCCAGCGCGCCTCCTGGGGGGCCAGGAAGGCTCGCACGACTTCCCGAATCCATTCCTCCGGGAGCTCGCCATAGCCCAGCTCGCCCAGGGCCAGGGCGAAGGTCTCCACCAGCGGATATTCCCGCCAATCCTCCTGCCAGCGTCCATAGCGCAGAGCCATCCAGCGCTCCACCGCGTCGGCAAAGGCGGACGCCTCCACAGGGATCCCCTGGCCGTGCAGCGCCCTCAGGGCTGCGGTGAACATTTCCTGACGCAACACCTCCGGGTCCTCTGGAAGTTCGATCAGGGTATGGCCGAGATCGAAGATCAGGCCTCGGATCTTCATCCCCATCCCTCGCTCATCGTCGCAGTCTTTGGGGCATCGGACAGACCCCTCAATTCGCTCCGGAACGGTGAAGGGGGATCGGGCCGGCGGATCGCAATCGAACCCAGAGCTGGGCCTTCAGGGCCTCCAGCCGCTCCCGATAAGCCGGGGAACGGACGCGCTCCACGCTCATCACCAGCGCGTCCTCACGGTTGTCCCGATAATACCCCGGACGGCGGCCCACGACCTCCAGCCCATATTTCCGGTAGAGGTTCTGCGCCACGAGATTCGACGCCCGGACCTCCAGCGTGATCAGATCAGCGCCCAGGGCGATCGCCTCCTCCACCAGGGCCAGGAACATCAGCTCCCCCAGGCCGCGCCCCCGCCATGGGGCGTCGATGGCGATCGTGCTGATATGGGCTTCATCCGGAACCAGCCAGAAGCCCCCATACCCCAGGATCGGCAATCGGGGCAGAGGAAACGCCATCCCGATCGCGCGGACCTCCCGAGGGCGCAGGACCAGATAATGGGCGCTGGGATTCCTTAAGATCTCCTGTTCATACGCGCGTATCGGCCACGGCATGGAGAACGCACGCCGCTCGATCTCCATGACCTCGGCGATATCTTCCCATCGCATCGGATCGATCCGGAAAGGAACCGACTCCGGGATCTCAAGGGCAGGCATCTGGACCTCGCTTTGCCGGGTTACCACCGCACGCCGGGAATTCCGGTAAGATTCGTATCGTCAGGATAGGGCCGGCCCCAGAAACCCAGGGAGGGAACCCGCCGGCAGTTCCCGCATCGCCTGAATCCCTTTGAGGGTCCGAGGTACCGAACGGGGCGTGGCCCCCAAACTCCTCGATGAGATCGGCGCAGGGGATCGGACATCGCTCATCCCTCCGGGACGCTGGGGGTGCGCAGGTAGATCGGGCGCAACAGCGCGGGATCGGGCCGCTCGCCCGCCTGATAACGGGCCCAGGCCAGCCGGGCAGCTCCCATCACCCGGGATGGACCGTCCCTGGGGATCAGCCAGGCCCCCACCGGCGGTTGGGCCAGCCGCCCATGATCTCGAGCCGTCCATTCCCCAACCAGCCAGATCCCCGGCGTCCAGGAAGAGACCAGCGTTTCTGCATTCACCAGCGCGGGTTCCCCCTCCGGTATCCATCGCTCCGCCCATCGATAACGGCGCAGCGCCAATCGCCCCCTTCCGGCCGGGAGGAGCACGTTCAATGCTCCCATCCATGGGGGGAGATCGGCCAGCATCGCCTCCTCCGTCCCGATGCCAAACAATGGGCAATCCAGGGCCATCGCCAGCCCCTTCGCCGCAGCGATGCCGGCCCGGAGCCCGGTAAAGGAGCCCGGCCCGCTGACCACGGCCACCGCGATCAGATCCTTCGGGGCCAGGCCGACCCGGGCCATCAGCTCCTGACAGCGCTGCATCAACTCCGCGGTATGGCGATCCGTCGTTCGCCAGTAGGCCACCGCCGCCCATTCCGCCCCATCGAAGAGCGCCAGGGCCAGCCCCAGGGTCGCGGTATCCAGCGCCAGCAGATAGCCCGGTTTCCCCTGCATCCGCTCCAAGACCCCCCAAAGCCCTTATGGGCGATGATCCGGGTCAGGCGACCCGGGCGTGTAGCGTTCCTGATCCATCATCGCCTGAAGCGCCCTCAGGCGCTCGACGGGGAAGGCTCCCACCGCTTCGATTCGAATATGACGAACCGTGTCATCCAGCGGGATAAGGGTCACTCGAAGATAAGGCTCCGGGATGAGGCCGGCCGCTCGCTCCGGCCACTCCATGGCGATGATCGCCATTTCATCGAACAGATCCCACAATCCCAGCGCCCAAACCGCTTCCGGGTTTTCCAGCCGGTAAAGATCCACGTGATAAAACTTCCCGCCCCCCGGCAACGGATAAGCCTGGATCAGAACGAACGAGGGGCTCTGAACCGGTTCGGTCACCCCCAGCCCTTCTGCGATCCCCTGGATCAAGCGGGTTTTCCCGGCCCCGAGGGGGCCCTGAACCGCGACGATATCCCCGGGCTGAAGCCAGCGCCCCAGCGCTGCTCCGATCCGCCGTGTGGTGTCCTCATCCCTGGAGGTTCGTTCCAGAAGCCACACCGATCCTTCCCTATGACCCCAAAAATGAAGCGCTCACTTCCGTCGGCGGAGCCGGATCATCCCCCACAGCAGGCCGGCGACGCCGATCCCTCCCGCAATCCACCAGGGGAGGCCGCGCTGGATGAAAACGAAAACCTCTCCCGATGCCTTCTCCTCCCTGGAGGCGACTGGATGAAGCGGGACTCCCCGCGCGGTCTCCGGATCGAAGGGCTGGCCGTCCGCCGGGATCCCATGGCGCTGAAGCAGAAAGGCGGTGATAGCCCGGTAATCCTCCTCGGGGAGGCTTCCCGGGGCATGGAACGGCATCCGGGCACGGATGTAAGCGTAGAGATCCGCCGCCGTCGCGAACCGCTGAAGGGTGCCGGGCCCGATCAGCGGCGGAACAACCCGGGGAAGCGTGAAGCCGTTTTCCGGATAAGGTTGAGCCCCATGGCAGTTCGCCTTCCAGCAATTCTGATGCGTGGGCGGCCAGGTCGCCCGCCACTCGTCGGTTAACCCCTGCCCGCGATCCCCGTGACATGTAGAACATCGGCGGGCGAAGACCTCGGATCCCCGCTCAGCTTCCTGATCCTGATAGGCATGGACCGGAGCTGCGGGAAGCAGAAAGGCCAGCCCCAGGATCCCCAGGATCGCCTCCCGCCACCCGATAGAAAAAGAACCCATCCGACCGATCTCCCCCTCTACCCGGTTGCCCACCTGGGGTTCGGGCACGGCGGGGCAGGCGGTTGAAGCCGCCCGCTCCACCCCCTGAGCTTCCCCTCCCTGCACGGCTTTGCGACGCAGGGGAGGGCGGCTCAGGTCTTCGGCTCCACCTCCATCGGTGGGAGGGCGCTCATCCCCTCGATGGCCCGGCGAAGCTCGCTCACCAGGCGCCGGATCGGGTGTTCGGCGAACTGCTCCGCATAATCCAGGGCCGCCATCTCCGGATCTACCTCCGGCCCATATGCTTCCCGGAGGTAATACAGATGGTCCATAATCCAGAGATAGAGATCGGCCTCGGTCCGACCCGGGAAATCCTCCAGCAGGCCGTGCTCGCGGATGATTTCCACCACCGGTTGATACACCGTATCATACCAGTGGGCCACCGCTTCGTCCTCCGGGATCTCGCAGCCCTGCTCGAGGCCCATAAAGTAGCGATGCACCGCGATATGCTCCAGCAGGCGCTGATATCCCCCGGCGATCGTGAACCGGATATCCGCCTCCGGGCGAAGGAGATCCAGGCGGGTTCGCTCCAGGAACTCCTCATATTCGTGCAGGATCTCCAGATCCTCCGCCTGAAGGTCCGGCCCCACCGGCACCCGGCTTCGAACCTCGATCACCTCCGCTTCGATCTCCTCCCACCCCAGCGCCCGGGCCACCGAGATCCGGTGATGACCATCCAGGACAAAGTAAGCCTCTCCGACCTTATAAAGCCGAACCGGGGGAAGGCTGGCTTCCTGGAAAAGGACCGTTCCCACCGCGATCCAGCGATCCGCCATATGGCGACGGATCGGCAGGAAGGCCCGATCGAAGTCCTGGTACCGGTTGACGCTGCCGATGATGTGCGCCAGCGGAACCCGCTGGACACCCCGATAAACGGATCCGCGCAGGTTCAGTTTCTCTTTCACCTCATCAAACGCCAGCAGCCGGTTGGGACGCCCGGTCAGGCGGGCGATGAGATGCCTCAGCATCGCCCGGAAGCGGGCCCTTCGATACTGAGCGACGACCTCCGCGGATACCGGCTCGTTTCCACCCAGGGTTTCCCACATCGTTCACCTCGATCTCCAGTACGTAGTAGGGGAACACATTGATCACCACGGTTGGGCCGACCGAAATCATGGGCCGGCGTCCATGGAAATGCAAATGTCCATGCAAAAAATAGCGCGGGCGGAAGCGATCGATCAACCACCGGAACGCGGAGAAACCCTGATGGGCCGGATCCGATCCATCGCCGATGAATCGCGGAGGGGCGTGGGCGATGAACAGGTCGATCGCGCGCCCGTAGCGATGCCGGTTCCACAGAAAAACCGGAACCAGCCGGAAAACCCGAAGCCACATCTCCTCTTCCGTGTATTGATGACGGCCCTCCGGATGATAGCGCCGGGAGCCCTCCAATCCGCCCAGCAACAGGCCCTGCTCCCACACGACCGCCCCATCCAGATTCTGCCCGCCCTCCGGCGCATCGCGGATCCGGCCATCGGAGAGAAGCTCCGGTCGGTCATGATTCCCGTGAACATAGAAAAGCGGGGCGTTGAAGAGCTCCATCAGGAATTCCAGATATCCGTAAGGCAGATCCCCACACGAAAGGATCAGATGGATGGGGGAAAGCCATTCCCGAGCCTGAGGCGAGTATAACGCCTCGACCACCTGATCGGAGACCGCCAGGATCCGGAGCCGTCGCCCCTCGCTCATGGCCACTCCCGCTGGTAGTTTCGGGCCAGCTTCGCCATCACCGCCTCGCCCAGGTCGATGCCGTGCAAACGGGCCAGCTGCAGCAGATAGAGCATCACATCCGCCAGTTCCTCAGCCAGCGCTTCCCGATCCGCCGTCTCTTTCCACTGGAAGAGCTCCAGCACCTCCGCCGCCTCCAGGACCAGGGAGATCGCCAGATTGCGGGGGGTCTGCGGCCGCGGCGAGTTCGGCCCATACCATCCCTTCGCCGTAACGAACTGCTCCATCGCCTCCTCGAGGGTGCGCAAATCCACGGGCTCCCTCCTGATCGGACTTACGCCGCTGGCCTCCGTGATGAGCTCCTGGCTCTCCCTATTTTCCTTCTCCGCCGGACCCCAGGCGAATTCGCCGGGCTCCGCCGCTCCACCGGTTCCCCCATCCCTCCATCGGGCATACAGATTCTCCAGCCCCCCGGTTGTAAAATCAAAAGCTGAAGGATCCTCGAAATCTCCGGGAGCTGAGGCCGCGAGATGGAGTTCAAAGACTACTACGCGATCCTGGGGGTTTCCCCCGATGCCAGCGAAGAGGAGATCAAGCGGGCTTACCGGAAGCTGGCGCGGCAATACCATCCGGATGTCAACCCGGGCGACAAGGCGGCGGAGGAGAAATTCAAGGAAATCAATGAAGCATACGAGGTCCTCTCCGATCCGGAGAAGCGCCGCAAATACGATGAGCTGCGCCGCCAGTATGAAGCCTGGCGCCGGGCCGGTTACGATCCGGGCCAGTTCGACTGGTCTCCATGGGTCCAGCCAGGGCGGGTGCGGGTCGAGGTGGGCGATCTGGAGGACCTGCTCTCCGGGTTCTCGGATTTCTTCGAGATGCTGTTCGGGGGGATGCCCCGGCGGACACGAGGGTGGACCACCACCCGGATCCGGGGTCGGGATCTCGAGCAGCCGGTGACGCTCACCCTGGAGGAGGTGTTCCAGGGGACCACCCGGATCGTTCGCACGCGGGATGGACGCCGTCTGGAAGTTCGCATCCCCCCGGGGGTGCGCCCGGGAGCCCGCGTCCGGGTTCCAGGGGCTGGGGAGCCCGGCTATGGCGGGCCGCCTGGGGATCTCTATCTGGTGGTGGAAATCGCTCCCCATCCCCGCTTCGAGCTGCGGGATCGGGATCTTTACGCTACGTTGCCGGTCGATCTCTACACCGCTGTCCTGGGGGGCGAGGTCCCCTTCCGCTATCTGGATGGGAGGACCCTGATGGTTCACATTCCGCCGGAGACCCAGAACGGCACGCTGATCCGCCTGCGCGGGGAGGGCATGCCCTCCCCCCAGCATCCGGGCGAACGGGGAGACCTGTACCTTCGGGTCTCCGTGGAACTGCCCCGCAACCTGACTCCCCGGGAACGGGAGCTGTTCGCCGAACTGGCCCGTCTGCGCCGGGGGCGCTGAGGGCTGGGGATCTTCGGCCTCCTCCCCAGCGCTTCGGGCGACCCGACGGATCCCTTCAGGCCAGCTTATTCTCAGGAGCGAAGACCCATGGGTTCACGAATCCGGGAAGGGGTGTGGATCCTCATGGCAGGGATCCTTGCGCTGAGCGGATGCCGCTCGGTTCCGCTGCGGGAACTGATTTTCGTTACGCCCACGCCGGGATCCAGCAACGCCATCGCCGTTCCAGCAGGGCCTCCGCCGACGCCCCCGCCCATCCCATCAGGGCTCGACGAGGAGGAACAGCGCCTGATCGCCATCTATCAGAAGGTCCTGCCCTCCGTGGTGAATATCGACGTGGAAGGAGCGGAGGCCTCCGCGTTCGGCAGCGGATCGGGTTTTATCTATGACACCCGCGGGCATATCGTTACCAACAATCATGTGGTGGAATTCGCCGAAGAGATCTGGGTGACATTCCACGATGGGACGGTGGCGAAAGCCCGTGTGGTGGGGCGGGATGTCTTCAGCGATCTGGCTGTGATCCGGGTGGACGCGCCTCCGGAGCTCCTGCGCCCTGCGGAGCTGGGGGACTCGGATACGCTGCGGGTCGGCCAGAAGGTGGTGGCCATCGGCAACCCCTTCGGCCTGCGGGGGACGATGACCCTGGGGGTGATCAGCGCCCTGGGCCGTGCCCTGGAGACCCCCACCCGCTTTCAGATCCCGGATGTGATCCAGACCGATGCGGCCATCAACCCGGGCAATTCCGGAGGGCCCCTGGTGGATCTGCAGGGGCGAGTGATCGGCGTCAACTCCGCCATTCGCACGGATTCCAGCGCGACAGGGATACCGGCCAACATCGGCATCGGGTTCGCGATCCCGGTGAACACGGTCAAACGTGTGGTCCCCCAGCTGATTCAGAACGGCCGGGTTCGCTACCCTTACCTGGGGATCACGTCCACGGGCGCCATCTCGCTGGCGGAATTGCGCGCGCGAGGATACGATGTCCCGGCCACCCGTGGCGTCCTGATCCAGGAGGTGGTTCCCGATGGGCCGGCCGCCCAGGCTGGCCTGCGGGGCGGCACCCGTGAGGTTCAGGTTCGGGGAGTTCGGATCCTGCTGGGCGGGGACATCATCACCGCCATCGACGGCCATCCCGTCTCCTCCTTCGACGAGCTGGTCTCTTACCTGGTCAATCACACGGAGGTTGATCAGACCGTGACCTTAACGATCCTGCGCGATGGTCAGGAAAGGGAGGTCCGGGTGAAGCTGGGAGAGCGGCCCTCGCCATAAGGCCCGCGCATCCCGAACGCGATCATCCCACCTTTGAGAGGAGGATCCACAGAAATGCGCCGCGCCATCTGGTTGATCCTGGCGGGGATCTTGCTCGTCGTCGGAGGCTGCGCGGTCACCACCGCCGGCGCCCTTCTGTGGGCCCGGTCCGCGCTCATCCATCCGCCGGGTGAGAGGGCCTCCCCACCTCCCGGAAGCTCCCCCACCCTTTCCTCGACCCCAACCCCGATCCCCCCCGGGGTTCTGTCGGAAGCCCGGGCCCTGGAGGCGGCGTTCATCTCGGTCTATCAGCGGGTCAGCCCCTCGGTGGTGCACATCACCACCCGGGCAACCGCCTTCGATCTCTTCCGGGGCCCTGTCTATCAGGAGGGCACCGGATCCGGGTTTGTGTGGGATACGGAAGGTCACATCGTTACCAACAACCACGTGGTGGAGGGGGCGGACCAGATCGAGGTGATCCTCGCGGACGGCACGACGGCCTCCGCCGCGCTGGTGGGGGCGGACGCCTATAATGATCTGGCCGTGCTGCGGATCCGGGTGCCCCGGGAGAAATTGATCCCGGTGGCGCTGGGGGATTCCTCCCAATTGCAGGTGGGACAATGGGTGATCGCGATCGGGAATCCCTTCGGCCTGGACCGCACCATGACGGTCGGGGTGATCAGCGCCCTGGGTCGGACCCTGGAGCTTTCCGACCGGCCATTAGGGGAGGTGATCCAGACCGACGCGGCCATCAACCCGGGCAACTCCGGCGGGCCATTGCTGGACCTGGATGGGCGGGTGATCGGGATCAACACGGCGATCCGTTCCCCCAGCGGCGGCTCCATCGGCATCGGCTTCGCGATCCCGGTGAACACGATCAAGCGGGTGGTTCCCGAGCTGATCGCCCGGGGGCGCTATCCCCATCCCTGGCTGGGCGCTTCATTCTTTGAGATCACCCCCGCCTTCGCCCAGGCCTTCCACCTCCCGGTGGATCACGGCCTCCTCACCGTTCAGGTGGTGCCGGGCAGTCCGGCGGATCAGGCCGGGCTGCGGGGAGCGTCCCAGCGGGTGCGCACCCGCTTCGGCGATGTGTTCCTGGGAGGGGACATCCTCACCGCGATCGATGATCGTCCCGTGAGGCGGGTGGATGAGCTCGTGATCTATCTGGAGAATTACAAACGCGTCGGAGAGACGGTGACCCTCTCCATCTTACGCGACGGCCGCCCGATGACGCTCAGGGTGACGCTGGGGGAGCGGCCGTCCGGATGATCCCGAGCGGTCCTGTGAAGTGCTCAGAGATCCCGTGGCCAGCACACCACGAAAAACGGCGAGGAGTTACGCGGCTGGCCTCGCCGGTAAGCCCTGACCCTTGAGGCCTGTACACCCCCCGATCCCGGAGGTGAGGGCGATGATGGAAATCCAGGTCAGCGCGGTCGAGGTTGTGGATGAAGATCAGCCCCGGTATCGGATCGGGACGGTGGCTGCGATGGTGCAATTGCATCCCCAGACCATTCGTTACTATGAATCAATCGGCCTGATCTCACCCCGGCGGGTCCGCGGCCGGATGCGCCTGTATTCCGAGCGGGATGTGGCCCGACTGCGCCAGATCGTGGAGCTGACCCGGCTGGGCGTTAACCTGGCAGGGGTGGAGATCATCCTTCGCCTGCGAGAGCAGATCGCCGCCCTCCAGGCGGAAATCGAGCGGCTGCGTGCGATTCTCGAGGCGGAACGATCTTCTCTTTCAGAGCCCGAGTAGGGCGCTGCCGTGATGGATCAGGAGGAGCCACGCCGCTCATGGAAACCTGTCCCTCTCCCCTTCCCCCCTGCCGCCCCATGGGACAGGGAGGATATCTGGGGAGGGCGATTACGCCTTCGGCACACCTGCCGATGGTTGCTTCCTCGCGCTGCCCCCAGAACGGGGCCGGCTGCGCAACTTTCAGCTATGGAAACAAACCTGAGTCCCGGGAGGTCTGGATGGGCATGCGAATTGTGAGCGACAACCGGCCGGTGGAGCTGGACGCGCCGCTGACGGAAAATCTGGTGAAAGAAGAGATCCGCCGCTACGAGAACGGACCCTATCGGGCCCTGACCCTTTATCTGTGGTTCCAGACCCGGGAACGGCGGGCGATCATCCGTCTGACCGACCGCGTGCGGCAGGCGGTGCGCGAGAGCGGGATCCGCGAAGGCCTTGCGTTCGTGAGCGCCATGCACATCACCGCAGCGGTTTACGTGAACGATCATGAAGAGGGCATCATGCAGGATATGATGGAGCTCCTGGACCGCCTGGCCCCCTTCCGCCCGGATTACCGGCATCACCGCACCGGCGAGGATAACGCGGATGCCCATCTGAAGAGCCTGCTCCTTCACCACGAAGTGATCGTTCCGGTTACCGGTGGGGATCTGGATCTGGGACCCTGGCAGGAGATCTTTTACGCGGAGTTCGACGGCCAGCGCCGCAAGCGAGTCCTGGTGAAGGTCCTTGGGATCGCGTAGGGGAACATGCCCCCGGGTTCATGATGTTTATAAACCTTCGCATCAGGAGCGCCGGACCATGCACCTCGGCATCTGTTTGCCGAACTATGGGCGGGCCTCATCGCCGGAGGCCATCCGTGAAGTGGCCCGGGCTGCAGAGGACCTGGGGTTCGATTCCATCTGGACCACGGACCATGTCCTGGTCCCTGAAGCCCATCTGGAGCCATATGGCCGCATCTTTGAAACCTGGACCACCCTGGCCTATGTGGCCGCGCTGACCCAGCGGGTCCGGCTGGGGACGTCGATCCTCCTCCTGGGGTTACGCAACCCGGTGCTGGTGGCCAAACAGGCGGCTACGCTGGACCAGCTGTCGAACGGCCGGCTGATCCTGGGCATCGGCGCAGGATGGCTGGCCCGGGAGTTCGAGAACCTGGGGATGTCCTTCCAGCGCCGTATCCGATTTCTGGAGGAGGGCATCGCCCTGATGCGAACCCTGTGGGCGAACCCGCGCCCACGCTTTCAGGGCCGCTTCTTCCGCATTGAGGACGCCGTGTTCGAGCCCCTCCCGGTCCAGCCCGGAAGGCCTCCGATCTGGATCGGTGGGAACACCGAAGCCGCGGTGCGGCGGGCAGCCCGCCTGGGGGACGCCTGGCATCCGGTGGGCCTGGATCCGGAGACCCTTCGGACGCGTGTGGCCCAGCTGCGCGAATGGTCCCACGGGCGCTCGATCCCGGTCATCTGCCGGATGTATATCGCCATGGATTCTCAGCTTCCCCCGGTGTATACTTCGCCGACCGGCGAGCGTCGAATGCGGTTGACCGGCTCGGGGGAGCAAATCCTGCGCCATCTTCAGGCGCTTCGGGATGCCGGGGCGGATGGGGTGATCCTCACCTTTGAGGCCCCGTCCGCCGCGGCGCAGATCGAACAGATGCAGCGGGTGGCCGAGCTGCGACGCCAGTTCGCTTAGAACATCGGGTGGAGGAAAAATGTGGGGGATTCTCGTCGGGGATGGGATCTGGCTTCGGTTGCTGGAGCGACATCACGCAGAGCCCCTGTTCGCCCTGACGGACCGTAATCGGGAGCACCTGCGGCCATGGCTGCCGTGGGTGGATGATGTCCGGGAGGTGGGGGACAGCCTCGCGTTCATCGAGAAGGGATTGGAAAGGTTTGCGCGGGGGGCCGGTTATGAGCTGGGCATCTGGCTGGAGGAGAACCTGATCGGGGTCATAGGCGTTCATTCGATCGATCGGGCGAACGCCTCCACGTCGATCGGCTACTGGCTGGATGCAGGCCATCAGGGCCGGGGGATCATGACCCGGGCCGTGGCGACGGTGCTGGACGATCTGTTCTTCGTCCGTGGGCTGCACCGGGTGGAAATCCGGGTCGCGCCAGAGAACCACCGCAGCCGGGCCATCCCGGAACGCCTGGGCTTTCGAATGGAGGGGATCCTGCGAGAGGCCGGCCGTTACGGCGGCCGATGGGGGGATCTGATGGTCTACGCCATCCTGGATCGGGAGTGGGAAGCCCGCAGACATTATACCAGTTGTCTTTAGAAAAGTCATGATATGATAGAGGCATCCCAACGAGAAGGGGTGAGGCCTGTGGCGAAGCGGTTGGAAGTTGAATGGCAGGACGA
>BEHY01000041.1 GCA_002898735.1 Candidatus Thermoflexus japonica
ACTCCCGGCGAGGGCGCTCCGGATCGCGCCTCCCGGCGCGCGGCCGACGATGCGCGGGCGGCCCGGGTCGCCCACATCCAGGATCCATACCCCATCGCGAGCCGTCACATAGGCGCGGCTTCCAGCGACCGTCACCCCGTTCACCCGATCGGGCAGGCTCGCGTAGCCCACCACGTCCGGGCGACGGGGATCCGCAAGGCTAAGGACCAGCAGGCTCCTCCCGACGCCGACATAGGCGTAGGAGCCGTGGACTGCGATAACCTGGATCGGGCCGCCGATGTAGCCGACGGGTTCTGCGATCACCATCCCTTCCGCTGCAAGGGAGGGGCGAACGCTCGACTGCGGGCCGGAAGCGGCCCGGGAGGCCTCGCTGGATCCCCTGGGAAGGCCCGCAACCACCATCAGCCAGGCGATGATGATAAATGGATGCCGCAGACTCATGCTCCCACCCCCGATCACGGTTTGGACCCACGATGTCCAGGCGAGCTCATCGCCCTCTATGGGTTATTGCCACCATATATCCATTTCTTCCGGCGGCCCTCCCCCGCGCAGGATTGCGAAGATGCGGGGGCAGGGTGGGCGCGGGGCGCGCCCCCCGCGGGGCCTGGAGGGCGAAGATCCCCCCGGCGAGGAGCATCCCGGCGGCCACCGCCAGCGTCAGCAGCAGCCCGTAGGCGGCCGGCCGCCATCGACGCTTCCCGTAGTGCTCGTAAGTCAGATACTCGTAGATCTCCTTCCAGATGGACATCGCGTTGCCTCCTTCTGGAACCGGGAGATGGAAACCGGAGATCGAGGCATCGTCGACCTTCTGGAATTCCGGTGGGTCGGAGGCCGATCGCGACACGGCCTCATGAAGATGATAGACCGTGGAGGGAGGGCGATCTCCAGGCGGCCTTCATCGGTCGGGAGGGGTCTGAGCCTGGCGGCGGAGGTTCGGAGAGTGGATGCGCGGTCGAAGGGATGCGTTTCGGTGGGGGCTGTTTCCAGGAGGTGGGGCTTTCACAGGCTGCAGGCGGCCTTCGGCAGCCCACCCGGAAATATCCTTCCGCTTCCCCAAAAGCATGGCACCAAGGGGATTCGTGGGGAGCGATGGGTTTCGCCTGGATGGCCGGGGAGAGGCGGGAAGGGTGATTCGGGCGGCGATGGGGAGTTTGGATCCCTCTATGTGGGGGCCGTGATCGTTTCCGTTACTTCTCCTCCCGGTAGAGGCGTTCCCGGAGGGCCATGATCTCCCGGCGCAGGCGCTCGTTATGCTCCAGCTCGCTCTGCACCTTCTCGATGCCATAAAGCACCGTGGTGTGGTCACGGCCCCCGAAGGCCTCGCCGATCTGGGGCAGGGAGGCCCCCGTCTCCTCCCGGGCCAGATACATGGCCACCTGGCGCGGATGCACCAGCTCCTTGTTCCGCCGCGGTCCGCGCAGGGCCTCCGCGGGGACCCCATAGAAGTCGGCCACCACCTGGATGATCTGATCGATGGAGATCGATTTGCGCCGGGGCAGCAGATCGGCAAGGGCGCTGGTGGCCACCTCCATGGTCAGCGGAAGGCCCATCAGCTGGGCGTAGGCCACCACCCGGTTCAGCGCCCCCTCCAGCTCCCGGATGTTGCTCTGGATCTGCCGGGCGATGAACTCCATCACGTCGTCTGGAACGGGGATGGCCAGCCCCTCGGCTTTCGCCCGCAGGATCGCGATGCGCGTTTCCAGATCGGGGGGCTGGATGTCGGCGATTAGCCCCCACTCGAAGCGGGAGCGGAGGCGCTCCTCCAGGGTCACCAGGGCCCGGGGCGGGCGGTCGCTGGAGATCACCAGCTGTTTTCCGTTGCTGTGAAGGGTGTTGAAGGTGTGGAAGAATTCCTCCTGGGTGCTCTCCTTGCCGGCGATGAACTGGATGTCGTCGATCAGCAGGACGTCGATGGAGCGATACTTGTCCCGGAACTGATCCGTGGTCTGGGCCCGGATGGCGTTGATCAGGTCGTTGGTGAATTCTTCGGAGGAAACGTAAAGAACGCGCAGGCCCTTGCGCAGGCAGACATGGCCGATCGCGTGCAGGAGATGGGTTTTGCCCAGCCCGACGCCCCCATAGATGAACAGCGGATTGTACGTCTGGGCCGGCCGCTCCGCCACCGCCAGCGCCGCCGCATGGGCCAGCCGGTTGCTGGGGCCCACCACAAACGTCTCGAACGTGTAGCGGGGGTTCAATCGCTGGGCCCACGGCGAGGCGGCGGTATCTTCCTCCCCTGGGTTGGAGGCGGAGGATTGGATCCGGCCGTTCTCATACACCACGAAATTCACAGCTACCGGCCGCCCCACCACTCCAGCCAGCGTGCGGGCGATGACCGTCCGCAGCCGATGCTCCAGCCAGTCCCGCGCATAGGCGCTGCGAACCCCGATGATGAACGTATCCCCCTGCACCGAGACCACCTGGGTCCCTTTCACCCATGTCTCGAAGGTGGGCTTGGGGATCTGCCACTGGAGCTCGTTCAGGACGGTCTGCCAGATCTCGCCGGGATTCGCTGTCGAAGTCATCCCGCGTTCCTCCTGATCGTTCCACCGGGCGCGCCGCGCGACCTGGGGATCCGTGCGAACCATGCCTCCGAGCCGGAGGCTTCCTCGATTTTATCCGGGACATGCCCGCCGGGCAATCCACGGCGCGCCGGTTTAACCGGACGGTTTCCCACAGGTTTTTCCACAGCTTCCCCGGGGCGGATCCCCAGCTCTGGGACGTTTTTCCCCGGAGGCTATCCCCGTGGGGGGACAGTTATCCCCATGGTTTTCCACAGCCCCGCCAGACCCGGGGGGAGGGCGATGAGGGCAGACCTCCCCCGTCAGGCGGCGACCCCGTCACCATCTCCGCGGGATGCGCGGAGAGCTACGCTCCCTTTGCCCGCGGCGGGAGGGCTGCCGGTATAATCCTAAAGGCGATCGGGGAGGATCCACCCTTTCCAGGAGGCGGACGTGAAGCGGTTGATGATCACCGGTGGAGCCGGATTCATCGGCTCCAACTTTGTGCGCTGGACGCTGGAGACGTATCCCGATGCTTACGTGCTGGTGTATGACAAGCTGACCTACGCCGGGAACCTGGATAACCTGAAGGATGTGGCCGAGAGATTCCGCGGCCGCTATGCCTTCGTCCGCGGCGACATCTGCGATGCCCGGGCGGTGCACGAGGCCATCCAGGAGCACCGGATTGAAGCCATCGTGAACTTCGCCGCCGAATCCCACGTGGATCGCTCGCTGATGGAGCCGGGGAGCTTCGTCCAGACGGACGTCTATGGGACCTATGTGTTGCTGGAAGCGGCGCGGATCTTCGGGCTGCGCTATCACCAGGTCTCCACCGACGAGGTTTACGGAGAGGTCCTGGTGGGTGCCTCCAAAGAGCAGGACCCCCTGATGCCCCGGAGCCCCTATTCGGCCAGCAAGGCGGGGGCGGATCTCCTCTGCCTGGCCTACCACGTGAGCTTCGGGGTTCCGGTGACCATCACCCGGGGCTCCAACAACATCGGCCCTTATCAGTATCCGGAGAAATTCGTCCCCCTGTGTATCACCAACGCCATCGACGATGAGCCGCTGCCGATCTACGGCGATGGCCAGCAGATGCGGGACTATCAATACGTCCTGGATCACTGTGAGGGCATCGACCTGGTCCTGCGGAAGGGGCAGCCGGGGGAGGTCTACAACCTGGGGACAGGGATCTCGACGCCCAATCTGGAGGTGGCGAAGAAGATCCTGGACATCCTGGGCAAGCCCTACTCGCTGATCCGCCTGGTGCCGGATCGGCCGGGGCATGACCGGCGGTATGCCCTGGACATTTCGAAGATCGTGGCCCTGGGGTGGCGGAGCCGGCATACGCTGGACGAGGCGCTGGAGAAGACGGTGCGGTGGTATGTGGAGAACGAGTGGTGGTGGCGGAAGATCAAATCCGGGGAGTATCAGGAATACTACCGGCGCCAGTATGCGGAGCGGCTGGCCCGAAGCCGGCCGGCCTTCTCCCCCTGAGCGCTGCATTCGCAGATGTCTTCTTCGGGAAGGGCGAGGAATTCGGGAGAAGCCCCCCGAGGGCCATCGGGTCTGCGGGGTCAGGGGGGCTGGCGGATCACTCCGGTTCCATGATCATCCGGATGGCCATCGTTCGCTCGACGCCCCGCCAGAGGAGCAGAACTTCTTCATGGACATGGCCCCGAACCCGAACGGTCCGGCGTTCTTTCACCCGCGCCACCCCCAGCCGGATGAGATCCTCCGGATCCACCGGGATCATCGCCGTGGCGATCCGTGCCCCCTGGGCGGAGAAGGTCCCGGAGAGGGCGATCGCCATGGGGGGGCGCTCTTCCTCGTATGCCCGCCAGAACCCCGAATCCCGCCCGATCCAGCACAGCACATCCGGCGTCTCCAGGGTCCGCCGCTTCCAGTCCACCAGCCCCACCATGTCGGGGAATCCCGTGGCCAGATATCCCGCCAGCCGCCGTTCGTCCACCTGCTCCGGGATCGAGCGGTTCCATCCGCCGTTTTCCTCAGCGAAGAGCAGGCGCATCCGGGACCGCAGATCCGGCAGGTAGATGTTCGCCGCCTCGTCCAGGACGCGATCGGCGAAGCCCTGGGTCCGGGCTTCTTCCGCGGCTGCGGAGGGATCCTGCTCATAGCGTTGCATGTAACGGATCAGCGCGGCCATCGCCGCGTTCAGATCCCCCTGGCGGTTCGGCGGGGGGCCATAGCCCGGCAGCCGCCATGGACGGCCGACCGCGAGCAGGGAGACCGCCGCGATCAGGCTGTCCAGGATTTCCTCCGATTCCCCGGCCGCCTGAGCGGCCAGCAGGGGGATCGCCAGACGGGCGGGAAGGCCCAGCTCCAGGATCTGATAGCCTCGCGCGGTGATCCGCCCCCGGGGATCCAGGGCCTCCAGCCGCCGGAGCAGGCGGGTGGCCTCCTCCACGGCCTCCCGGGAGGGTGGATCGGGCAGGGGAAGCTCCCGCACCGATAGCCCCAGGGCCGCGCCGACCAGGACGATCCGTTCCGGCGAGGAACGCAGGGTCTCCGGCGGCCGTGCCACCTCCCGCAGCTCCGCCATCCGGAAGCACCGGATGCAGATCCCCGGCGCCGTCCGCCCGGCGCGCCCCGCCCGCTGGGCCGCCTCCGCCTGGGAGATCGGCACCACCGGCAGCCGGACGAACCCCCGGGTGTCCGCCTCGCTCCGGCGCACCAGCCCCAGATCCAGCACCAGCCCGGCGTTCATGGTCAGGGAAACCCCGGCCAGCTCGGTGCTGACGAAGATGCGCGTCTCGCTGCGATCGGCGGCCTTCTCCACCACCGCCTCCTGCTCGCTGACGGCCATGGCCCCGTAAAGGGGAATCACCTCGTTGCGGAACTCCGACCGCAGCGCCTCCACCGTCGCTTCGATCTCCCGAACGCCGGGCATGAAGATCAGGGCGTGAAGCGGGATCCCCAGATGGGCGATCCGGATCTCATCTCCCCGAACCTCCACTTCGGTGCCCTGGAACCTGAGATGCCGGTAGCGCCGCAGGGCCTTCAAGACCACCTGGGCGGGCTGGTCCACCCGGATGGGGAAGCGGACCGGCCACTCGATGATCCGGATGGGATACTGGGGGGCGGGGAGCTCGATCTCCACGATCTCATAGCCGAACCGCCGCGCGAGGCGGGCGATCCGTTCTTCCACCCGCTCCAGGGTGGCGGACATCACGGCGAAGGGGCAGCCTTCCTTCAGGATCAGGGCGAAGGCCAGGTCCCCTTCCATCTGGCGGAGGTGGATCTCATCGACGATCGGGAAGATCCCGGAGAGGCCCTGGCTCAGGATATACTGGATCAGGATGCCGGTGGTGACGTAGGCCACGTGGACATCGAGCATCCCATACGGAAGCGTGTGGCTGCCCCGCACGGCGTATCCCACCCGCCCGCGCAGGATCAGCTGGCGCCCTCCGGCGAACGCATACACATCGGGGTGCAGATCCGGCGGCAGCTCATATACCCCATCCCGGGTCCGATGGTTCACATACCAGGCCAGCGAGATGGCGGCCGCACGGGTGGGGACAGCCACCATGGCGGGCTTGTCCTCCCATGCCGCCAGCAGGAAGGGCACCACCGTGGATTTCCCTGAGCCCGGCGGCCCCTTCACCAGATACATCGTCGGCGTGGAGGATTTCGGGTGGTGTGCCATATCCCCCTGTTCGCTCCGTTCAGGGCGCGTTGTGAACCACCCCCGCAGGATCGCTTCTGGACGGTCTGTGCCACGCGCATGCAAAGAGGGGATCGGCGTGGCCAGTAGGGAATTTTACTCCTTTATAGGGCAAGGCCCCATTCGTGTGACTGGGCTTCACGGCGGCGCTGGAGGCGGGGTGCTGAAAGCGCCCTGGGGTCGTGGAGGAAGAAAGAAACCATAGCCCTACGGACGCGAACGGGTTAGCCGGCTCAGCCACGCCTTAAAGGCGCGCCACGCCTCCACACCGGTTTTGTGGCCGCCCGCGTATTCCACACAGGTTGTTTCGGCTCCTGAAAGCTGGAATTGCCGGCACAGCTGGCGGGCGTGTTCCACCGGGACCAGAGGATCGTCGAGGCCATGGGCAACGAAAACCGGGAGGCCGGAGAGCGGGGGCGACCTGAAGGGGCTGGGGGATTCCGGAAGGAACCCGCTGAATACGGCGAGGCCCGCGATCCGCTCCGGCGCCTGCAGGGCGAGCCGGGCGGCCATCGCCCCGCCCTGGCTGAAACCCACCAGCAGCCATCGGCGGGGATCGATGGGGAAGCGCTGGGGGAGCTCATCGAGGAGCGCGATCAGTTGCGTCAGGCTCCGGGACAGGGCCGCGGGATCCGGCTTCCCATCGACGAGGGGATACCACGCATAGCCGCCCTGGGGGAGCGGATAGGGCGCGCGCGGGCGGACCAGCCACCATCCCGGCCCGAAGGCGGTCTCGAAGATCGCCATCGATCGCTCGTCGCCCCCCCAGCCGTGCAGCAACAGGGCGGCAGGAGCTTTCCCTTCCAGAGGCCCTTCATCGGACCGGCGGATGTGAACGGTCAGGGCCACGGATCCGATTCCTCCTCTCCGGATCGGTTTCAGGGCTTACGCGGCGGGGGGTCATCGCGCCGCCCTGGATTCGAGCCCGGCCGCGCAGGCCCGGGCGGTTTCACGCCGCCCGGGCCCGGGCGGGTTCCTCCGCCCGCTCGAAGACCAGCCGGCCATCCCGCAGATCCACCCGGATGGTGTCGCCCTCGTGGAAGGTCCCCTGGAGGATCTCCATCGCCAGCGGATCCGCCAGCTCGCGCTGGATGGCCCGCTTCAGCGGCCGGGCGCCGTAAACCGGATCATAGCCCACGGTGGCCAGATACTGCTTCGCGTCTTCGGTGACCTCCAGCCCCATACGCCGCTCGGCGAGCATCGCCCGCAGCCGCCGCAGCTGGATGTCCACGATCTGCCGCAGGTGCTCCATCGTCAGCGGGTGGAAGATCACGATCTCGTCGATGCGGTTCAGGAACTCGGGCCGGAAATGCTGGTCCAGGGCGCTGAGAACCAGCTGGCGCATCTTGTGTTCATCCTGTCCGGCCAGCTCCTTGATCCACTGGCTGCCGATGTTGCTGGTCATGATGATGATCGTGTTCTTGAAGTCCACGGTGCGGCCCTTGCCGTCGGTGAGCCGGCCCTCGTCGAAGACCTGCAACAGCACGTTGAAGACCTCCGGATGGGCCTTCTCGATCTCGTCGAAGAGCACCACGGTGTAAGGCCGGCGCCGCACCGCCTCGGTGAGCTGGCCGCCTTCCTCATAGCCCACATAGCCGGGCGGGGCGCCGATCAGGCGGCTGACGGTGTGCTTCTCCTGATACTCGCTCATGTCGATGCGGACCATGGCCCGCTCGTCGTTGAACAGGGCTTCGGCCAGGGCCTTGGCCAGCTCGGTCTTGCCCACGCCCGTCGGGCCCAGGAAGAGGAAGACCCCCACGGGCCGGTTGGGATCCTTCAGCCCTGCGCGGGCCCGCCGCACCGCGTTGGCCACCGCCCGCACCGCCTCGTCCTGGCCCACCACCCGCTCGTGGAGCCGCTCCTCCAGGTGCAGGAGCTTCTCCATCTCCCCTTCCATCAGGCGGACCACCGGGATGCCCGTCCAGGCGGCCACCACTCGGGCGACGTCCTCGGCGTCCACCTCTTCCTTCAACAGCCGCTTGCCGCGGCTGAGGGCGTTGAGCTCCTCCTCCGCCGCCCGGAGCTGGCGCTCCAGATCCGGGAGCACCCCATAGCGCAGGCGGGCCGCCTCCTCATAATCCAGGCGGCGCTCGGCCATCTCGATCTGATGCTGGGTCTGCTGGATCTGCTCCTTGATCTGGCGGACCTTCTGGATGACGGCCTTCTCCCGCTCCCACTGGATGCGGAGGGCATCCGCCCGCTCGCGCAGTTCGGCGATCTCCCGCTCGATCGCCGTTAGGCGCTCCCGGCTGGCCTCGTCGCGCTCCTTCTTCAGGGCCTCCCGCTCGATCTCCAGCTGCAGAATGCGGCGATCCAGCTCGTCCAGCTCCGTCGGCTTGGAGTCCATCTCCATCCGCAGGCGGGCCGCCGCCTCGTCGATCAGGTCGATGGCCTTGTCCGGCAGCCGGCGGTCCGGGATGTAGCGATGGCTCAGGGTGGCGGCGGCGATCACCGCGGCGTCCGTGATGCGCACCCCGTGGTGGACCTCGTAGCGCTCCTTGAGCCCGCGCAGGATGCTGATGGTTTCCTCCACCGAGGGCTCATCCACATAGACGGGCTGGAAGCGGCGCTCCAGGGCGGGATCCTTCTCGATATACTGGCGATACTCGTCCAGGGTGGTGGCGCCGATGCAGTGCAGCTCCCCGCGGGCCAGCATGGGCTTGAGGATGTTGGCGGCGTCCATCGGCGCGCCCTCCGCCCGCCCGGCGCCCACCACGGTGTGGATCTCATCGATGAACAGGATGATCTCGCCCTGGGCGTCCGTGATCTCCTTCAGGACGGCCTTCAGGCGTTCCTCGAACTCGCCCCGGTATTTGGCCCCCGCCACCAGCGCGCCCAGGTCCAGCTGCACGATGCGCTTGTTCTTCAGGCCCTCGGGGACGTCGCCGCGGACGATGCGCTGGGCCAGGCCCTCGACGATGGCCGTCTTGCCCACGCCGGCGTCCCCCACCAGCACCGGGTTGTTCTTGGTGCGGCGGGAGAGGATCTGGATCACCCGGCGGATCTCCTCATCGCGCCCGATGACCGGGTCCAGCTTCCCCGCCCGGGCCAGGGCGGTCAGATCCCGTCCGTATTTTTCCAGGGCCTGATAGGTGGCCTCCGGCGTGGGGGAAGTCACCCGATGGGCGCCGCGGACGGCGGCCAGGGCGCGCATGATGGCATCGCGGTTCAGGCCCCGTCGCCGCAGCGCGGCCCCGGCGGCGCCGTCGACCCGATCGGCCATCGCCAGGAGCAGATGCTCGGTGCTCACATATTCATCCCGCATGGCCTGGGCTTCCCGCTCCGCCTGGCGGAGGGTTTCCGCCGCGGCGCGGGAAAGGCCCACCTCGCCGGCCCCATACACCTTGGGGCGGCCGGCCAGATAGCGTTCCAGCTCCTCGATGAGCTCCTGGGGATCGGCCCCGGCCCGACGCACCACCTGCGGCACCACGCCGTCGGTCTGGCGCAGCAACGACAGGAGCAGATGCTCGTTCTCAATGGCCGGGTGCCGGTATTCTTCCGCAAGCCGCTGGGCTTCCAGAAGGGCTTCCTGCGCTTTCTCCGTAAACCGATTCAAGTTCATCGGTGTCCCTCCCTCTTCGCGATCCACAACACCAATTTATCCAGGGGCCATCAGAGGGGGGTTAGAAATCGATTAATGATTTGTATGCGCGTGATGCCGGCATGGGGAGCGAATTCCGGTGGGAAGGAGATCGCGGGTTCCCTTCCTGAAGGTTGGGTCGGCCGCCGGAGGCGGCCGATTCCCCGACTCTGGCGGCCAGGGAGGGCGATCGGACCTTCCCTGCGGAAACCCAGCCGCCCCCGGGCCCCCATCCAGGGATAGCTTCCCGCCTTGCGTGATTTTCATCACGAGTTATTATGTGAAGGGTTTCACTATATGGGCCTGGAGAGCGCTTTTAAGATGAATACGGGAATCTGAAACAGGAGGGCCTGGATGATCCCGCATATTCCCGGCGACGAGTTTGTCATCGAGCGGAAGGTCCGCACGCGCCTGTTGCCGGTTTTCCCCGCGGAACGTCCCCCGGAGATTCGTCGATCGGATTTTGAGGAAGTGCTGATCGGCTATGACGAAACAACCGCTCCCCTGGAAGCCGCCCGATGTCTGCACTGCCCCGATCCTGCCCCCTGTATACAGGCGTGCCCGCTGCATAACGATATCCCGACGGCCCTCTGGTTCATCGAACAGGGGGATTTCCTGCGGGCTGCCCAGGTGTTTCGTCAAACCTCTTTTCTGTCGGAGATCTGCGGTCGGGTTTGCCCGCCTCAGACCTGTCGAGGGTCGTGCACCCTTTCCGCTTACGGCAAGCCGATCCACATCACCAAGCTGGAGGCTTTTGTCGCGGACTTCCAGCGGCGTTACGGCGCGCTGGAGATCCGGCGGGCACCGCCGACGGGCCGACGGGCGGCGGTGGTGGGCTCCGGTCCGG
The DNA here is from genome assembly GCA_002898735.1 of Candidatus Thermoflexus japonica. Taxonomy (GTDB): domain Bacteria; phylum Chloroflexota; class Anaerolineae; order Thermoflexales; family Thermoflexaceae; genus Thermoflexus; species Thermoflexus japonica. The sequence goes on from BEHY01000041.1 coordinate 10,611, forward strand.
CGGGGCTGACGGTGGCGGAGTTCCTGGCCCGTCAGGGGCATTCGGTCACCGTGTTTGAAGCGATGCCCCGGCCGGGCGGCCTGCTGCGCTATGGCATCCCGGCGTTCAAGCTGCCGAAGTCCGTTGTGGATCAGAAGATAGCGGATCTGGAGCAGCTCGGGGTTCGCTTCGTCACCGGCGTTCGAATCGGCCAGGATCTCACCCTGGATGATCTGTTCGCCCGGGGTTATCAGGCGGTGTTCCTGGGGATCGGAACGTGGCGCCCCGTGGAGCCGGACTGGGAAGGGGCGGACCTGGAAGGGGTTTATATGGCCCTGGATTTCCTGATGCGGGCGAACCTGCCGCCGGAGGAGCTCCCCTCGGGGAAGCGGGAGCGGCCACAGGTCGGCCGCCGCGTGGCCGTCATCGGAGGCGGCGACACCGCCATGGACTGCGCCCGCACCGCGATCCGCCTGGGGGCGGAAGAGGTGGTGATCTACTATCGCCGCAGCGAAGCGGAGATGCCGGGGAACCGCGAGGAGCGGAAGAAAGCCCGTGAGGAGGGGGTGCGCTTCGAGTTCCTGGTGGCGCCTGCCCGATTCATCGGCGAAGAAGGACGGCTGACGGCCATCGAGTTCGTGCGGATGACCCTGGGGGAGCCGGACGAGAGCGGCCGCCGACGCCCGGTGCCGATCCCGGGTTCGAATTTCATCGTGCCGGTGGATGCCGCGGTCCTGGCCCTGGGCTTCCGGGCGGACCCGACCATCGCCCGCACCACCGTGGGCCTCGAGGTTTCCAAAGCCGGCCTCCTTCGCGTCGATGCGGAGGGGCGGACCTCGCGGCCGGGCGTGTTTGCAGCCGGCGATGGCGTCACCGGGCCGGACCTGGTGGTGACGGCCTCGGCGGCGGCCATGCGGGCCGCCCGGGCGATGCATGCCTATCTGATGGAACAGCCTCCGGTGGAGACGCCCGAGATCTCCGCGCTGGCCGAAGCGATGCCCGTGTAAGGTTCGGGTGGCGGGTCCTGCCGGGGAGAAAGGGGCTGGGGGCGGATGACCTCGCCATCCGCTTCCAGCCCCTTCGTTTTGATCCGCCCGGGACCTGCGCCGCCGGGATTCCCCTCGATGTCCTGGGTTGCGGGAGGGGCGCCGAAGGTGATCCCCGAAGTCCTCGTGTGCTACAATCAAAGGACATGAGGCCGGGGGAAACGCTGGAGCGTCCTCCATCGGATCCATCGTCTGGGGGTGGATATGGAGATCACGCTGACGATCAACGGGGAACAGCGAACGTTTTCCATCACCCCATCCACGCGCCTCCTGGATCTGCTCCGCCGCGCCGGATACTACGGGGTCAAGCACGGCTGCGATGACGGCTCCTGCGGCATGTGCACGGTCCTCCTCGATGGCATTCCTATCCTCTCCTGTGTGACGCTGGCCGCGAAAGTGGACGGCCGCTCCCTTCTCACCATTGAGGGGGTTGGGCGGACTCCGGAGCTGGGCTGGCGGCGGACGGAAGGCCTGCATCCGATCCAGGAAGCCTTCGTGGAAACGGGCGCCATCCAGTGCGGCTTCTGCACGCCAGCCATGGTGCTGGCCGCGAAGGCCCTCCTGGATCGCAACCCCAACCCGACCGAGGCGGAGGTCCGGGAGGCCTTCAGCGGGATCCTCTGTCGGTGCACCGGTTATCTCAAGCCGGTGCAGGCCGTGCTGCGCGCGGCCGCCCGCATGCGCGGGGAGCCCGTTCCTCCGATCGAAGCGGAAGCGCAGCGCATGATCATCCCGCCCGAAGGCCCGCTCTCGCTGGGGGAAGCGCCCCCCGCCGGGGAGCTCTCCCCGCCGGAGCCGGAGGGCGGAGCGGGCCTTCAGACCCGAACCCGCGTGGTGGTCCTGCCGACGATCGTGCTTCCCCAGCCGATCCCCGAGACCCGCGTGGTGGGCAGGCCGGAGAAAAAGGTCGACGCCCTGCGGCTGGTTCAGGGGAAACCGGCCTTCACCGATGACTTCGAGCTGCGGGGCATGCTTTATGCCAAAGTGCTCAAAAGCCCCGTCCCCCACGCCCGGATCAAGCGGATCGATGGGAGCAGGGCCCGGGCCCTCCCCGGGGTGGCCGCTGTGCTCACCTATCAGGACCTCCCCCGCGTGGTCTATTCGACGGCCGGGCAATCCGATCCCATCCCCGGGCCGCTGGACACGTTCTCCCTGGATTCCAAGGTGCGTTTCGTGGGCGATCGCGTGGCCTTCGTCGCCGCGGAAACCCCCGAGATCGCGGAGAAGGCCCTGGAGCTCATCGAGGTCGAATACGAAGAGCTCCCGGCGATCCTGGATCCCCGGGAGGCGATGAAGCCGGGGGCGCCGATCATCCACGACGAGCCGGAGTATGTGCCATTCGACGGGTCGGATCCCTCCCGCAACCTGGCCGCCCAGATCCACATCGAGATCGGCGAGGTCGATCAGGGATTTCAGGAAGCGGATTACATCTTCGAGGGCGAATACGTGGTGCCCAAGGTCCAGCAGGCCAGCCTGGAGACCCATGTGGTGATCACCTACTGGGACGAGGACGATCGGCTGGTGATCCGCACCTCCACCCAGGTCCCCTTCCACGTGCGGCGGATCCTGGCGCCGGTGCTGGGCCTTCCCCCGAAGCGGATCCGGGTGATCAAGCCGCGGATCGGCGGCGGCTTCGGGGGCAAGCAGGAGGTGATGATCGAGGACATCGCCGCCCATCTCACCATCGCCACCGGTCGGCCGGTTCGGCTGGAGTGGACGCGGGAGGAGGAGTTCACATCCGCCCGTTCCCGACACCCTATGCGCATCCGGCTGCGGACCGGCGTTAAGCGGGATGGGACCATCGTGGCCAACGAGATGTATGTGCTCTCGGACACGGGGGCTTACGGCAGCCATGCCCTGACGGTGGCCGGCAACACCGGGCATAAGGCGATGGCCCTCTACCCCGCCTGGGATGAGAAGGGCGAGCCCCGCATCCGGTTCCACGCCGATGTGGTTTACACGAACACGCCGCCCTCCGGCGCCTTCCGCGGCTACGGCGTCCCGCAGGGCTTCTTCGCCGTCGAGGTCCATATGGAGCGCATCGCCCGGGCGCTGGGGCTGGATCCCCTGGAATTCCGGCTGAAGAACGCGCTGAGGGCCGGGCAGGAGCACCCCTTCAGCCGGGCCTGGAGCGAAGGTCGGGAGCCGCGCCCGGAGATCGTCCACACCTGCGGGCTGCCGGAGTGCGTGCGCTACGGCGCGGCCTACGTGGGCTGGCATGAGAAATTCGGGAACCCCGAGTGGCATCGGGTGCCCGGGAAGCCCCATCTGCGTCGGGGGATCGGCGTCGCCTGCGTGATGCAGGGGACGGCCATCCCCTACCTGGACATGGGGGCGGCCAGCCTGAAGATGAACGACGATGGATCCTTCAACCTGCTCATCGGCGCCACGGATCTGGGGACGGGATCCGACACGGTGATCGCCCAGATGGTCGCCGAGGTGCTGGGGTGCCCGGTGGAGGACATCATTGTCTATTCCTCGGACACGGATTTCACCCCCTTCGACAAGGGGGCGTATGCGTCCTCGACCACCTACATCTCCGGCGCGGCGGCGGTGAAGGCCGCGGAACAGGTGGCGGAACAGATCAAAGAGGTGGCGGCGGCCCTGCTGAGCGAGCGCGGGGCGCCGGTCTCCCCCGCCGACCTGCGCCTGGCGGACCGGCGGGTCTGGGCACCCGACGGCCGGAGCGTGACCCTGGAGGAGGTGGCGCTCTCCTCCCTTCATCACTGGGATCAGCGCCAGATCATGGCGGTGGCCTCTTATGTCTCCCCGGTGTCGCCGCCCCCCTTCGCCGCGCAGTTCGCGGAGGTGACGGTGGATATCGAAACCGGCGAGGTGCGGGTGGATCGCCTGGTGATGGCCGTGGACGCCGGGCGCATCGTCAACCCGCTGACGGCCTCCGGGCAGGTGGAAGGGGGCATGATCCAGGCGCTGGGCTACGCGGTCTCCGAGGAGATGGTTTTCGATGAGCGGGGCCGCGTGGTCAACCCGCGCTTCGGGCCCTACAAGATCTTCCAGGCCCATGAGGTTCCGGAGCTGGGGGTGATCTTCATCGAGACCGTCGAGCCCACCCATCCCTTCGGCATCAAGGCCGTGGCCGAGATCCCGATGGACGGTGTGGCCCCGGCGGTGGTCAACGCGATCTACGACGCCGTCGGCATATGGGTCACCCAGATCCCCACCACCCCCGAGCGGGTCTGGCGGGCGCTTCGGTCCACCGGGGGGCAGGGGTAGGTGCTGCGTCTGCGCCAGGACGCGCGGAGAAGGCCTGGGCGGGCCTCCCCTCACTCCGCACGGCGCCTCCTGACGACCTCTAAGGGAACAGGATCGCCGTTCTCCGGATGGGGGGCTGGCCATCTCCGGCGGCCAGCCCCATCCGGAAAGCACCCTCAAAGAAAATGAACGGCGCCGTTCCGGCGCCTGCCCGGGTATAATTGAAAAAGACGGATCGCCGGTTGAGCGCCCATGGGGCGTTTGAACCTTACGAATTCGGGGAACTCAACGATGCAGGCACAGGCCAGCCGGGGGGATCTTCCGCAAGGGGCCGGGGCGACCGATCGCCCGGTCACGCGGGTGCTGTTGCTGATGTCCGACACCGGTGGGGGGCACCGCAGCGTTTCGGAGGCGCTGGCGGAGGGCTTACGGGCCCTTTATGGCGAGGCGGTGGAGCCCCGGATTGTGGATGCTTTCATTCAATATGCCCCCTTCCCGCTGAACCGCTCCCCGGCCCTCTATCCTTACATGGTCAAGCCGGCGATCGTGCCCTTCTACGCGCGGGCCTGGCATTTCGCGAACCATCCCCGCCGGGCGCGGCAGCTGGTTTATCTGTTCTGGCCGTGGGTGCGTCAGCGCATCGCCAAACTGTTCGCCGAAAACCCCGCCGATGTGATCGTCTCCGTCCACCCCCTCTTCAACGATGTCACCCTGCGCTACTGGATGAAAGCCCCGCGCCGCGTCCCCTTCGTCATCGTCATCTGCGACATCGGCTCCATCCACGCCCTCTGGTGCGCCAACGCGGACCTGGTGATTGCGCCCCATGAGGGCGCGCGGCGCCGGGCCATCGCCTGCGGGGTGCCTCCGGAGCGGGTGGTGGTGACCGGTTTTCCGATCCGGTTGCGTTTCCGGGAGGTGCGGGATCGGCCGAAGGCGTTCTGGCGGGAACAGCTGGGCTGGCGGCCGGACCTCCCCACCGTGCTGGTGATGGGAGGCGGGGAGGGCATGGGGAAAGTCTTCGAGAACGCCCGGGCCGTGGCGGAGGCCGGGCTGCCGCTTCAGATGGCCGTGGTGGCGGGGCGGAACGAACGGCTGCGGCGCCGTCTGGAGTCCGTCGGGTGGCCGGTGCCCACTTACATTTATGGGTTCGTGCGCACCATCCCCGAGATGATGGCGGCGGCGGATGTGATCGTCACCAAAGCGGGGCCCAACACGATCGCGGAGGCGCTGGCCGTGGGCCGCCCGATGATCCTGACCCACTATCTGCCCGGCCAGGAGGAGGGCAACGTGGACTACGTGGTGAACGGCGGGGCGGGGGCTTATGCCCCGGAGCCGGAGCAGGTCCGGGAGATCGTCCGGGAGTGGTTGAGCCGCCCGGACCTTCTGGAAGCCTTCGCGGCGCGCGCCGCTGCGATGGGTTACCCCGATGCGGCCCTGGACGCCGCCCGGCTGATCGGGGACATCGCCCGGAGGGGGAAGCCCGGATCCTCATAACGCCCGGCGCCTGCGGGGCCATGGCGGAACTTTCTTGCCTTCCGCCTCCATCGAACGAGCGCCGGGTGGAGACCTGTTTTCAGGGGATGGCGATGAGCAGCTCCGACGTCGAACCGGGCACCCGCGCTGCAAGTATAGGGCGTGAACAGAGACACGTTCCAGGGGACGGAGGGGCCAGCCCTCCCCCGGGGTGCCCGAACGTGGGAAGAAGGGGATGGGCTTTCAGGGCCCGATTTCAGGCGGATCGATCGAGCGACGCCTGAGGACCCGGGGGTTGGACGGCGATGATGCGCGCTCTGGAATTGCCCGTCACCTCCTACTGGTTCACGCTGATCGCGGAAACCCCTGCAACGCTCCCGGCTTTCCCCGGCTCCACATTGAGAGGGGCCCTGGGCCATACGCTGCGCCGCCTGGTCTGTGCCACCCGCATGCCTGCCTGCGCGCCGTGCCCCTTCCGCTTCACATGCGCTTACCCTTTGCTGTTCGAGCCTTACGCACCCCCCGATCAACCCGAGTCCACCCGCTACGCCCGGCTTCCACCCCCCTTCACCCTGGAGGTCCCCCTGGATCTCTCCACGATCCCGCCCCGCGGGGAGCCGCCGCCCCGCTCCCTGGCCCCAGGCGAACCACTGGTCTTCGGCCTGACCCTGCTCGGAGGCGCGCGGGAGCATATGCCCTATTATGTGCACGCGATCATGGAGATGGCCCGCGCCGGCCTGGGAGGGCCCCATCAGCGCTTCCGCCTCGCCCGGGCGGAGATGATCGCCGCGGATGGCCCTGTTATCCTTTACGAGGAGAGCGAGGGCTTCCTGAGACATCCGCCCGCCCCTCCGGCGCGTCTGGCCTCCCGGGATCTCGCCACCCGCCAGCTCGCCGTTCACTTCCACACCCCTGCTCGCCTGGAGCTCCAGAACGACCTGGTCTATCCCATTGAGTTCCATCATCTGGTCCAGGCGCTCCTCCAGCGCCTCCGGGCCTTAGATGCCGGATATGGGCTGCTGCGGGGGATCGAGCTCCCTGGCGACCTCGCAGCGGCCGCGCGGGCTGTCCGCCGGGCGGACGATCAGACGCGGTGGCTGGATCTCCGGCGTTATTCCACCCGGCAGAAAACGGCCATGCGCATCGGCGGGGCCGTGGGCACGGTGATCTATGAGAGCCCGGAGGGTTTCGATTTCCGCCCCTTCGCCCTGTTGCTCGCCCTGGGGGAGATCTTCCACGTGGGGAAGCTGACCAGCATGGGGTTCGGCCGTATGGAGGTAGATCCGCTATGAGCCTCGATCGCGTTTTCCAGGCCCTGATCGGGCTTTTCCACGATATCGGGAAGTTCCGCCAGCGCGCCCTCTGGCGCCAGGAGCGACAGCCGCACGAGGAGCAGGGCGCTGACTGGGTTGCCTGGCGGCTGGCCCCCCGCCTGACCTTCCTCCCGCCGGAGGACCGGTCCCGTCTGGTTGCGGCGATCCGGGATCATCACGGCTCTCCCTACGATCGGGACGCCCGGGCGCTCATCGTCGCGGATCGCCTGGCGTCGGGGGAGCGGGTCTCCCGGGAGGAGGAAGAACCGGGGGATCCCTCGCGCGAGCCGCTGCGGGCCCTTCTGGCCGCCCTGCGCCTTCCCGAACGACCACCCCTGTCGGACGGATGGGCATGGGGCTTCGGGACTGTTCCGCTGCCGGGTGGGATGGCGGATCGTTCCCAATGGGAGGCCCTTTTCCCTCAGCCTGTGGCCTCCCTCGCTCCCGACTATCCGGGCCTGTGGGCTGCTTTCGAGGCGGCGCTGGAGGCCCTGCATCCCGCTGTCTGGGAGACGCCGGAGGCCGCCCTGACGGCCCTGATGGCCCTCCTGCGCCGGTTCGCCTGGTGCGTCCCCGCGGCCGCCTATCGCGACGAGCCGGACGTCAGCCTCTACGATCACCTGCGGATGACCGCCGCCCTCACGGTGTGCATCGGGGAGTTTCCGGAAGAAGCCCTGAGGCGCTTCGAGGAGGAAACCCGAAGGGGGAAATTTCCCGATGAGCCGGTCGCCCTGCTCATCGGCGGGGATCTATCCGGCATCCAGCGGTTCCTCTATGCCATCAGCTCCGCGGGGGCGGCGAAGAGCCTGCGGGGCCGCTCTGCTTATCTCTCCCTTCTGGCCGACGCCGCCGTGGAGTTCCTTCTGCGGGAGCTTGAGCTCCCCCCCACGCAGGTGGTGTATCGTTCGGGCGGCCATTTCTACCTGCTCGCCCCTCTCTCCGCCCGGGATCGCCTGTCGGAGCTCACCGATCGTGTGGATGAGATCCTGATCCAGGCCCACGGTGGAGATCTGGCCATCGCCCTGGATGCGGTGACGCTGATGGGGAGGGACTTCCATCTGAGAGAGGGCCGCCTCCCCGAGCGCTGGGCCGAGCTGTCCGCCCGTCTGGGATCCCGAAAGGCCCGGCGGTTCCGCCGGGCGATGGCCCGTTACCACGAGAGGCTGTTCGGCCCCTTCGGCGGTGGAGGCCTCCGGCGGCGCTGTGACGTCTGTCACGCAGAGGAAGAAACCGGAGGTCCCTTCCCACGCCCTGTGGAGGTTCGTGAGGAGGAGGGGGTGGCGAAATGCACCCTTTGCCGAAGCTTCGAGGAGCTGGGCGATGACATCGCCCGCCGCAGCGACTTCCTGATCCTCCGCTTCGTCCCAAAGGCGGGGGGCGGGCGCTTCACCTATCGGACCGTCCTGGCCGGCCTGGGGGTGGAGTTCCGCCTCTGCGACCGGCAGGGCCTGAGGAAGCTCTTCCAGCCCGGCGATCGAGTGATCCGCCTGCACGATGGGGATCTCTCCCCCGTGGATGACATCCCCATCCACGACTTCCGCGATCTGCCCGCCTTCACACCGATGGATCGGGACGGAACGATTGTGGAGCTTCAGCAGATGGCGGAATCCGCCCGGGGGACGCCGGCGTGGGCATGTCTGCGGATGGATGTGGACCATCTGGGGCGGCTGTTCCGCTTCGGTCTGGGGGCCCGTTACTCCCTCTCCCGTGTCGCCACCCTGAGCCATCTCATTGCCCTGTTCTTCGAAGGATATCTGCGGGTCCTTTGCCGGGAGGTGGATCCGGAAGCCCGTCATCTCTACCTGATCTACTCCGGGGGCGACGATCTGTTGCTGGTCGGATCCTGGGATCGGGTCCTGGAGGCGGCCTTCCGGATCCGGGAGGATTTCCGACGGTTCGCCGCCGGCAACCCGAGCCTCACCCTGAGCGGGGGCATCTCGATGCATCGGGAGAAGTTCCCCCTGTATCAGGCGGCCGCTGAGGCCGGCGACCACCTGGAGGGGGCGAAGGGCTTCCGGCATGCGGATGGTCACGAGAAGGATGCCTTCGGGTTCTTCGGCGTCCCCATGCCCTGGGAAGAGGCGGAATGGATGAAGGGATGGGCAGAGCAGCTGGCCGATCTAATCCGGCCGGAGGCTCCCGACGGGCCGCGGCTGGCGCGGGGCTTCGTGCATCGCCTGATGAGCATCGCCAGCCTGCTGGAAGAGGAGATCCGGCTGGGCGGGTCGACGCATCTGCGCCCGGAGGATCTGCGGCGGATGGTGGGGTTCCATCGAGCCCGCTGGCATCTGGTGTATGCCCTGGCCCGCCAGCCTCGGGCGGCCCATCCCATTCTGGAGCGGTTTCAGCAGGAGCTGCTCGCCGAAGGCGGGCGCCGCCTCCGCTGGCTCCACCCTCTGGCCCGCTGGGTGGAATGGATGATCCGGGGATGATCCCCAGCCGAAGATCGGGTGTCGAAGGAATTCGACCGGGAGGGGCCTTTGGCCGGTGGCCGGCGTGAGGGCGTGTCGAATGAATTCGACCTCATGGGCCTTCGGCCGGTGGCCGGCCGGTGCCGGCCGGGGGTTTTTCCCGTCGGCGGAGGCCGACGGAAGGCGCGCAAGCGCCTCGGGAGGCCGATTTCCAATCGGCGTGGAAGGCCGGTGGCCGGCG
>BEHY01000042.1 GCA_002898735.1 Candidatus Thermoflexus japonica
TCCGGTCAACATGGCCAGGGAGGCGATGATGATGAAGATCACCTTGGCCTGGATCTGCATCTGGATCGGCTGGCCGGCGAGCGTGAAGGTAGCCAGCTGAACCTGCTGATTCAGAATCGGGAAGGAAGGATAATTGCGGTAGAAAGCGTTATTGAGCAACCCCTCGATCGCCCGCACGGCATCCTGCAGGAAGAATGAGACCCCGATGGCGGAGATCAGGGGCACCAGGCGGGGCGCCCCCCGCAAGGGGCGGTAGGCGATCCGCTCGATGATCACCGCCAGCAGACCGCTGCCCACCATCCCCGCTGCCACCGCCAGCAGGATCCCGGCCATGATCAGCATCAACGGTGCGGTCGAAGGAATGGCCAGCGCCAGCATGAGCTCCACGCCGATGAAGGCCCCGACCATGAAGATCTCGCTGTGGGCGAAGTTGATGAACTGCAACACCCCGTAGACCATGGTGTAGCCCAGGGCGATCATCGCGTAAAGGAAACCGATCACCAGACCATCGATGGCCACCTGGGGCAGCGTGCGGATCACGAACTGGAGAAGGGTCATTCCCCCCGCGACGGGGCGGTCGAAGAGGGCAGCGAGGACCAGAATCACGGATCCGATGACCAGCAGGCTGATCGCCACAAAGACGAACAGCTGGATCAGCGGAACCACCAGAGCCTGGTAAAGAACGGATTGCGAAATCGCCTTGCGCATTCCAAATCGCTCGATTCTTAGGATTCCTCTACCCTCAACGGGACCTGCGACATCCATCAGGGCCAGGAGGTGAGGGCAGACGGGACCGTTGAAAGCGAGATCCCCGGAGCCGCACAAAGTCTATCCGTTGGAGGGCCTGATCAATTGGCCCGACGAAGCGGGGTGGGAAGGGGATCCCCCTTCCCACCCCGGATGGGCTCCATCACTTGACCCCGCACTTCGCCTTCAGCTCCGGCGTGAAGGGCGGCGGCGCCAGCTCCAGGGTCTTCACCAGCTGGTTCTTGGCCCAATCCTCCGGCTTCCCGGAGATCACCTTGATCACGAAATACTTGGCCTTCACCGGGTCGCCCCGTTCATCAAACGTGATCACCCCGGTGATGCCCTGGAAATCCTTGGTGGCGCGCACCTTCTCCGCCACCGCCTTGCGGCTGGGCTTCTGACCGCCAGCCTCCTTAATGGCCGCCTCGATGGCCTTCAACACGATCGCGGTGGCGTCATAGGCCTGGGCCGAGAAGGGCTCGGGGTCCTTGCCGAACTTGGCCTTGTAATCCTCAACGAATTTCTTGGCCCCCTCGTAGACCGTGGGCGGGGCCGCCACGGTGGTGTAATACATCCCGCCGCCGGTCACCAGGGCATCCCCGGCGATCTTCGCCAGCTCCGAGGAGTCCATGCCGTCCGGACCCAGGAAGATCGCGTTGATCCCCTTCTCCCGGGCCTGCTTGAAGAAGACGCCCGCCTGATCGTAGATGCCGCCGAAGTAGATCAGCTCGGGGTTGACGGCCTGGATCGCCGTGATCAGCGGGTCGAAGTTCGCTTTCTCCTCGGTTCCTTCGAAGCCCAGGACCTTGCCGCCCAGCTCCTCGAAGCGCTGCTTGAAGAACTCGGCCACGCCCTGGCCATAGGTCGTCTTGTCATGGATCACAAAGGCGGTCTTGACCTTGAGCTCGTTGAAGGCGAACTCCGCCCCCACCGCCCCCTGCACGTCATCGCGTCCGCAGACCCGGTTCACCACCAGATAGCCGCGATCGGTGATGCAGGGGTTGGTGTTGGCCGGCGAGACCATGACCAAGTCGAAGTCTTTATAGGTCTCCGAGGATGGAATGGCCACGCCGGAGTTGAGGTGGCCGATCACGACCAGGATGTCCGGGTCGTTCACCAGCTGTTTGGCGTTGGCCACGCCCACATCCGGTTTGGCCTGATCATCAAAGGGCACCAGCTCCACCTTGAAGCCCAGGGCCTCAATGGGGCCCTTGAGTTGCTCGATGGCCAGCTGGGCGCCGTTCTTGATGCCCTCCCCCAGGGCCGCCTGACCACCGGAGAGGGGGCTCTGGGTGGCAATCTTGATGGTTCCCTTCACCGCCGGCGTGGGAGATGCCGCCGGAGCCGCCGGTGTGGGAGATGCTGCGGGAGCCGCCGGCGCCGTGGTGGGCGTAGGCGTAGCCGGCGCTGCACAGGCGGCCAGCAGCAGGCTGAACACCGTAAGACCCATCAGGATCCTGGAGAACCTCATGGCCTCCTCCTTTTAGCGAGATGCTGGGAAACCCGTGAATGGATCCGCCAAGGAATAACGCTTCGGAGGGGAAAAGGCACGCCCTCGATGGATCCTCTCGGACCTGTGGGAAGATCTCTGCGGTCCACGTCCGCCCTCGCCACCTCCTTTCCCAAACAAAGGTTTGTCTCAAATTTTAGAGAACTACCGGACATCTGTCAAGGCCGGATGAAATCCATCGGGCATCGGATCCCGCGAAAACTGGACTTTCCTAACTGCTTTCGGTTTTTCGCTGTTTGACAGCTCTCAGAAACCAATATGTTACGAACGATGAAAGCCCCGGCCTTTCCCCAGGATGATCGGAGATCTGGTTGAGCTCAAACCGGAACAGCGAGCCCCTTCCAGGTCCTATGTCCTTTTTCAGATCAAGCGAAGAAGGGCAATCCCCTCCGTTCGTCCCATCACCCAGCCCCCAGGCGCTCGATATCGGCTTCCGGCACCCCCAGCGCCTGGAGTTCTTCCCGGAGATCGAACTTGAACCGCTGGAGCCAGTAGATGGGGACCTTCAGGTTAAAGAGGAAGATCTGTTCGTTGAGCTCGGCGATCCGACGGGCGAAGGCGCGCAGGGCCCGATCCCACTCCGCCTCTACCCATTCCCGCTCCGACCGGCTTCGGGGATCCATCCTCCCCTCCAGCGCGCGCAACATCTCCTCGCGCCATTGCATCGTCCGCCGCAGATCCTGCCGGGCGAGCTCGATCCCCCGCCGGATCGCCAGGTCCGCCTCGATCCACTCGGGGCGAGCGTCGTTCTGGCGGAGGATATGATAGGCGATGGCCAGGCCCGGCTCCAGGTAGGGATTCTCCTCCAGCTGCAGCGGCTTCCCCTTCCCCGGGAGATGGTCGAACTCCCCCCGTCGGATCGCTTCCAGGATCTTCTGCTCCACCCATTCACCCCAGTTCACCATACCCCACACCTCGCCGGTTCGACCGCTGCCGTTCACCGAAGCCGCATCTCGCTGGAATGGCCAGGGAAGACTTTCGCCTGAGGATTGATGTAAGTGGCGGCGTAGTTGACGGCCGTCGCCGCCTGGGCGAAGCCGATGACGATCAGGTTCAGCGGCTCCACCCCCTCCGGCGCCGTGATGTCCCCGGCCGCGTAAACGCCCGGCAGGTTGGTCTCCATCCGGGCGTTCACTTTAATGTAACGATTCCCCACCGTCTCCAGACCCCAGCTTTTGATCGGCCCGAGATCCGCCTTGAAGCCCAGGCTCATGATGATCGCATCCACCGGGATGACGGTCTCCTCCCCCGTCCGGTTGTTGAAGATCACCGCCTCGCGGATGTAGCCATCCGGCCCGGGGTGGACCGCCTTCAATTCGTGGAAAAGGCGGACGTCGATGTTCGACCGCATCAGCTCCGCGACGCTGCCCGGATGGGCGCGGAACTGATCCCGGCGATGGATCAGCGTGATATGCGCGGCGAAATCCCGGAGATTGAGCGCCCAGTCCACCGCCGTATCGCCTCCGCCCACGATGAGCAACCGCTTGTTGCGGAAGGGCCGCCGCTCGGTGACCACGTAATACAGCCCCCGCCCCTCATACTGATCGATCTCCGGCTTGCCGATCCGGTTGGGTTGAAAGGCCCCGATGCCCGCAGCGATCAGCACCGCTCGCGATGAATACGCCGATCGATCGGTCTCCACAATCCACAGCGTATCTTCCCGTCGCAACGAGAGGGCGCGCTCGCCCAGACAGAAGATCGGGTTAAACGTGGAGGCCTGTTCGACGAGGAGGCGCACCAGGTCCTTCGCCAGGATCTTGGGGTGCCCGGGAACGTCGTAGATGAACTTCTCCGGGTAAAGGACGGCCAGCTGCCCCCCCGGCTGGGGGAGCGCATCGATGATCCGGACGCTGAGCCCGCGCAGGCCGGCGTAGAAGGCCCCGAACAACCCCGTGGGCCCCGCCCCGATGATCGTGAGATCGACCGGCTCGGTGTCCCTGGGAACGGAAGCGGATGACATTCTCCCCTCCCCGATCGAGAATCCATACGGCGCTTCGTATTATAATTCGGAACCCCATGAAGCTCATTCTCCGCCGGAACGCGAAGGTCCGCCCCCTTCCCATCCTCCGCGAACGCCCCATCATCGGATTCGGGATTTTCCATGGGTCGAGCTCCGGAGGGGCAGAGGAAGGGCCAGGGAGGTTCCCCGATGCCCGAATCGTGAATTGCGCGAATCGCCAATTTCCCTATAATGGATCTTTTAAAAGGCTCATTGCAATGGGTGAGGTCGAGGATCGAGGATGATGCCGGTGGAGATCGAAGGGATCCTCCAGCGTCTGAAAGCGGCAGGGGAGCGCCTGGCCACCCTTCCCCCTGAAATGCCGGTTCGGGAGTGCCTGCGATCGATCGGACAGGAGGCGCTCCGGCTGCTGGCGCTGGAGGAATCCGCCGCCGCGATCCTCTTCTGCTATGACCCGGAGCAGCGGAGCCTCGATCCGGCCTCCCGGGTGGCCGTGGGAGCGGTCGGCGAGCCGAGCGGGCCCGACTGGCCCCGGCCGGATGGGATGGCGGCCCGGGCCCTGGCCCGGGGCCGGCGGATCCTCTCATGGGAGGAGCCCGACACGCCGATCCACCCCGCCAAGCAAGCGGCCGGAGCCCGGCGGGTGGGATGCTGGCCGCTGCTCGTCGCCGGGGAGCCCATCGGAGTGCTTTACCTTTCCTGCCAGGAAGAGCGGCCCTTCACGAACCTCGAGCTGAGCGCCCTGGAGGTCTTCACCGGCATGGCCGCCATGCTGCTGCGGCGCGCGCGGGCCCTCGAGCGGTTGCAGCAAAACCTCCAGCGGGCGACCCGGGAGCTGGAAGAGCTGCGACGGATGGATCTTCTCCTGAGCGCCCGGGCTGATCCCCAGGAGATCCTGGAGGCGATCCTCCGGATCGCCCTGGAGCTGACCGGCGCTCGCTTTGGCACGCTGCGCCTGGTGGATCGTCAGCGTCAGCGCCTGGTGCTGGGGGCGCTGATCGGCCGCCCGCTCCTTCCGAACATCACCCCCGAGCTGGAGCTGGACGAAACCAGCATTGTGGGATGGGTGGCTGTGCATCGCCGTTCGCTGCGCATCGATGATCTCCACGCCTCCCCATGGGCCTCGATCTATCGGCCCTGGCTGGCCGGCCATGAGATCCGATCGGAGCTCGCGGTGCCTCTGATCGGCGCCGGCGGTGAAGTGGAAGGTGTGCTGAACCTGGAGAGCCCGGAGCCCGGGGCGTTCACGGAGGGGGATCAGCGGCTGCTGGAGATGCTGGCGGCCCGCGCGGTGATCGCCCTCCAGGAGATGCGCCTGCTGCGCGGCATGCAGGAGATCACCGGACAGCTGCTTCACGGGGGCCGCGAGGCCCTCTTCGCCCGCGCGGTCGCCCTGGCCTGCGAGCTGATCCAGGTCTCCGATGGGGCGATCTGGCTGATCCCGCCGTCTGGCCCTCCTACCCTGGCCTTCGCCACCCATCCAGCGATGGCCGGCACCGCTGGACTGGCGGAAGCCGTCAGCCGATCCCGTCGTCCTCTCTCCTTTGAATCCGGCGGATGGGCCCTGGCGGTCCCCATGCTGGAGCCGAACGGGGCGGTCCGAGGGGTGTTCGTTGTTCATTCCGCCCGCCCCCGGGTGTTCACCGAGCGGGACCAGCGGCTATTGATCATCCTGGCCAACCACGCCGCCCTGGCCGTCCAGCTGGCTGAGCATGTGCAGGCGCTCCAGGCTGCCCGGGAGCGTCAGGCCGTCACCGAGGCCTTCGCCGCCGTCGGCGATATCGCCGCCAACCTCCTCCACCGCCTGAACAACCACATCGGCCTCATCCCGGTCCGGCTGGAGGCGCTTCAGGAGAAGCGGCCGGACCTCTTCCAGGATCCGTATCTGGCCTCCGCGTTCCAGGAGATCGAGAGCCGGGCCCGGGCCGCCCTGGACGCCGTCCGGGAGGCGATGGTTTACCTGCGGCCGATGGCCCCCCGCCCGATCCCCATCCTCCCATGCCTGGAGATGGCCCTGCGGGACCTCCGGATCCCGCCCGGCATCCGTCTGGAAACCGCAGGATTGGAGGATCTCCCCCCGGTGATGGCCGGGGAGCCGCAGCTGGCCCTGGTGTTTTTCAACCTCCTGGAGAACGCGGTGGAGGCATTGGGGGAAAACGGATGGATCCGGGTGGAAGGCACGGCCGGTCCGAAGGAGGTGATCCTCACCGTGCGGGACAACGGGCCGGGGATCCCTCCGGAGCTTCAGGATCGGATCTTCGAGCTGGATTTCTCCACCAAGCGATCGCCGAAGAAGCTGGGCTTCGGCCTGTGGTGGGTCAAGATGCTGGTCCAGCGGTTCGGTGGGGAGATCCGGGTGGAGAGCGCCCCTGGCCAGGGCACCGCTTTCCACGTGCGCTTGCCTCGCGCCCCCGATCATCGGGGATAGATAAGCCCGGTCGTATCATCCTTGCGGGTCGTTCCGCTCAGGAGGATCCCGATGGGCGGATCTCTTCCAGCGGCTCTTCCCATTGGAAAACGCGCGCTGATCATCGAAGATGATCCCGCCTGGCAACAGCTGCTGATGGAGGCGCTCGAGGATCTGGGCCTGGAGGCGGATTGTGCCGCCGATGTGCGCGCGGCCATCGCGCTGTTGCGGGAGCGAACATATGCGCTGGCCGTCGTCGATGTCTCGCTGGACCCCGAGGATCATCGTCACCGGGGCGGCTTTCAGGTGCTGGACGCCCTGGCGGCCCACGAGCCGCCGATCCCCGCCATCGTGTTAACGGGCTACGCGACGGTGGAGATGGCGGTGGAGGCCCTGACCCGCCATCGGGCGGCCGATTTCCTGCGGAAGGAGGCTTTTCAGCGTCGGGCCTTTATGGAGGTCGTCGCCCGCCTGCTCCAGCAGGAACCGCTCTCGCCCGGTCGTTCCGCCGCCGCCCCGCCGGTTCCCCGCCCTCGATCCGCCCCCCGAGGTTCGCGGGTCCTGGTGGTGGAGGATGACCCGGGCTGGCAGGATCTGTATCAGGAGCTCCTGACAGAGCTGGGCCTTTCGTGCGAGACCGCACCTTCCTATGCGGAGGCGCTGGCCTGGCTCGAACGGGAGAGCTTCGCGATGCTGATCGTCGATCTCCAGCTGGCCAGCTCGATGAACCCCTTCGGCAACCGCGATGGCCTCCGCCTGCTGCAGGTGGCCCGACGGCGCGGGCTTCCGACGATCGCGGTGAGCGCCACGGCCTCTGTGGATGAGGTGGAGATGGCTTACCAGAGCCTGGGGGTTTTCGCCTTCTTCGACAAGGCCGCGTTCAACCGGCGGACCTTCCTTCAGTTCGTCCAGCAGGCCCTGAGCAGCCGGCCGACCTCCCAGGCGCCGCGCCCCGCGAGGGGCCTCTCGCCGGAAGACCAGGCCGCCCTGGCCGCTCTGACCCCCCGGGAACGGGAGGTGCTGCGCTGGATGGCCCACGGGCTGACCAACCGGGAGATCGCGGAACGGCTGGTGGTCTCGCCGAACACGGTGAAGAAGCAGGTCGACAGCATCCTGAGCAAACTGGGCGTCCACACCCGCGCCGCCGCGGTGCGCAAGGCCATCCTGGGGGGGCTGCTGGAGGATCCCACGGGCGATCCCGGCGCTTCGCTTCCGTGATCGGATCCGATAGCGCTGTGATACAATGTTTTCAGAGCCTATAAAGGGATCTGGACGGCATTCACGGTCACCGATTTCCACTGCCGGCCCAGGGAGAGCTGATCCCTCCCCAGGCCTGGATCCTGGAAGCGCCCGGGCCATCTCCGTAAATCCCTGATCCATATCTTCGAACGGCGAAGAAGGGGAGGAGTAGGCCGGAGCGGCGCCGCCAGAGCGGCGGGGTCGTGGGCTGAGAGCCCCGCTCGGCGACCGTCGGCTGAAGTTCGCCCCGGAGCCGGAGCGGCGAACCGGAACGGGGATCCGCAGTAGTCGCTCCCGGAGGGCCCGCCGTTACCCGGGCCGCCCATGGGGACGCTTCGCCATGGGCCCACGAGGGGGCCTGGGCCGGATGCTCCCAGGCCAAGCAGGGTGGTACCGCGGGGGATTACACGCCCTCGTCCCTGACCGGGATGAGGGCGTGATTGTTTTATTCATCCTCTTCGGGAGGGGAGAGCGGAATGATCACCACCGAGGAGCTGGAGCGCTTACAGGAGGAGGCGTTGCGGGCCCTGGAGGCCCTGGACAGCGAGGAGGCGCTCCGGGCCTGGTATGCCGGTTATCTGGGGCGGCGGAGCCGGCTGATGGAGACGTTCGCCCAGCTGGGGACGCTGCCGAAAGACCAGCGGCCGATCATCGGGCGCAAGGCCAATGAGGTGAAAGAAGCCCTTGAGGCGGCCTACGCGGCCCGCCTGGAAGCGATCCGCCAGGCGGCGCTGCGCCGGGAGCTGGAGGCCCTGCCCCTGGATGTCACCCTGCCCGGCCGACCGGTTCGCGCCGGCCGTCTTCACCCGGCCACCCGGACCCTGCGGGAGATCGTGGCCATCTTCGCCGAGATGGGGTTCCAGGTCTTCACCAGCCGGGATGTGGAGACCGACGAATACAATTTCCAGCTGCTCAATATCCCGCCCCATCACCCGGCCCGGGATATGTGGAGCACCTTCTACACGGACCGGGAGGGGGTGATCCTGCGCACCCATACCTCGCCGGGCCAGATCCATGCCATGCGGGCTTTCTGCCCGGAGCCGGTGCGGGTCATCCTCCCCGGGATGTGCTACCGCTATGAGCAGATCACCGCCCGCTCCGAGATCATGTTCCATCAGGTGGAAGGGCTGGCGGTCGGCGAGCGGGTGACCATGAGCGACCTGAAGGGCACGCTGGCGGATTTCGCCCGCCGGATGTTCGGGCCGGAGCGCCGGATCCGCTTCCGCCCCTCTTATTTCCCCTTCACGGAGCCCAGCGTGGAGGTGGACATCGACTGCATCCTGTGTGAGGGGCGTGGCTGTCGGGTGTGCAAATTCACGGGATGGCTGGAGATCGCCGGGGCCGGGATGGTGCACCCGGTGGTGCTGGAGAACGGGGGCTACGATCCCCGCCGCTTCACCGGCTTCGCCTTCGGCATGGGGCCACAACGGATCACCATGCTCAAGCATCGCATCGATGACATTCGATATTTCTGGGCCAACGACCTGCGCTTCCTGGAGCAATTCGGATGAAGATCTATCGGGTTCCCCCGGAGGAAAAAGAACAGATCGCCGGGCTCCTGGCCACGGCCCTGGCCGGGGAGCCCGATGTGGTCTTCGCCTATCTTCATGGATCCTTCATCGAGGCGGAGACCTTCCGGGACATCGACGTGGCGGTCTTTCTGGATCCGCTGCCGATGGCGATCTGGCGCCGCGAGGGGGAGCTGGCGGACCGGCTGGAAAAGGCCCTGCATCGGGCGGGCTTCCGGTTCCCTGTAGACGTCCAGACGCTGAATCGGGCGCCGCCCGCCTTCCGCGCCGCCGCCATCCGACCCCGATGGATCCTGTTCTGCCGGGATGAGGATCGGCGGTCCGATTTCGAAGCGGCCACGTGGTCTGAGTATTTCGAGGTCCGCCGCCTGCACGAAGAATACCTGCGGGAGGTTCTCTCTTCATGATCCGCCATCGAAGGGACCGGCTGCGCCCGTTGATCTCCGCGCTCCTGGAAAGCCGGGATCGCCTTGCCTCTAACGGGCGCTTCGCTTCGTGCTCGACCACAAACTGTTACTGGAGGGATGCGGGATGCGGGTTCCATGGCGCTGGCTGCAGGAATACGTGAAGGTGGAGCTCCCGCCAGAGGAGCTGGCGGAACGGTTGACCATGGCCGGCCTGGAGGTGACCGCCATCGAGCGGTTCGGGATCCCCGGCGCCCCCCTGGAGTGGGACCGGGAGCGCATCGTCGTCGGGCAGATCCTTCGAGTCGAACGCCACCCCAATGCCGATCGCCTGCTCCTGGCAACCGTGGACTACGGCCGGGGGGAGCCGAAGGTGGTGGTCACCGGCGCCCCGAACCTCTTCCCTTTCCTGGGGCGTCCGCTCGAGCGGCCGCTGAAGGTGGCCTTCGCCCTGGAAGGGGCGACGCTTTACGATGGGCATCAGCCGGGCTGGGTGAAGATGACCCTTCAGGGCCGGGCCATCCGGGGGATCTACTCGGACGCCATGGTTTGTTCCGAGAAGGAGCTGGGGATCTCGGAGGACCATGAAGGGATCATCCTGCTCGACCCGGAGGCGCCGGTGGGGATGCCCCTGGCGGATTACATGGGCGATGTGGTGCTGGACATCGATCTCACCCCCAACCTGGCTCACGCCTTCTCGATCATCGGGATCGCCCGCGAGGTGGCCGCCCTCACCGGTCGGCGTCTCCGCTATCCCTCCACGGCGGTGAGGGCCCTGGGCCCGGCCGTCCGCCGCCTGGTGGGGATCCGGATTGAGGACCCCCAGGGTTGCCCGCGCTACTCGGCGATGGTGATCCATGGCGTTCAGGTCGGCCCTTCCCCTTACTGGATGCAATGGCGCCTGCGGCTGTGCGGGCTTCGCCCGCTCAACAACATCGTGGATATCACCAACTATGTGATGCTGGAATGGGGCCAGCCGCTCCACGCCTTCGATTACGACCGGCTGGTGGAGCGCGCCGGTGGCCGCCCGCCCACGATCATTGTCCGCCGCGCCCGGCCCGGCGAGCGCATCCGCACCCTGGATGGGGTGGATCGAACGCTGGATCCCGAAGATCTGCTGATCTGCGATGAGGCGGGGCCCATCGCGATCGCCGGAGTGATGGGCGGGGCCGAGACGGAGGTCACGGAAGCCACCCGGGCCGTTCTCCTGGAATCGGCGAACTTCGATTTCGTCTCCATCCGCCGCACCGCCGCCCGCCATCGGCTGCCCAGCGAGGCCAGCGCCCGCTTCGGCCGGGGGATCCACCCGGCCCTCACCGTGCCCGCCGCTCAGCGGGCGGCTGCCTTCATGCAGCGGCTGGCGGGAGGCCGCGTGGCGCGGGGGATCGCCGATGCTTACGTGCGGAAGGCCCGGCGCGTGGCGATCCCTCTCTCGGTCGAAGCTGTGGAACGGGTCCTGGGCTTCTCGATCCCACCCCGCCAGATCGAGCGGATCCTCCGCTCCCTGGAGTTCCAGGTCAAGCCGATCCCCCCTGCACGTCGCCGGGGACGCCGCCCCTCGCCGCCGACGGCCTGGCGGGTGACCGTGCCCGATCACCGGCGGGATTGCAGCCGGCCGGAGGACCTTATCGAGGAGATCGCCCGGATCTGGGGTTACGATCGGATCCCGGAGACCCGCCTGCGGGATCCCCTGCCGCCGCAGCGGGGGAACCCCGCCTGGGCCTTCGAAGAGCGGGTGCGGGACATCCTGGTCGCCTGCGGGCTCCAGGAGGTGATCACCTATTCCCTGATCCACCCCGATGATGAAGCCCGTCTGACCCCCCCTGGGGTCGCGAATCCCTACACGGCCCTGGAATACATCCGCCTGATCAACCCGATCAGCGAGGAGCGCACGGTGCTCCGCCACACCCTGCTCCCCGGCCTGCTGCGCACCCTGGCCGCCAACCTGCGGTTCCGGGAGCGGGTGGCCCTCTTCGAGGTGGGGAAGGTCTTCCTCCCGACCCCGGGCGCTCCGCTGCCGGAGGAGCCGCGGCGCGTGGGGCTGGCCCTCACCGGCCCGCGGGATCCCGCCTCGTGGCTGACAGCGGATCGTGCGCCGATGGATTTCTTCGACCTGAAGGGGATTGTGGAGACCCTGCTGGAGCGGCTTCACATCCCGGAGGCGGTGTTTGAGCGGGCGGAGCATCCGACGCTGCATCCGGGCCGCGGGGCCGAAGTGAAGGCGGGAGGGCGTTCCCTCGGGATCCTGGGAGAGTTGCACCCGCTGGTGCGCCGGATGTGGGAGCTGCCCGACCAGCCGGTCCTGGTGGCGGAGCTGGATCTGGAGGCCCTGCAGGCGCTGACGCCGCTGGCCCACGTCTTCGAGGCGGTGCCCCGAGTGCCCCCTGTGGTCGAGGATCTGGCCTTCATCGTGCCGGAGCACGTGCCAGCCGCGGCCTTAGCGACGGTGCTCCGGGAGGCCGGTGCCCCCCTGGTGCGTGAGGTGCGCCTCTTCGATGTCTATCAGGGAGCGCCCATCCCACCGGGCCACCGGAGCCTGGCGTTCACCGTGGTCTATCAGGCGGAGGATCGCACCCTCACGGATCGTGAGGTCGCCGGGTTGCGGGAACGGCTGATCCGCGCCGCGGCGGAGCAGCTGGGGGCCGTCGTCCGGCAACGGGAAGAATAAAAAACCCGACCCCCATCCTCGTTATCCGGGGCGGCGAAGCCGCCGCCCCGGCATCCCCCTTTCTCTCCCCCTGCGGAGGAGAAGGGGCTAATGGGCTCGCCGACCCGGAAGGGCAGACCGTTATGATGGGCATCTCCACGGAAGAAGAACGCTGGCTCCGTTACGATCAGCCGATGCGGCTGGACAGCTGAGAGGTGGCGGGTCAGGAGCGGCTGGCGCGGGCGCGCGTCGCCATCGTCGGCGCGGGAGGGCTCGGCTGCCCGGTTGCCCTTTACCTGGCCGCGGCCGGCGTGGGCATCCTCAAGCGGAGCGAGACCGTGGAGCTCACCCGCCTGATCCGCTCAATGACAGCCACAACCCCCGCCGGAGGGCGCAGCGCCGCCCTGGGTGCGGAAGGAATGGCCACATCCACACGTTGCGATGGCGTTGGGATTGTGGATCTGGAAGCCACCGCCCATCAGGGCGTCCACATAGTCGATGGTGGAGCCCCACAGATACATCGCGCTGATGGGATCCACCAGGATGCGGATCCCATGGCTTTCGGTCTGGTGATCCTCCGCCTCCGGCTGGGCCTCGAACCCCATCCCATATTGGAGGCCCGCACATCCTCCACCGGCGACGAACACGCGGAGGAAATACCCCTCCAGGTTCTTCTCGGCCATAATCTGCCGCAGCTTCCGGGCGGCCTCCTCCGTCAGGGCCACCACCGGAGCCTCCACCTGGACCCCCTCCTCCTGCATGAGCTCTTCCGCCATCGGACGCCTCCTGGGATTCGTCTCCGTTTTCAGGCCGGGCGGCGCGCCTGGAGCCCACCGCGCGGGAATTCCCACCCTGAATTTATGATACACCATTTTGTCATAATGGACACCGGTGCCGGGGCCGGCCAAGGATTCTGAGAGAAACACCCCATAAGATTCTGAGAGAAACACCCCATAAGGCGAAGCATGACGCCACCGTGTAAGCCTCGCATCAATCCCGCACGATGGTGGGGTAATATCCCCGAGCATGCATCTCCTTCCGCAGGCGTTCCAGGGCGGATTCCTCGATGATGACCAGGTTGGGCGCCAGCCAGCCCAGGATGGCGGATTCCAGGGAGGTGGCCGCGAGAAGCTCCCGCAGGATCAGCGGATCGCCGGCCTCCAGGAGGGTGACGTTCTCGAACACCTGCACCCGGCTCAGACGCGCCCACGCCTCCTGGAGCGCCCGCTGCAGATGGGGGGTGGGGGGCAGGCCCGAGGCCTCCAAGAGCGCCAGGATCTCCTCCGGCCGATACCCTTCCCGGAGCACCCGCTCGATCCGCGCCTCATCCAGCGTGAACACGAACGGGGAGCCCATCGGCCGGCCCAGGCGAGTGGAGAGCCCCAGCAGACGGGCAGACTCCGGACCCGGCCGCACCGACCAGGTCCGCTCATCCAGCCATCGGGTCTCCGGCAGGGACACCTGCTCCAGCGCCCCTTCCGCAGTTGAGGCGCCCGGGCCGGTTTCCCCCTGGATCCACCGGCGACCGCGCGGCGTCAGACGGAACGCCCGGAGCGCATCCCCTTCATAGGCGAGGGCCACCACGCCCAGCCAGAACAGCGATCCCTCGAGATATGCCCGCACGTGATCGGCGAGCAGGAGCGGCTCCTGAACCGGATATCCGCGGACCAGCCGCCAGGGCCGGTCGAGAGCGGGGCCCGCGAACCCCGGCGGCTGCACGGCCTCCAGCGCCCGGGCCACATCGGTCCATTCCACCCACTCGTCGGGCAATCCATTGAGCAGGCGGATCAGGGCCTGCCGGCCCAACCCCCATTCGTAGTAGAGCTGCTCCATCCCCCCGGCCCAGCCGATGGACCGCAACAGGCGGACGGTTGGATCCCGTCGCTGAAGCCAGAGGATCTCAAACAGGGTGGCGCCGCTCCGCCACAGGTGCCACAGCCGATCCATGATCTCCCCATCGTCCATCTCCCCCAGGGCCGGCGCGGCCGGGAAGCTCTCCCCCAGAGGCGCGCCGGAAAGCCGCCATAAGGCCTCCACCAGGAACGCCGCCCCTTCCCACGGCAATCCGATCCATTCCACCACCGCCTCAACGGCCTCCGAGGCCAGCCAGTTCACCGGCACCGTTATCCACTCATAGGGGGGAGGACCCCACGGATGGCGGGCGAGGAGGGCATCCACTTCCTCGGGATCGTGGGGCCAGCCCCACAACCAGGGGAACATGCTCGCCCGGGGGTGCACCCGCAGGGCGATCCCCATGCGCGGGGGAAGCCTCCCGCGATGAGCCTCGCGCAGCAGCGAGGCGATGGGCGGTGCCGCCACGATCCGGTCAGGCGGGAAACCGCGATAAACCGTGATAGGGAACACGGGAGCGGGGAGCGCGGAGATCTCCAGGGCCGCGGCGAGATGGGCGTGGGGGCGCGGCCGTGCCTCATGGCCCAGCGCACAGGGGATCAACCACCCTTTCCGGATCGCCCGGTTCCAGATCTGCCGGAACGCCCGGCGCTCCCCGCCCGTCCAGCGGATCCACCGCGCTTCGAGGCCCTCCAGATCCACCCGCTCCGCTCCCAGCAAACGGATCAGCCCCAGGAGGCCCTCCAGCTCCGGGTCCAGCTCCTCCCGCCACAGCCCCAGCCGAAAATAAAGGAAAAACCGGGCGGCCAGCCGACGCGCCAGCTCCGGCTTGCGCCCGCGGGGGAGCGGCCATCCCCGAAGGCGGGCCATGCGGAGCAGCTCCATCGTCGTGCGCTGTTCCAGCTGGGCTTCCAGCCGCTGCAGATCCTCCAGGCCCTCCTCCGGGGCGGGCCCGATATCCAGCAGCAGGGCCAGCCAGGCCGCCACCTCGTGGGCGCACGGTTTGCGGCTTCGGCACCCGCAGCCTCGCTCCCGAAGCGCCTCCAGATGGATCTCCCCCCCGGGGCGGGGACGCCGCCATTTCATTTCCCTGGAAACGCCCGTGGAGGCCTTCGATCGGGATGGAGGGGAAACCGTCGCGAGGAGCGTATCCCCATCCCCGGAGCGCCAGTGGATCCAGCCAGCGGACCACAGGCGGAATGCCTCGACGAGGAGCGAACGGGGAAATCCATCAAGCCGGCGATCCACGCCCATTGGAGGAAGGTCCTTGCCCATCCGAGCGCGGCCCGGGCAGGGAACGATACCAGACCGGGACATCCGCGACGGCAGGGTGATAGGTGGGCAGTTCCTCGGCCTCGAGGATCTCGTAGCGATAACCCTGCTCGGTTAAGAACAGCTGGCGCCGGGCGGCGTAATCCTGATCCACCGTATCCCGGGTTACCAGGGTGTAGAAATGCGCCAGGACCCCATTCCGCTTGGGGCGGAGGATCCGGCCCAGACGCTGAGCCTCTTCCTGGCGCGATCCGAAGGTCCCTGAAACCTGGATCAGCACATTGGCGTCCGGGAGATCGATGGCGAAATTGCCCACCCGCGAGACCACTAGGCGGCGGATCTCCCCCCGGCGCAGCTGATCGAAGAGCCGCTCTCGCTCGACCACCGGCGTGCGACCGGTGATCAGCGGGGCGCGGATCGCCCGGGCGATCCGCTCCAGCTGATCCAGATAGTGGCCGATGATCAGCACGGTGTCTTCCAGATGCTTTTCCAGCAACTGACGGACCACAGGCTCCTTCGCCCGATTGGTGGCCGCCAGGCGATAGCGCTCGTTTTCTTCCGCCGTGGCGTATCGAAGACGGTCCTCCGGCCCCATCGGAACGCGGATCTCGTGGCACTCCACGGCAGCGATCCAGCCCCGCGCCTCCAGCTCCCGCCACGGCGCCTCGTAGCGCTTGGGGCCGATCAGGGCGAACACCTCCCGCTCCAGGCCGTCCTCCCGCACCAGCGTGGCGGTCAGGCCCAGACGTCGCCGCGCCTGGAGATGGGCGGTGATGCGGAAGACCGGCGCGGGCAACAGATGGACCTCATCGTAGATGATCAGCCCCCAGTCCAGGGCGTTGAACAGGCGGAAATGGGGGAACTGGCGGAGAAGGTCCTCCTCGAAATCCCGGCGGGGGCGATGGGTGAGGATCTGATAGGTGGCCACCGTCACCGGACGGATCTGCTTCCGATGGCCGGTGTATTCCCCGACCTGATCCGGGCTCAGATCGGTCTTATCCAGGATCTCGGCGATCCACTGACGGGCGGCCACCGTGCTGGTGGCGATGATCAGCGTGGCCGTCTGCAACCGGGCCATCACGCCCAGGCCCACCATCGTTTTCCCGGCCCCGCAGGGGAGCAGAATCACCCCGCTCCCCGCCTGGAGGAAGGCCTCCACGGCCTCCTCCTGATAGGGCCGCAGGCGGAACGGCTCGCCCGTCGAACGGGAGACCGGGCGCAGGCGCAGGTCCAGGCGCGCCCCCTCGATGTATCCGGCCGCATCCTCCACCGGGTAACCCAGGTAAAGGAGCGCCTGCTTCAGATGGCCGCGGGCCCGGGGTTCCACCTCCACCCGATCCCGGATCAGCCCCCCCGGAGCGGCCCGAAGGAAGGGAGCGACCACGGATTGACCGGCCGCCCAGGCCAGGAGCGCCGGATCATCGGCGACCAGCCAGAGCCGGCCGTTTTCCATCTCCAGGCGAAACCGTCCATAGCGAGCGATCCACGCCTGGATCTCCTGGCGGAGCGCCTCGGGGACATGGCCCCCGCTGAACCGTTCGAGATCGGCCAGGATCCCCTCCGCGGTGAGGCCCAGGGCGGCCGCATTCCATATCGAGAGGGGGGTAATCCGATAGACATGGATCGGCCCGGCGCTTCGCTCCAGATCCGCGAAACGGGCCAGGGCATCCCGGGCCCGCTCATACTCCGGGTGCCGGGTTTCCAGCCAGATGGTTCGATCGGTCTGGATGGTGATCGGGAAATCGAGGCGGATCGCCATGGGCCGCACCGGAAAAGGATCAGGCTATTTATTTTCACCCGCCTCCGGGGATCCGGCAAGGCTCCCGCCTTTCGATGCGCTCCGAGCATCCATCGCCCGGCCTCCCGGGCGGCGGGGCGCCCCCATACGGGGGCAGGCATCCCCCGGCTTTCACGGCCGATGGACAACCGTCCGATACACCGCCACCGTCGCTTCGGCGATCCGCTGATGGGTGAACCGCTCCAGGACCCGCTGCCGGCCCTTCTCCCGCAGGGACTGGTAGAGCGGGGGGTCTTCCATCAGACGGCGGAGCGCTTCCCGCAAGGCGTCCTCCTGATCCTCCGGGAACACCAGCCCGGCCTCTCCGATCACCCAGGGGATCTCCCCTGCCGAGGAGCCGATGACCGGAACCCCGCATGCCATCGCCTCGATCAGCACCCGGCCGAACTGTTCCGTCCAGTTCCGCCGGGTCCGGGAGGGGAGCACCAGCACATCCAGGCTCCGATAGACCTCCGGCATGCGCGTGGACGGCGATGGGGGCTCGAACGAGACGCGTCCGGAGAGCCCCAGGCGTTCCGCCAGCCGGCGCAGGGCCGGCCCTTCCGGGCCGCTCCCGATCACCCGCACCCGCCAGTCTCCCGGCAGCCCGGCAACCGCCCGGAGCAGGAGATCGATGCCCTTCTCGGGAACCCACCGGCCCACGTAGCCGATGGTGAAGGGGCGGGGCGGCCGCTCCGTCGACGGCGAGAACATCTCCGGATCCACGCCCACCTGGGGGATCACCGCGAGAGGCCCGGCGTATCCTTTAGCCCGCCAGACCCGGGCGGCCGTCTCGCTGCCCACAATCGCCGCGTCGGCGGATCGGAGAACCGCCCGCTCCCACCAGCGGAAGGGCAGCGGATAGCGGCGGAGGAGGTTCTGCCATGAGAAGAAAATCACGCGGATCCCCATCCGTTTCGCGATCCGGACGGCGTGCCAGGTCGCCAGATTATAGGGCTCCTCCTCGATGTGCAGGAGATCCGGCCGAAGGGCGCGCAGGCGCCGGCCCAGGTGGGGATAGAAATGCAGGTGGAAGTGCCCGTTGAGGGCAATGGGCTCCACCAGCAGGGTATAGCCCCGGGTATGCGCCCGCTCGAGGGAAAGCACCCCTCGTTCATCCCGCCAGGCGGGAGGGACGAGCACCACCAGCTCGATGTCCTCGTGGCGCGCGATCTCCTCCGCCTTGCGCTGATACGTCCCCACGACCAGGGCTTTGGAGAGCAGGACCACCCGCATGGCGCTCCTTAAGCGTGGAGGGGATCGTCCCGCCCGGATCCGCAGGGTCGGCACCCCCTCCGGCTCTTACCGCCGGGCGCGCAAGGGCCTGTTTCTTCGCAAACGCCCGGAACAGTCCTTCCCCGCGCGGCGCGCCTGACCGCGAGGGTTTCTCTTCGGAGGGCATGCATCCCCGGTCTTCCATGCGCCCGAGGACACGCCCTCCGGACGGCCGCCTAATCGTTCTCCCAGGCGGTGAGGGCATCCAGGCGCTGCTTCACTTCCTCGGGGAGGGACCAGCCGGCCGCGCCGAGGAGCTCCTGCAACTGCTCGACGGTGCTGGCCCCGATGATCGGGCTGGTCACCACCGGGTTGCTCAGCACCCAGGCCAGGGCGACCTGGGAAGGAGTTCTGCCCAGCTCGCTGGCGATCCGCCGAAGCTCGTCCAGCACCTGCCAGGCCCGCTCGCTCTGCAGATACCGCGACAGCCACTGGCTGACCGCCCCGCGGCTGCCCGGGGGAAGCGGCGCATCCCGCCGGTATTTCCCGGTGAGGAAGCCACCCGCCAGCGGACTGTAGGGGATCACCCCCAGGCCCTGATCCCGGCACAGGGCCATCAACTCCCGCTCGAACTCCGCCCGATGCAGCAGGTTGTAATGCGGCTGCAAGCTATCGAAGCGCGCCCATCCATGTTTATCGCTGATCCACAGCGCCTTGCAGAGCAGCCAGGCCGGGAAGTTCGAGGCCCCAATGTAACGCACCTTCCCCTGCCGCACCAGATCATCCAGCGCGCGGAGGGTCTCCTCCAGGGGCGTCGCCTCATCGGGCCAGTGGACCTGATAGAGATCGATGTAATCGGTGCCCAGGCGCCGGAGGCTTCCCTCCACCGCTTCCATAATATGCTTTCGGGAGAGCCCCTGGTCGTTCGGGCCCGGGCCCATCGGGCCGCGCACCTTTGTGGCGATGACCAGGGCCTCGCGCCGCTGCCCCTTCAGCCAGCGGCCGATGATCTCCTCGGTGCGCCCGGCCCACGCTCCCGGCGCCCAGTAAGGGTAAATGTCGGCGGTATCGATGAAGTTGATGCCCGCATCCACGGCGGCGGAGAGGATCCGATGGGCCGTGGGCTCATCCGCCGTCCAGCCGAAGGTCATGGTTCCCAGGCAAAGCGCCGAGACCTTCAGGCCCGTTCGCCCCAGCGTTCGATATTCCATGGGTATCCCTCCTGCGGCGTTGTTCGAGCTCCGGGGTTTCGGAACACGCCTCTAATTTGACATTGTTAAATTCGGGCTCTTTGACCTCTCCCAACTGCCAAGGACGGCCTTGTAGCGCAGGCGTTCAGCCTGCGCCGCAGGCGCAAGCCCGCGTTCACCGTCTTATACGGGCGGAAGCCCGTGCTACGTCACGGCGGCACGGCAAATCGAACAACGTCAAGATTGTGAAGAGCGCCAGGGACGGCCTTGTAGCGCAGGCGTTCAGCCTGCGCCGCAGGCGCAAGCCGCGTTCACCGTCTTATACGGGCGGAAGCCCGTGCTACGTCACGACGGCACGGCAAATCTAACAATGTCAAGCTAACCCGGCCCCTCATCTCCGGGCTCCACCCGCACGGCCTGATCCCCAAAGGCGGGGACCTGAGGCCCCCGGGCGAGGAGAGAACG
>BEHY01000043.1 GCA_002898735.1 Candidatus Thermoflexus japonica
GATGGTCAGGGGCGCGGCGAAGCGGGAAAGGGGAGCGCCGGTCCCATCCGCCGCCTGCAGATCGAAGGCCAGGGCGATCCCCGCCTGCCCCGCCCCCAGACGGCGCTGTTCCCGCATGGCCAGCCGCAACCGGGCGATGGGGGCGGCCGCGGGCACCTCCACCGTCACCTGGCCGTTGAGGAAGGGAACGGCGGTCCCGGGCGTCACCGGTCGCTCCTCGGGCGACGGCAGGGGCCCAAGCCCCGGGGGCGGCGGAGGGGTCGGCGTGGGCAGCGGGCTCTGGAAGGGCGAGGGGGTTACCGGTGGGGGAACCATCGGCCCCGAGGCGGAAGGGAGGGGTCTCGGGGGAAGGGCCAGGGGCTGACCCACCAGGCTGAGCAGCACCAGCATCCTCACCGGGACGCGGAACGGGGCCATCATGCGCCTCCAGAGAGGGGATGAAGCGATTCCGAATCCTATTGTAGCTGGACCCAGCCGGTTGTTCAAACGGTTGGTTCGGAGGAGGGGGACTGGCGGATCCGCCAGGGGGCGGTGTAGATATTGGCCCCGCCCTCCCGCAGGAACCCTACCACGGTCATCCCGGCCGCCTGGGCGAGTTCCAGGGTGAGGCTGGAGGGGGCCCCCAGAGCCGCCAGGATGGGGATGCCCGCCCGCAGGGCTTTCTGAGCGATCTCAAAGCCCGCCCGGCCGCTCACCAGCAGCAGCGACCGGCTCAGCGGCAGGCGCCCCTCCCGGAGCGCGGCCCCAATGGCTTTATCCACGGCATTGTGACGGCCGACATCTTCCCGAAGCCAGAGCAACCGGCCCTCCGCATCGAAGATCGCCGCCGCATGCAGCCCACCGGTCCGACGGAAGAGGGCCTGGGCCTCGCGGAGCCGCCGGGGAAGATCGTAAAGGAGCCCGATCGGGATCACCGGCTCCTCCTCCGGCAACGGAGGATAGCCATGCGCGAAGATCGCTTCGATGGCGGCCTTTCCGCATATCCCGCAGCTGCTGGTCATGTAGAAATGCCGGGTCAGCCGTTCCCGATCGATCCACACATCCATCGGAAGGATCACCCGAACCTCGTTCGGGGAGGGGCGTTCCAGCGATAGACCGCGGGCGATGACAGCGGGCTCCGGGATCAGGGCTTCCGTATAGAGGAACCCCAGGGCCAGATCCTCATCGTGCCCGGGGGTCCGCATCGTCACCGCGACCGGGAAGATCTCCACGGTCCCCTCGCGGGGAAGCGCCACCTGGATCTCCAGGGGCTCCTCCACGATGACCACATCCTCGCGGGTCTCGAGACGGTCATGCCGCCAGCCTGTCACAGGCCATCCCTTCAGCGCTCCATCCCGACCCATCGGAATCTCCCTTCCTGACCTCCCTTCCTGACTTCCCCTCCCCGCGGCCCCCACGGGCTGGAGGTCGCCTCGGGCGGCCCCTGCCTCCGGAAATCTGCCGGGCGGATCAGGTCCGGATACAGAGGGACAGAACCGTCGGGTTAGCGGGGGGCGCCGACAGGTTCCTCGACCTTTTCCACATAGGCAGCGATCGCCTTATACGCCGGGATCCCAGCCAGCAGGGAGCGCGCCTCAGGGGCGATCAGGACGTTCCCCTCGGGCCAGTGCACCTGCAGGGTGCCCGGCTTCACATCCCCCGGGAACGCCCGTCCCCGGAATTCCCCCCATGCGTTCCAGAGCCGAACCGGATCCCCCGCCTGGAGCCCGAGTCGCGCGATATCCACGGGGTGCATCACCACGGCATCCCGCGGGAGGCCGTTGAGGGGATCGACGTCCCCCTGAACCATACTGTTGAACTGCTTCCCCCGTCGGGTGGCGACCCGGAACGCCCCCTCGGGGATCTCGACCCGCGGCGGCCGCACGGCCTTGAAGTGAGCCTTCCCATCCGGGGTGGGGAACCGCCAGCCCGCGCAGAGCAAGGGCCCACCATACTGGAATTGATCCCCTTTCTTCCGGAGATGCTGGATCCCATCGTAGAAGGGGATCACCCGGGCGATCTCCTCGCGGATCGCCTGGGTGTTCGGGAAGCGGACGCGGTCGGCGAGCTCCGGACGGACCCGGGCGGCGAGCTCTCCGAAGACCCACCACTCCGGCCGCGCCTCCCCGATCCGTGGCCCGGGGATCTCGGGGCTGAAGATCACCCGGCGCTCGGTGGTGGTCTCGGTCACGCCGCCGGGCCCTTCATATCGGGTGGCGGCGGGAAGCAGGATCACGGCCTCCCCGGGCTCGAAGAACATGGGCGGCGAGAGGACGATGTCCATATGGACCCGCAGGGGGATCCGCTCCAGGGCTTCGCGGACGAAGGCGGGGTTCGGGAGCACCTCGTGGAAGTTGCCGCCGACGCTGAAAAGGAGATCCAGCTCCCCGCGATGGGCCGCCTCGATCATCTCGGGGGCGGTGAGGCCTCGTTTCGCGGGGACCTCAAAACCATACAGCTCCGAGAGACGACGGGCGTTCTCCTCGTTGATCGGGAGGCCGCCCGGGAATACGGTGGCGTAGGCGCCCATCTCCGCCCCACCCTGGACCCCCGAGTGGCCCCGGATGGGCATCAACCCGCATCCCTCGCGGCCGACGAAGCCCTTCGTCAGGGCCAGGTTGATGATGGCGTGGACGTTGTCCTCACCGTGGGTGTGCTGGGTGATGCCCATGCTCCACACAAAGACCGCCCGCTGGGCCTCGGCCACCATCCGGGCGAACGCCTGCATCTCCTCCCAGGAGAGGCCGGCGCCTTCCTCCAGCTCCTCCCAGGGGGTGGCTTCCAGGAGGGCCCGCAGCTCCTCGAAGCCTGTCGTGTGCGCCCGGATGAAGGCTTCGTCCACCCACCCCTGCTCGATCATGTGCTTGATGGCCCCGTTGATGAAAGCGATGTCGCCGCCCACCCGGATCTGGAAGAAGCGATCCGTGATCCGGGTTCCGAAGAGGGCGCTTTCCACATCGGAGGGAACCCAGTAGCGCTCCATCCCCGGCTCCCGATAGGGGTTCACCAGGACCACCCGCGTCCCGGCCTTGCGGGCGTAGTAGAGATACTTCATCATCACCGGCTGGTTGTTGGCCACATTGGAGCCGAAGAAGACGATCAGGTCTGTCCCGATCAGATCGGTATAGGAGCACGTCGTGGCCGCCACCCCGAGGGCGGCCTTCAGGGCCAGGGTGCTGGGCGCGTGGCAGATCCGCGCCGCGTTATCGATGGCGTTGGTCCCTATCGCCCGGACCGCCTTCTGGGCCACATAGTAGGCCTCATTGGGAAGGCCCCGGCTGGTGAGATAAAAACCCAGGCGCTCCGGTGAGGTCTGACGGATGAACCCGGCGATGAAATCCAGGGCTTCCTCCCAGGAGATCCGACGGAATCCGGGCTCGCCGCGGCGGCGGATCATGGGGTAGGGAAGGCGACCCAGGGATCGGAATTCCCGGGAGGATCGCTGGGCCAGGGGGCGGACATCGGAGAGGATCCGGATATCCAGGGGGGGCATGGTGTTGAGGCGGAGCAGACGTAAGCGGATATTACAGAGGTGGATCCCGGTGATCGTCCAGTCGCGCATCCCGCTGGTGCCCAGGGCGCATCCGTCGCAAACCCCATCCCTCAGGATGCGCCAGGCATAGCCCAGCTGATCGCGGTTTTCCCAGATCGCCCGCAGGATCTCCAGGTAGTTGTTCGGGCGCTGCTCGCCGATCCCGAAAGGCTTCCAGCTGGCCCACAGGTGCGGCATCCACCGACGGGCCGGCCGCCGGACCGCTTGCCGAACCCCTCCCATCGCTGGCCCCTCCGGATGGAATGCGAAACGCCCGGGCTGCCTCTCGTTCCATGGCCGAGAGGGACGGGCCCCCACGGCCTGTCCCGCATCGATCGGGCAACCCCGCGGCGTTTTTCTCCACTTATCATAACATAAGGCTTATGCGGATGAGCGCAAAAGATGGGAGGGCCCTTCCCGGAGGCCCGCGGAGTCGTGCCGCGGGCTACTCCAGCAGGCCCAGCTGGATCCATGCGTTGGCCAGCGACCGGAGCGGGAGGCTCAGCCACGGGCTTGTGAGCAACAGGAGGAGCTCGGCGGTCCACCAGGCGATCCCGAACCAGACGGCTGAGCGGGGCATCGGGCGCAGCGGAAGGATCTCGCCCTGGGGCCTGAGGAGCTCCCGCAGCAGGGCCCAGCCCAGGAGGCCTGCGCCCCCGATCCACGCCAGCGAGAGGAACGGGTGGGAGGGCAGGAGCAGCCGGGTGAGCGCCCAGCGGGCGGTGAAGCCCGGGAAGGGAGGGACATCGATCAGGGCCATGCCGCTCCCCAGCAGCAGGGCGATCACCCATGGCCCCCGGTCCAGTGGGACGCGGCCGGATTCCGTGGAGCCGCTCATCCGACGGTGGGCCGCGAGCCCAAAGGCCAGCCCCACCAGGGCGACGATCCGGATCCACAGTGTCCATGCGCTCAGGTGAATCCCTTCCACCGTTCCCAGGCCCAGCGCCAGCCATGAGAGGCCGCTGGAGGCCAGCCAGGCGTATCCTCCGATGATGCCCCAGCCCCGTTCCGCCAGGGCCAGCACCGCGCTGCTCAGCATCATCAGGATCCCCATGGCCTGCAGGCCGGCGCTCCATCCGGGGAGCTGGGGCAGCCATGGGAACTCCTGCGCCCAGGCGAGGAGCCAGAACCAGGTCCCATAATTCAGCAGGAACACCGTGAAGGCCGCTCCGACCGGGGCGCCCTCTGCGAACAGGAGCAGAACCCAGCGGTAGGCCGGCCAGACCCCTAACCAGAGGATCAGGGCGATCTCGATCAGCATGATGGTCAGCGTGGTCCAGAGCGGTTGACCCGGGTTCAACGTGGTCTGCTCGGCCGCCCAGGCGGCCATGACCCAGGCGAGGAAGCCCAGGCTGGCGGCGATCAGATACTGGGTCGCCCCTTCCATGCCGTGGCCTTCCCCCAGCAGGGTCAGCGCCAGCAGCAAAGCGGCGCTGCCGATGAAAAACGTCCCCAGGCTGATCGGCCGCAGCAGCAGCCCGATGGTCCATAATCCGCCAGCGGCCAGGCCGATCGGATACAGGCGGCGTTCGAATCGGAAGGGCCACGCGGCCAGGAACATCAGGGCCGCGCATCCCCACAGCGTGCTCAGCGCCCAGCGATCCGTTTCCGTCAGGCGAACGCTCCGCCCCAGCAACACCAGCGGCGCGCCCAGGGTCGCCTGATCCGGGCGGGTGGTGGCTAAAGGCCACGGAACGATCCACAGGAAGCCCACCAGCGCGAGGGCGACCGCGGCCGCGAAGGGCGCCGCCAGGGGCGTGCGGCGGAGCGGATAAATCACCGGGGCGGCCAGGAAAGGAACGGCGAGCAGGATCAGCAGGGGGAAGTTCACGCCGACACCTCCTGACGGACCAGGGTGAGGGCGACGATGAGGAAGGCGACCAGCAGGTTCATCCCGGCCATCAACCCGATGGCGAGCAGGCTATCCTGCACGGAAAGATAGAAAACCTGGTAACCGTTCAGCATGGTCAGGATGCCCAGCCCGGCCTTCAACGGCGAGCGGCTCAGCGTGGCGATCAGCAGACCGATCCCGATCAGGGCGTAGGTCACGATCAGCAGGGAAGGGGAGGCGATGGGCAGGGGGAAGCGGATCGCCATCATGCGGGCGAGAAAATACAGAAAGATGGCGGCCAGGGCCCGGAACCGCCAGTGGACCGCCGGTCGGGCGGTCAGGGTTCGGGAGATGGTCGTCCGGGCCCGCCGGCCCGCCAGATAGAACAGCAGGGCCAGGAGAGCGCTGTTCATGATCTGGATCCCGGCCAGCTCCCTGGGGGCTTCCGTGGCTTGCTGGAGGAGAACCCCGCCCGCTACCCCCATCAGGGCCCATGCCAGAAGCATCCCGCGCCAGTCATCGAGGGCCAGCACGAGCCCCGCCAGGCCGACAACTGTTAGAATGGTTAACTCGTGGATGTTCCAGGCCTCGAGCACCCCGTCCTCCCGGTCAGCCTCAGGTTCCGATCCAGTTTACAGGCACCCGAATCGAATGCACAAGCCCCGATCCTCAGGGCCGGGGCGGCCCTCAGGGGCTCTGGGAGGAGGGCTGCCGCCTGACGCTCGCAAAGGCATGGGGAGGCCTCGGGAAGTCCGGGTTGCGCTATGATAGTATCCAGCAGCGGGGCGATCGGGCTTTCCCCCTTCAACTCAGGCGGCCTGATCGCTCAACCCTTCATCCGGAGTCCAGCATGGCGCGAAGGAGCGGCCCATCCTCCATCCTTCAACGTGTCCGGGCCTGGGCGGTGCCCAGCCCGCGGACGATCGCGCGGGAGGTGTTGCCGAACGGCATCATCGCCCTCGCCTATGAGAACTTCAGCAGCCCCTCCGTGGTCCTCTCCGGCCTTCTGTGGGCCGGGG
Source organism: Candidatus Thermoflexus japonica (assembly GCA_002898735.1). GTDB lineage: Bacteria > Chloroflexota > Anaerolineae > Thermoflexales > Thermoflexaceae > Thermoflexus > Thermoflexus japonica. The sequence continues at coordinate 6,362 of BEHY01000043.1, forward strand.
CGGTGGATGAGCCTCCGGACCGAACGGGGCTGGCGGCCTTCACCGCGGACATGCTGACCCGGGGGACGATCCACCGAACGTTCCACGAGATTTACGAGGCGATCGAGTCGGTCGGCGCCAGCCTGGATATCGGGGCGGGCTATCATACCACCGGCTTCAGCCTGAAGGCCCTGGCCGAGGATCTGCCCGCCCTGCTGGAGATCCTGGCGGATGTCCTGCGAAACCCCACGTTCCCTGAGGAAGAAGTGGAGAAGGTGCGGGGGGAGATCCTCACGGATCTCCAGGAGCGGGAGCACGATACCCGGCGGATGGCCGGGCTCCGATTCCGGGAGACGCTCTTCCCGGGCCATCCCTATGGGCGGAGCGTGGATGGCTACCGGGAGACGGTGCAGGGCATCACCCGGGAGGATCTCGTCGCTTTCCATCGGAAGTTTTACAGCCCGGAGCGGATGATCGTCGCCATGGTGGGGGCGATCCGCGCCGAGGAGGGGATCGAGGCCATCCGGCGGGCTTTCGGAGATTGGGCCGCCCGCCGCCCCGAGCCCGATCCCTTACCTCCCGTCTCGCGTCCGGACCGCTGGATCCATGTGCACACGCCGATCCCGGGCAAAACCCAGACGGATCTCGTGATGGGCACGGTCGGGCTGGCCCGGAAGGACCCGGATTATTATGCGGCCGCGCTGGCGAACTGTATCCTGGGGGTTTTCGGGATGATGGGCCGGCTGGGGGATCACGTCCGGGATCGGGACGGGCTGGCTTATTACGTGTATAGCCGTCTGGATGCCGGCCTGGCCCCCGGGCCATGGAGCGTCATCGCCGGGGTGGCGCCCGAGCATCTCCCCCGCGCGGTGGAAGGCATCCGAACCGAAATCCGCCGCCTGCTGGAGCGACGGGTCCCGGCGAAGGAGCTGGAGGACAACAAATCGTTCCTGATCGGTTCCCTTCCGCTCCGGCTCGAAACCAACGAGGGGATCGCGGGGATCCTCGTCGATATCGAGCTGTTCGAGCTGGGCCTGGATTATCTGGAGCGCTACCCGGAGATCATCGCCAGCCTCACCGCCGCGGAGGTCCAGGCGGTGGCCCGCAAATATCTGGATCCGGACCGCATGGTCCTCTCCACCGCGGGTCCCGAGCCGGAGCTCCCGGCTGGAAAACCCGTAGTCTGACCACCCCGAACACCGGAAAGCGGGGGGAGCCTGATGGATGTGGAGATCCGGGTGGAGATCGTCGCCCTGGCGGATGAGGCGGTCTGGCTGGTGCAATCGCCCCAGGGGGACTGGACGCTGCCCGGGGGTCCTCTGATGGAAGGCGAGGATCCGGTGGATGGCGTTCGGCGATGGATGATCCGGATGGCTGGGGTGGAGCCGGAGGAGCCCGTGATCCTGGAGGCGGCCTCCCGCCGGGAAGACGGGCGCTGGCAGCTGATCCTCCGTTACGCCTGCCGCCTGCTTCAGGAACCGCATCCGCCCTCCGGGCTCCCCGGGTCCGGGCTTTTTCACATCGAGCACCTTCCCCCACTGGATCCCGGACAGCGAGCCGCGATCTACCGGGCGCTGCAGGTGCTGTGAGCGGGCGGGCTTTCCCGTCCGGAGCCCTCGTCGCGGATTTTCCGCAACTCCTTTCCTTCGTAAAGAAGTTCAGGGGCGACGAGATTGTCGCTGGCGGATTCCCCCTTCCCCGTGAGGCCCAGCGGTTCGGCCCGTCGTCGAAGGCACCCGGTGGCCCCGAGCCCCCGCCTCGCCCGATTTGACAGGGTGCGGACTTCGGGATATCATTTTTCCTGGTTTGGAAAATGATTCTCTCCAGATAGAGGTTTTCGCATGCAGCGTTCGGATCGGTTGAAGGCGATGCTGGAAGGCCTGCGGGCCTCCGGGTTGCGGCTGACGCCCCAGCGGGTGGCCATTTGCGAGGTCCTGGCGACGAGCCGGAGCCATCCCACGGCCTATGACATCTACCGGCGTCTTCGCCGTCGGTTCCCCACGATTAGCTTGGCCACGGTTTACAAGACCCTGGATGCGCTGGTGCGGCTGGGCCTGGTGAGCGCGCTGGGGGATGCCGGGGATGGGATGGTGCATTACGACGGAGACACCACGCCCCACATCAATCTGGTCTGTCTGTCCTGTCACCGGGTGCAGGATCTGGAGGGCGTGGACGTCCGGATGTTGCATCAGCGGGTGGCCGCCCGATCGGGCTACGCGCTGCATGGAGCCCGCCTGGTCTACTACGGCCTTTGCCCCGATTGCCAGCGGAAAACCGAAGCGTCCATCCCGGAGGGGGCCTGAACGATGGGCAAGTGGATCCATCGCTTCGTCCTGGAGGAACGCCGCCTGGAGTTCCCCTTTGTCGGGTTGACCCTAACTGCGTTGATCGGCGGGATCGCCTCGCGATGGGCGGCCCCTGGGGCGCAGGGCGTTTTCTGGGTCGCCGCCTATCTGTTCGGGGGGTTCTATGGGGTGATCGACGGCGCCCTGGCGTTGCGCGGAGGGCGCCTGGATGTCAACCTGTTGATGCTACTCTCCGCCCTCGGGGCTGCCCTCATCGGGCATGCCGAGGAAGGAGGGACGCTGCTGTTCCTCTTCTCCCTCTCGAACGCCCTGCAGACCATGGCCCTGGAACGCACCCGCCGGGCCATCCGGCAGCTGCTGAACCTTCGCCCCCCTGTCGCCCGCCGCATCCGTGAAGGGAAGGAGGAGACGATCCCCATCGAGGCGATCGAGGTGGGGGATCATCTGCTGGTGCGGCCCGGCGAACGGATCCCTGCGGACGGGGTGGTGGTGGCGGGTTCCTCCACGGCCGATGAGTCCCTGCTGACCGGCGAGTCCATGCCCGTGCCGAAAGGGCCGGGAGATCCCGTTTTCGAGGGGACGCTCAACGGCTACGGGGCGCTGGAGATCCGGGTCACGCAACCGACCTCGGACACGATGCTGGCGCGGATCATCCATCTGGTGGAGGAGGCGCAGGCGCAGCGGGCCCGCACGCAGCAGGCGATCGATCGCTTCGAGCAGCGCTACGCATGGGCGGTCCTGGCGGGGGCGGCCCTCACGCTGGTCCTTTCCGGGCTCTGGGGGGAGGCCTTCGATCGCGCCTTCTACCGGGCCATGACCCTGCTGGTGGTGGCCTCGCCGTGCGCCCTGGTGATCAGCACCCCCGCGGCCTTCCTCTCCGCGATCGCCGCCGGGGCCCGCCGGGGGATCCTGTTTAAGGGAGGGATGGCCCTGGAGCGCCTGGCCCAGGTGCGGGGGGTGGCGATGGATAAGACAGGGACCCTCACGGAGAACCGGGTAACGGTGCAGGCGGTGCGCACGCTGAACGGAAACCATCCCGATGCGATCCTGGCCCTGGCGGCGGCGGTGGAGGCCCGTTCGGAGCATCCGATCGCCCGGGCGATTGTAGAGGAGGCCCGGGCGCGCGGTTTATCCTTCCCGGAAATCCGGGAGGTAAAAGCCCGCCCGGGGCTGGGGGTGATCGGCCTCACCCCGACGAATTCGATCTGGGTGGGCTCCCCCCGGCTGTTCCAGGAACAGGGCATTCCGCTCCCTGACGAGGTGCGGGCCCTGCTGGAGGAGTCCCAGCGGGCCGGCCGGACCCCCCTGCTGGTCTACGATGGGCAGTGGCAGGGTCTGATCGAGGTGGCGGATCGGGTGCGGCCGGAGGCCGCGGAGGCGGTGCAGGCGTTGCGCCGCATGGGGATCGAGGTGGTGATGCTGACCGGGGATCAGCCGTCGGTCGCCCGGGCCGTCGCCCGGACTGTGGGGATCCGGCGCTTCGAGGCGGGGCTGCTGCCCGAGGAGAAGCTGGAGCGGATCCGCGCGCTGGCCCGATCGATCGGGCCCGTGGCGATGGTGGGGGATGGGATGAACGATGCGCCGGCCCTGGCCGCGGCCTCAGTGGGGATCGCGATGGGGAAGATGAGCAGCGATGTGGCCGTTGAGACGGCGGATGTGGTGCTCCTTCAGGAGGATCTCCGCCGGGTTGCCGAGGCCATCGCTCTGGCCCGGGCGGCGATGCGCACGGTCTGGCAGAACCTGGCCTTCGCCAGCGGCGTGATCGTCCTGCTGGTGGCCCTTACCTTCGGGGTGGGGATCCCCCTGCCGGTGGCGGTGGTCGGGCATGAGGGGAGCACGCTGCTGGTGGTGCTCAACGGCCTGCGTCTTCTGCGATGGCGGTGGCGATCCGCCGGGGGCGGAGGGAACCTATCGAGAGGTTGAGCGTCCGTCCCCATGCTTCTTCTCCGGGCCATCCCGGAGGGGGAGCGGCCGGGCGATCACGATGAGCCGGTGGGTGTTGCCGGTGTAAGGCCAGCAGGTGATCAGCGTCAACCGCTCATCCTCCGTGGGCTGGATCCAGCGGGCGTTGGCCAGGCGCTCTGAAAGCGGACGGCCGCGCTCCGGGAGGATGTGTTTTTCCCGCACTTCATAAACGAAAACCCGATCCCCCGAATACACGAGGATCCGGTCTCCCGGCTTCAGGCGGACCAGATCCCGGAACACTTCCCCATAGATATTGTGATGGCCGTTCAGCACCGTGTTTCCAGGCGTCCCCAGGGGGGCGGAAGTCCTGTGCCATCCGGCCGCGAAGAAGTTCGGGGTTTCCCAGGCCCGAACCCGCTGATTGCCCACGCGGAGCTCCTGGAAGCCGACCGGAACCACGGGGGCATCCAGGTGGATCGCCGGGATGACGATGCGCTGGGGGATCCATCCCCGGGCGGGGGTGGGGGCAGGCGCAGGATGGCTCAGGGCAGTTTCAGGCTCCAGCGCAGGCGCGCGCTCCGGCTGCTCCACCTGCTGGAAGATTTCCCATTCCTCTTCACGGGAGGGAAAGGCAACTTCCAGCGAGGCCACGGAAGGCGCTTTCCGGGGAAGGTGCCAGATCCCCAGAACGGCCCCGAGGAGCCCGAGCCCGAGCAGGAGCCAGCGATGGCTCCGGAACGCTGAGGGCGATCGGAACGGGTCTGGACGATCCATCCGGATCCGGATCCCGGGCATTGCATCCGCCTCCATGCGTTGAGGATCATGGGAGGAAGAAGATTTAGGGAAGCGGGGGTCGCCTTCGGCGACCCCCACGGTTCCGGAGCCTCTTTGAGGCGGCCCGCTGCGCCACTTCCGCATTCTTATCCGCTCCGGGAGCGCCAGGCCAGCATGACGTGGGCGACCAGACCCAGCCCCATGAATAGCCCGCTCAGGCGGGCCAGGAGAAGGCTCCACACGGACCATCCTCCCCCACGGACCCCGGTCACGGGAAGCAGATCGGAAACCTCGCTGGTAGCCGGTGGAGCGCTAACTCCAGGGGGCGGAGCCGGCGGCCGGTTCACCCCCGGAGTCGGTGTGGGAGCAGGAGGATAAACCACCGGCGTGGGGGTGGGTGCGGGTGGCTCGATCCCCGGCGTGGGGGTGGGTGCCGGCGGCTCGGTGGGCGCCGGCGTGGGCGTGGGGGGTTCGGTGGGCACCGGTGTCGGTGTGGGGGTGGGTGGTTCGATCCCCGGCGTGGGGGTGGGCGCTGGTGGCTCGGTGGGCGCCGGTGTGGGCGTGGGGGGTTCGGTGGGCACCGGTGTCGGTGTGGGGGTGGGCGGTTCGATCACCGGTGTCGGGGTAGGGCTGGGAGTTGGGGACGTGCAGGAGGGCCCATCGATCGTCCCCAGCTCCGGATCCCGCCCGGCTTTCACCGCCACCTGGGTCGTGCCGACCTCAAACCAGCCGTTCAGGACGAAGGTATACGGGCGTGGGCCATCCGTGGTCCGCAGCGGCTGTTCCCATTTGATCCCCCACAGCCCGGTCGTTGGATCCTTTCCGATGCTTCCCTGTGGATCGCTGGAGAGCACCTGATGGGTGGTGCAGAGCGCCAGCACCCAGTGGCTGAGATCCTGAGTCGCGGAGGCCGGCCGAACTTCATACCGCCATGTCGAGGTCTGATCGGAATTGTAAGTGACCCCCAGAAACGTGATCTGGTAGCCATCCAGCACGACCGAGGTCCCCGCCATCACGGGGCTGAGAATCCCCTGAAGGACCAGGCTGACGCCCAGGGTGATCCATCCCAGGAACCAGGTTAGATTCCGGAAAGCCCTCCATGTTCGGATATCCATGGTATTCATCTCCAGCTCCCCGAAGGTTAAATTTTTCTGACTACTTTTGCCCATTCATCTCATTCCGCCACCTATTAAACCGTATGATGGGCCTTGATATCGTAAGGATTTCGTAAGAAAGATAGGGTGTAGCCTGGGGGATAGGACGAAAGTCCCACCCCAAACGGGTTCTCTAAAGGATGAGGGGGTAGAGATCGCTGGGGACGGTTCCCAGCCGCCCGAACGATGGGGAGGGGGATCCGGTGTAGGGGCTGGTATCCCGGCGTTCACCGGGCGGATGCCGTTCAGGTTTCACGGGGAGGGCGGGGCGGCCTCCAGAGCCCTTCCGGGAAATTCACTAAAATAGCGAAGGAGCCCGAGCGGGGCGAAGCCGGCAGATCTCAAACGGCGGGGAGCCGTTCAATGTTGCGGGTTTCCGTGATCGCCACGGTCAAAAACGAGAGGGATTCCATTCAGGAGCTGCTGGATTCCCTGGCCCTTCAATCCCGTCCACCGGACGAGGTGATCGTGACCGACGGGGGATCTACCGATGGGACCCTGGAACGCCTGCGGGCGGAGCGGCGGCTGCCGTTGCGGGTGATTGAAGCTCCGGGCGCCAACATCTCCCAGGGGCGCAACCGGGCCATCGCCGCCGCCCGCGGGGAGATCATCGCGGTGACCGATGCCGGGGTGCGCCTGCATCCTCACTGGCTGGCGCATCTGCTCCGCCCCTTCGAGGAGCGGCCGGAGACGATGGTGGCGGCGGGGTTCTTCCTGCCGGATCCCCGCACGCCCTTCGAAGTTGCGATGGCCGCCACCGTGTTGCCGGAGCTGCGTGAGATCCGCCCGGATCGTTTCTGGCCCTCCAGCCGTTCCATCGCCTTCCGTAAAGCCGCGTGGGAGGCGGTGGGTGGCTACCCGGAGTGGCTGGATTACTGCGAGGACCTGGTCTTCGATTTCGCGCTATATGAGCGGTTCGGACCCTTCGCCTTCGTCCCCGAGGCGGTGGTTTACTTCCGGCCCCGTCCGACGATGCGGGCGTTCTTCCTGCAGTATTACCGGTATGCCCGGGGAGATGGGAAGGCGGATCTCTGGCGGCTGCGCCATGCGATCCGCTACGGCACTTACCTGGGCCTGATCCCGACGCTGGCCGGGCTCAGCCTGGGGGTCCATCCCCTGTTCGCCCTGGGCTATCTGCTGGGGGGATGGCTCTATCTGCGCGTCCCCTATCGCCGCCTCTCCCGGCTCTGGCAAGGCTACCCATGGCCGGATCGAATCCGGATGGCCCTCTGGGTCCCGCTGATCCGTGCGTGGGGGGACTTGGCCAAGATGTGCGGCTATCCGGTGGGCGTGTGGTGGCGCTGGCGTCACCGGCGGGGCCTTCACCGGCCTCGCGGATTCACCGGGCTTCAACCCCGGGGAACCGGATACGCTTCCGCGCGCCGATGAGGCATGCGATCCCCCTCAAGGATCCCCGGAGCGAAGGCCGGTGGAAATCGGACCTCCCGAATGGAATTTCGGCGAAGACACCTGGATCGGATCCGGATTTGTCGGTATGATGATCTTGCGAGCTCGCGCTGTGAATTTCCATGGGCCCTTGCCCGGTCAAGGTTGGGGTGAGGCGTCGCGCTGGAAGGAGGGGCGGACGGCTTCCCGGGGTGCCGATCCCCTCAAAACCTCCGGGCGTGAGCTTTCAACCTTGTGCGGGAGCCTGAGGGAAATGCAGAACGGGAAAGCCTGGAAGGGGTTGCGGATCCTGCTGGGGGTTACGGCGCTGGCCATCGGCCTGCTGACGACATGGGGGGCGCTGGTGCGCACGACCGGATCGGGGCTGGGTTGCCCGGACTGGCCGTTATGCTACGGGCGGGTGATTCCCCCGCTGGAGGATACGGCGGCCTGGTTCGAGTGGATCCACCGGCTTCTGGCGGCCAGCGTGACGCCGCTGCTAACGCTTTCCGCGCTGATCGCCTGGGGGAAGGAGCGGCGTCCGGATCTCTACCGCCCCCTCTTCTGGGCGCTGGGGCTGGTGTTCGGGCAGGCCCTCCTGGGCGGGCTCACGGTGATCCTGGAGCTCCCACCCACGATGGTGGCGGTCCATCTGGGTCTGGCGCTGTCGATCCTGGCCCTGACGCTGGTGGCGGCGGTCCGCGCCTCCGCGCCGTGGTCCGCCCGTGCGCCGCACCGGGAGCTTTCTTCGGTTCAGCCCGTGGCCAGCGCCATGCGCTGGATCGGCATGACGGGCATCGGGCTGTTCGCCCTCACGCTGGTGGGGGCGACGGTGACCGGGAGCGGGGCTTCGTGGGCGTGCTCGAGCTGGCCGTTCTGTGAGGGGTGGGTGGTCTGGCCGGGCGATCTGCTGGGCCGAGTGCACATGCTGCACCGGCTGGTCGCCCTCGGCGTGGGCCTCGCGCTGGCCTGGCTCACGGCGCGGCTGGCGACCTGGCGCGGGATATCCCGCGGGATCTTCGGCTGGGTTCTGGCGGCCTTTGTTCTCTATCTGATCCAGATCGGCCTGGGGGCCATCAACCTGTGGATGGGCTTCCCGGCGCTGCTGAACGCCCTGCATCTGGGGCTGGCCACCGCGATCTGGGCGGCGATCGGGATCGCCTGGGCGTGGGCGCTGGGCGAGGCGCAGTGGGTGGAAGGGATCCCTGGGGAAACGGTCCGTCTGCGGAATCTATGGGAGCCCTACTTCACCCTGACGAAGCCGGGGATCGTGGCGCTGCTTCTGGTCACCACGGCCGGGGCGATGATGATCGCCCAGGGTGGGTTGCCCCCCATTGTGACCTTCATCTACACCCTGCTGGGCGGTTTTCTGATCTCCGGCGGGGCCAATGCCATGAACAACGTCTGGGATGCGGAACTGGATCGGCAGATGCATCGCACGGCCCGCCGCCCGATCCCGGCCGGCCGGCTGGGGCGGGGGGAGGCGGCTGGGGTTGCGGTGCTCTTTTCCCTCCTGGGCTTTTTGCTCCTGTGGACCTTCGTGAATACCACGGCGGCGTTGCTGGCCCTGGCGGGGTGGATCTGGTATGTGGGGATCTACACGATGGGGTTGAAGCGGTGGACGCCGCAGAACATCGTGATCGGGGGGGCGGCCGGAGGGTTCGCCCCCATGGTGGGCTGGGCGGCGGTGACCGGGCGGGTCGATCCGATGGCGCTGTTTCTGTTCGCCCTGATCTTCTTCTGGACGCCCCCCCATACCTGGTCCTTCGCCATCCTGACGGAGCGGGACTATCGGGAAGCGGGGGTTCCGATGCTGCCGGTGGTGACGGGCGCGCGGCCGGCGGCCTTCCGGGCTTTCCTGTATACGATCCTGCTTGCGCTGCTCACCCTGGCCCCCTTCGCGGCCGGGGCGATGGGCCGGGTCTATCTGGTCGGGGCGCTGGCGCTGGACGCCTGGCTGCTGCTCCTGGCGTTTCGCCTCTGGCGGACGCCGGAGAAGGCCATCGCCCGCCGGATGTATCACGCCTCGAACGCCTATCTGTTCCTGTTCTTCGTTGGGATGGTCCTGGATCGGGTGCTCCGCCTTTAGATCCCGGGCTCAGGCCATCGGCCTCCGATGGGGGAAGCGAGACGGCCTCCCCCCTGGAAAGATCATCTCGGAGGGCGGCGAGGGGGGCGCCGGGTCGGGGATCAGCTGAGGTAATCCTTCAACCGCCGGCTGTAGTGCGGGTGGCGCAGCTTGCGCAGCGCCTTGCTTTCGATCTGGCGGATCCGCTCCCGGGTCAGCCCGAACATCTGCCCCACCTCATCCAGGGTCCGCCACTGGCCGTCCTTCAGCCCGAAGCGGACCTCCAGCACCTGCCGCTCCCGCTCCGGAAGGGTATCCAGGATCTCGCGGAGCTGTTCGCGGAGCATGGTCAGGTGGGCCTCCTCCAGCGGGCTGCGGGTTCCCTGATCCTCGATGAAATCCGCCAGCTCGCTGTCCTCCTCCTCCCCCACCGGCGTTTCCAGCGACATCGGCTCTGCGGCCCAGCGCAGGGCGCGCTCCACCTTCCGGGTGGCCTCCCGGAGCCGGCGGGCCAGATGGGGCGGCAGGGGCTGGTTGGCGTTCCAGGCCGCCTGGATCTCCAGGACCTCCTGGGGGGAGAGCAGGTTCACTTCCAGCGCCAGCTCCTCCGGGGTGGGATCCCGGCCCAGGGTCTGCTGGAGCTTCTGCTGGGCCCGCATCAGGCGGCTCAGGAACTCCGCCAGGTGCACCGGGATGCGGATGGTGCGGGCCTGATCGGCGATGGCGCGGGTGATGGCCTGGCGGATCCACCAGGTGGCATAGGTGGAGAACTTGAAGCCTCGCCCGGGATCGAATTTCTCCACCGCCCGCAACAACCCCAGGTTCCCCTCCTGGATCAGGTCCAGGAAGGAGACGCCGCGGCCGATGTATTTCTTGGCCACGCTCACCACCAGGCGCAGGTTGGCCCGGATCAGCCACGAACGGGCTTCCGCCGCCTGATCCCGCACCTGCTGCCACCACCGGCCGAGCCGTTCTTCGGAAGGGATGCAGGCTCGCAGGGTCCGCTCGCCCGGCCAGCGGATCGCGGAGGCCGAACGCGCATCCGCCTGTTCCGCCAGAACCGAAAGCACCTCCGGGGGGAGCAACAGCAGATCGCTGTAGATCCGGACCAGTTGCTGCAGCAGCTCGGCCAGCCGGCGTCCGCCCCGCTGGCGCTCCAGATAGGGTTCGAGGGAGCGGGCGCGGGCTTCGGGGACCGGGCGGCTGACATCGGCGATCAGATCGGCCAGGCGGGGCATGGGGCGGCGGAGCCGGGCCGCGATCTCCGCGGCCTTCTCCCATGCCGCCACCAGATCCCGATAGACGGCGATCGCCAGATCCGACCGGGAAGGCTTGCGCAGGCCGGCGCGGAGCTCATCGAGCCGTCGGGGGGCCTGGAGGCGGATGGCCAGATCCAGCTCCTGAGTGGGCTCGAGCAGCGGAACCCGGCTGATCTCGCGCAGATACATCCGCACCGGGTCCTCGGCCACCTCCGGACCCCACCATTCCTCCAGGGCCTCGATCTCCTCCTCGACCCCCTCGCTCTCGATCTCTTCCAGCTCGGTTTCCTCGGGCTCCTCCGGGAAGGGCTCCTCGGCGGTCTCCTCCTCTTCCTCCTCCAGGAGCCCCTCTTCTTCCTCCAGCCATTCCTCTTCGAGGCCCCGCTTCTCTTCATCGTTCTCCCACGGCGATTGCGACATCTGCGGACACTCCTTTCCCGAACGGATCGGGCCGACTCGACCTCAAAACGGGTGCGGCGGGTGCGGGTGCGGTGCCGAGGCACCGCACTCCCATCACTCCCATCACCGGCGGGCTGGAGTGGAAAGCGGATCATCCATCATCCATCGCCGGTATCGAAAGCGTTGCGTCTGATTGAGTTCTTCCGCCAGCGCCTGCCATTTTGCCATGAATTCGTCCTGAGGCCAATCCGGCACGGAATCCGCCAGCGCCTGGAGATCTTCGAGGATCTCCTTCAGGCGCTGTTCGCGGATCCACAGCGCCAGGCGCAACGCCTCCTCCGCCCATCGCTGGTCTTCCGGATCGAATCCGCGCAGCAGCGGCCCGCGGCGCTGAAGCAGCTCCAGCCACAGCGTCCGCAGCAGCCCGGGGCGCTGAGGGTCCGTCGTCTCCTCCGGCCAATCCTCCACAGGCCCGAACTCCGTCAGGTTCCGGAAGAGGGCCCGGTGGGTGGAATCCAGGAAATCCTCTTCGGTCAACGGCTCCAGGCCCAGCTCCGCGAAGCGGACGTTCAGGTAGGGCAGCAGGTCAGGCCCCAGGCCCAGCATGACCAGCAGCGTGGCCTCCGCCTCCGTTCCGCTTCCGAAGGCCTCGGGGCCTTTGTCGGGCTTCTCGCGGGCGGGGGGAAGAAGGGCTGCCGATCCTTTCCGCCCTCGCCGCTCATGTCCGCTCATGCGGTGGCTGGTGACCTGTTCCAGCAGCACCCGCTCGTTCAGCCGGGCCATGCGGGCGGCCTGCTGGATGTAGACATCCCGCTCCACCGGATCCGGGATAGCGGCGAGGATGGGGACAATCTCCCGCACGAAGGCGGCTTTCCCTTTCGGATCCTCCAGGCGGTGCTGGGCGGCCAGATAATCCAGGAGGAAGGCGATGACCGGGCGCGCGTTCTCCACCGCCCGGGCCCATTCCTGGGGATCGCGGCGGATGAGCTCATCGGGATCCATCCCTTCCGGCAGGGCCAGCACCCGCAGGTCCACCCCCAGCTGGCCGCTCAGGTGGATCAACCCGCGGGGGCCGAGCTCCAGCGTGGTCTCGGGGAACGCCTCGCGGGCGGAGGCCAGCCCTCGCAGCACGGCGTGCATCCCGGCCGGGTCGGCGTCCATGGCGAGCACCAGGCGCTTCAGCCCGCGGCTCAGCAGGCGCAGCTGCGCCTCGCTGAGGCGGGTTCCCAGCGCGGCCACCACGTTGGTGAAGCCCGCCTGATGGGCCATGATCGCGTCGAAATACCCCTCGACGATCACCGCCACGCCGGTCCGCCGGATCTCCGCGCGGGCCAGATCCAGGGCGAAGAGCACCGCGCTTTTGTCGAAGAGGGGCGTCTGAGGGGAATTGAGATACTTCGGCTCCTCACCGCCCAGCGCCCGGGCTCCGAAGCCGATCACATGGCCCTGGGGATCGCGGATGGGGATCATCAGGCGGCCCCGGAACCGATCGAAGGCCGTGCCGTCCTCCCGGATCACCACCAGGCCGGCGGCCTGGAGGTCTTCCATCGAGAAGCCCCGGCGGCGCATGAAATCGATCAGGGCGTGCCATGCGCTGGGGCTGTAGCCCAGGCCGAAGCGCTCGATGGTTTCGGCGGTGAGCCCGCGGGCGGCCAGAACCGCGCGCGCGGGCTCAGCCTCCGGTGTCTGGCGAAGCTGGTGCTGGTAGAACAGGGTAGCGGCCTCCAGGATTTCGCGAAGGCGCGCGCGCTCCCGCTCCCGGGCCTCGGCCTCCGGCGTCCTCGGCTCGAGGGGGATGCCGGCCCGCTGCGCCAGGGCCCGCAGGGCCTCCGGGAAGGTCAGCCCGTCCCGCCGCATCACGAACTGGAAGACGTCCCCGCCGGTGTTGCAGGCGCCGAAACATCGCCAGGTCTGGGTGTCGGGGAACACCACAAAGGCCGGCGTGCGCACATTGTGGTGGAAGGGGCAGAACCCGATGTAGTTCTTCCCCGAGCGGCGCAGCTGGACGCTCTCGCCGATGACTTCTACGATATCCAGTCGGGATTTGATCTCCTCGATCAGGGACATGGATCCCTCGCGGCAGCGCGTGGCGTGTTGCCCGGTCGGGCTGAGCGTGACGCCGATGGCCTTTCCCCAGGGGCTGTCGTGTGTGTCTGTTCTTCTATCATAGTTGCCGGAAGGGATCCCGCCAAATCCGGACCGGATCCG
>BEHY01000044.1 GCA_002898735.1 Candidatus Thermoflexus japonica
TCTGATCAACCAGAACCGCCTGGCCATCAACTTCCTCTGGACCCTGATCACGGGCTATCTGGTGATGTTCATGCAGGCGGGCTTCGCTCTGGTGGAGACAGGGTTCACCCGGGCGAAGAACGCGGCCCACACCATGGCGATGAATTTCATCATCTACGTGCTGGGAATGACCGGCTACTTCGCCACCGGGTTTGCCCTGCAGTTCGGAGGGATCGGCCGGGTAGGGGTGCCCAACCTGGGTGGGTTAAAGGTGCTGGACGGCGAGTTCACCGTGCATATCGCCGGGCTGGATTGGGGGTTGTTTGGGACCAAAGGGTTTTTCATGCGGGATGCGTATGATGTGGCGGTAGCCGTCATGTTCCTGTTCCAGATGGTGTTCATGGACACTGCAGCCACGATCCCGACCGGGGCGATGGCGGAACGGTTCAAATGGACTGCCTTTTGTCTTTACAGCCTCTTCATAGGGGCTTTCCTCTATCCGATCTACGGGAACTGGGCCTGGGGCGGCGGCTGGCTTTCCCAGCTGGGGCGCCTGGGGCTGGGGGTCGGATACATCGATTTTGCGGGCAGCGGCGTCGTGCACGCCATTGGGGGATGGACGGCCCTGGCGGGGGCGATCGTGCTGGGGCCACGCCTGGGCAAATACAACCGGGATGGAACGCCGAACCCGATCCCGGGCCACAACCTCGTGATGGCCTTGCTGGGGGTGTTTATCCTCGCCTTCGGCTGGTTCGGCTTCAACCCGGGCAGCACCCTGGGGGCCTCCGGCAATGGAAACCTGCGCATCGGGTTGGTGGCTGTGGCCACTATGCTGGCCTCCGGCTCCGGCACCCTGGCGGCCATGCTCTACACCTGGGCCACGACGGGCAAGCCGGACCCGGCGATGGCGGCGAACGGCATGCTGGCCGGGCTGGTCGCCATCACGGCGCCCAGTGGCTACGTCAGCCCGATGAACGCCTTTCTGATCGGAGCGATCGCCGGGGTGCTGGTCTGCCTCAGCGTGGCTTTCCTCGAACGGGTGGCCAAAGTGGATGATCCGGTGGGGGCGATCTCTGTGCACGGGACATGTGGGGCCTTCGGGCAGCTGGCGGTGGGTTTGTTTGCCGATGGCACCGCGAATTATGGGGGTCTCACCGTGCGGGGCCTGTTCTATGGGGACGCCGGGCAGCTGGCGGCTCAGGCCATCGGGATGGTTGTGGCCTTCCTGTGGGCCTTCGGGGTCTCCTGGGTTTTCTTCAAGATCCTGGATGCCCTGGTGGGCTTGCGGGTCTCCCCGGAGGTCGAGTTGCAGGGGTTGGATTTTCCGGAGCTGGGGGTTTTCGCTTATCCCGATGGCCGGCTGGTGCCGATCCCGGGAGCGGCCCGCTTGCCGGTCATCCCGCCGGCTCCCGCCGAGGCCACCGCTGGCTGATCTGGATCGGAGGGGCGTGGCCATGAGCGGAACCATCTCACCGACCTGGATCGCGGTCTCGATTTTCCTGACCACATATATCGCCCTGGGGCTGGAGCGCATCCCCCGGGTCCTGGCGGCCGGAGTCGGAGTGATTTTCCTCCTCCTGTTTAAAGTGCTCACGGTGGAGGAGGCGGTCGCCTATGTGCACTGGGGGACCATGGGGTTGCTTTTCGGCATGTTTATTCTGATCGCCGTGCTCTCCGAGGCGGGGTTTTTCAGCGCCCTGGCCCTGGCAGTTGCCCATCAGGCGAGAGGCGAACCGCGCCGTTTGCTGATGATCTTCCCGTTGCTGACCGGCCTGCTCGCCGCGTTCATGGATTCGATCACCGTCATGTTGTTTTTCGCCACCCTCACTGCGGAGCTGGGCCGTCGGCTGCGCTTCGATCCGGTTCCTATTGTGGTGGCCGAGGTGGTGGCGGCGAACATCGGGGGTGCCGCAACGCTCATGGGCGATCCGCCCAATGTGATCCTGGGGCTGGTGCTGCGGTTCGGGCTCATCGATTTCATCATGCACACCGGTCCGATCGCCCTGATCGGCCTGATCGCTGCGGTGGCGATCTCCTACTGGCAATCCGTCCAGCGGCTGCGCATCAGCTCGCCCCCGGAGGCGGTGGAGCTGCCCAGTCCGGCGGAGATGATTCGGGATCCCGTTCTGCTGCGTCTGGGGTTGCTCGCGCTCGCCCTGGCGGTGGTTCTGCTCAGCACCCATCACTGGGTCGAACATCATCTGGGCATCCCGCTGACCGCCCCGCTGGCCACGCTGATCCCGGCCATCCTTTTGTTGCTCCTGGGAGGATCGCGCGTGGAGGGCATCTTACGCCGCATTGATTATGAGGTGCTGCTCTTTCTGATCTGTCTGTTCGCCATCGTGGGGGCGCTGGAGAAAACCCACGTGATTGAGGCAATGACCCGCGCGGCCTCCTCGGCGCTGGGGCACCATGGGCTCGGCCTGGTCTCCGGGTTGCTCTGGCTCTCCGCTTTCTGTTCCGCCATGGTGGACAACGTGCCCTTTGCCCTCAGCATGGCGTATGCCCTTCAGCATCTTGCCGCTTCCGTCGGGGCGCCACCGCTGTCCTTGATGACCTGGGCGGTCTCCCTGGGGACCGATCTGGGAGGAAACTTCACGCCCATCGGGGCTTCAGCCAACGTGGTCGCATGCGCGGCGCTGGAGGGCCATGGGTTCCAGGTGGGATGGGGACGATGGATGCGGCTGGCCGCCCGACCGACCATGATCGCCCTGGGGCTGGCTCAAATGGGGCTGCTGATCAAAGCATGGCTCGGGTTCTTTTAGATGCGGCTGGCCGCCGTGGGGTTTGGCGGCCGATCTCCCTGTGAATTCGATCGACCCGTGGAGATGAGCCGATGATCGTCGATGATGATTTCCCTTTGCATCTGCGGCCGCTTTCCCTCAGCGAGCGCCACCGGTTTGGAGCCGCGGAATACGTACTGGAGGGTTGGGTGGGAGGACAGTGGATCGCTATCCCGGTTCACCGGGTGGCCGATTCTGGGGGGGCATCGGCGGAGTGCTATGCGATCGACGTGATGGGTATCCCGCTCGCGGAGGGCCGGCTGATCGATCTGGTGCATGCCGTGCGTCGGCTTCTGCACGCCCTGGTTTACGGGGGGCGATTCCCATGTTATGCGATGGAGATCTCCCCGGTTGGGGTGGCGCTTCCGGTCTACCCATGGGGGGAGGGATGGCGTGTCCATGAGCCGGATGGCCCGATCCTGGAGGCGGGGGATCTGGGGATTTTGCGTCAGCGCGTGGCGGATGCGCACGGCCTGCCTGTGGAGGCCATCCGGGTGCGGGTGCTGTCGGAGCGCCTCGCCTGGGTTCTGCCCGCCGCCGTCTTCCGGCCCGCGATCGGATCGGTGCCCTGGCTGCCGGTGGCCTGGAGCGAATCCGGCTGGCGTCTCCATTTCATGGGGGCGCTCCTGTCCGCTCCTGGAAATGGCGTGGGGATCTGGTCGCTGTGGGAGGCCGTGGCCGATCAGGGCGTGCGCCAGGGGTGGCTTCACGCTCCGGAGGATCTAACGCTGGAGATATGGTCCGGGTCGGCCTGGGAGACCATACAGAGCGCCCTGGCGGAGGCGACCGTCCGATTTCGATTCTACGAAGCGGGGCGGCGGCTTCGCGCCGTCCTCCTTCCCATCTTCCGAGGCGGGGAAAGGTGGGTGGCCGTTTACGCGACCCGGGAACAGCGGACGGTGTTTGTGGGTCGTGACCTGATCGATCTGCAACGGCGGGCCGGCGAAGCGCTCCATGCGGCGGGCTGCCTGCCGGACCCATGGGCGCTGCGCATGGAGCTTGGGGAGACGGGAGGATCCCCAAAGGCAAAGCATGCACTTCTGGTTCCTGGGAGGTGAGCAATGATGATCGCGACAGGTATCCTGATGCTGGTGGTGGTGGCCGGGATCATCGCCCTCTGGGCCTGGCGTTACACCAAAGCCGGCCCGAACGAGGTGCTGATCATCTCCGGCCGCAAACGGAAAGTCGTCGATCCCGATGGCCGCAAGCGGATCGTGGGCTACCGGCTGGTGCGGGGCGGGGCCTTCGTCTGGCCGATCCTGGAGCGGGTGCAACGGCTCTCCCTGGAGCTGCTTACCATCGAGATCCAGACCGCGGATGCCTATACCGCCCAGGGCGTGCGGATGGTGGTGGACGCCGTCGCCCAGGTGAAGGTGAAGGGCGACGAGGCCTCCATCGCCCTGGCCGCGGAGCAGTTCCTCTCCCGATCCCGGGATGATATCCGGCGGGTGGCCCTTCAGGTGATCGAAGGGCATCTGCGGGCGGTGCTGGGCACGATGAGCGTGGAGGATCTCTATCTGCGGCGGGCGGAGTTCGCCCGGCAGGTTCGGGAGGCCGCTCGGCAGGATCTGGAGCGAATGGGCCTGGACATCCTCTCCCTCACCGTGCGGCACATCGCCGATGAGCAGGGTTATCTGGACGCTATCGGGCGGCCGCGGATCGCCCAGGTGCGCCAGCAGGCGGCGGTTGCGGAAGCCGAGGCCGATCGGGTGGCTCGCATCGCCCGCCTGGAGGCGGAGCGGGCCGTGGAGGAGGCGCGTCGAGAGCTGGAGGCCCGGCGGGCCGAAGCGGACATGGCCTACGAGCTTCACCGGCACCGGGCCGCCCAGGCCGTCAAGCGGGAGGAGATGGCGGTTCACAAGGTGGAGAAGGAGCTGGCCATTGAGATCGAGGAGAAGGAGATCGAGCGCAAGCAGCGCGAGCTGGCCGCCACCGTGGAGCTGCCGGCGGAGGCGGAGAAGCGTCGGATCCTCTCTCTGGCCGACGCCGAGCGCTACCGGCTGGAAGCCGAGGCCCTGGGCCACGCGGAGCACATTCGGGCCACCGGTCGGGCGGAGGCGGAGGCCATGCGGGCCAAGGCGGCGGCGTGGCGGGAATACAACGAGGCCGCTATGGCCCAGATGGTGGTGGATATCCTTCCGTCCCTCGCCAGGGCTATGGCAGAGCCGCTCGCCCACGCGGAGCGGATCATCCTGATCGGGGATGGTCATGGGGGAGTTAGCCGCTTCACCGGAGATCTGGCACAGGCCCTGGCCCAGCTACCTATCCTGGTGGAGGCCCTCACCGGCGTTCACCTGTCCTCTACGTTTGTCCGAAATCCGGCCGCTTCCGCTTCGAAAGAGCCTTCCGATTAACCCCGCAACGCCACTGAGGATCCCCGGAGGGACAGGGGGCGGGCCGCTGCAGGCGGCCCGCCCCCTCGTTTTCTTTCCCGGCTCGCCCGCAGATCCTCCATCGTCTCACCCGCAGCCAGCTATCTGCCAGAACTCTCATGCTGGGCTCGGCTCCGGAGCGTAGATGGCCTCTTCAGCCAGCCAGGCCGCATAACGCAATGCCCGGCGCATGTTTTCTGGCTCCAGATCGCGGAGGTGGGTCGGCTGCAGCGGGGGTTAGGTGGCATGATGTCGGCGTTTTCTCATCGTCTTCGATAAATCTCTCGGCGGTGGCCAATTGCGTGAATCACCAAGGCGCTGAATCACTTCTTCAAACGGCTCACCCCGTTCACCCTTTGCTACGGCTTCCTTCTGGCGCAACAACCTCTCGCGAATCGTTTTGCGAATGGGTAACCCTTCATCAGGATCGCCGAATAACTCCAGGAGCTTCTCCTCGATGATGGTTTCTATCATCTCGCGAAGTTCTTCTTTTGTCATTTGCGCTACTGTATTCATTCCGTTCTCCTTCGAACCTGGGATCTTCAGCCTATGCCGCAAATGAACTACGCAAACCGGCGAATGTATGATGCGAGTCTGCTTTATCCTATCCCATTGCTTTGGAGCTTGTCAAATCTCATGAGGGGGCTGTTCGAAAAATCAGGAGAGAGCTCAGCCAGCGGGAGGTCTTCGGGGGGAGGGAGAAGAGACACAAAAAAACGACCCGGCGATCCGGGTTGGAGTGCGGTGCCACCGCAGCCCATTCATGCGATCCCTTGCCCGCGGATTCCGAAACCCCCATTTTTCGAACACCCCCCGGCGCTGATTTGACAGCGTAGATCATAGCGGATTAGAATAGCGCTTCAAAGATCGCCACCTCATCCAGGCGCCCTTAACCCTGAGCCTGGGCCTTCGACGCGGAGCATCCGGACCTGCAGTGGGAGGTGGAATCCATGGATCAGGAGGTCTCCTCCGCCGAGGGGGTTTTCCTGCCGCCTCCGGATCCGGTCCGGAGGCTGTTCCGGGTGGAGATCCGGAGCAGATCTCCCGAGGATCCGGAGGGCCAACGGCTGGTGCAAGCGGCCCGCGCGCAGGGCATCGAGCGTCTGCGGGCCTGCAGGCGAGACCGCATGTGCTTTCTGCAAGGTCATCTCTCTCCCCCCGAAGTTGAACGACTCGCCCATCTCCTTCTGGCCGATCCCATCTGGGAAACCTTTCAGGTCCTACCATTGGAAAAGCCTGTATGGCCCCCGGATTTCCTCCCTCAGGGGAGCGGAGAACATCGGATCGAAGTCACGCTCCTCCCTGGGTTGCGGGATCCCGCAGCGGAAAACCTGATCCGCGCCGCCCATCGTCTGGGCTTCCGTGGGCTGGAGAACGCCGCATGGGGCTGGATCTTCCATCTATGGGGGGATCTGGAGGAACACGACCTGCGGCGCCTGGCAACAGACCATTGCAGCAATCCGTTGATCCACCGCTACGCCATCGATCGGTGGATCGATCCCCCGTTTGAACACCCCGAGGCCCCTCCGCTCCTGGTTGAGGTCATCCCGATCGGCGATGCGGACGAAAAGGGGCTTCAGGCGCTGAGCGCGCGCCGCCGTCTGGCCTTAAGCGGGGAGGAGTTGCGGGTTATCCAGGAATACTTCCGCCTTCAGGGTCGGGATCCGACCGACATTGAGCTGGAGACCATTGCGCAGACGTGGAGCGAGCACTGCGCGCATAAAACCTTTAAGGCGCGCATTCGCTACACCGGCCCACCTCCGGGCGCTCCGCCGGACGCTCCCCCGCAGACCGTGGAGATCGATGGCTTGCTGCCCACATACATTCAGTCCGTGACCGCCCAGGTAACCCGGCCATGGCTTCGTTCCGCCCTTGTGGACCATGCGGGGATCATCGCGCTGGATGAACGCTGGGATCTGGCCATCAAGGTGGAAACGCACAACCATCCCTCCGCTGTGGAGCCCTTTGGGGGAGCCAGCACCGGCATCGGGGGGGGTGATCCGGGACATCCTGGCTGTAGGCGCGCGCCCGATTGCCCTGCTGGATGTCCTGGGCTTCGGTCCTGCAGATCTGCCGGCCGATTGGCTGCCGCCAGGGGCCCTGCATCCCCAGCGGATCGCGGAGGGGGTTATCCGGGGCATTGAGGATTATGGGAACAAGATGGGCATCCCAACGGTTTGTGGGGCCGTATTTTATCATCCGGGGTATACGGCGAACCCTCTGGTGTTCTGCGGCTGTATTGGACTGCTTCCCCATCGAACGTTTTCCGCCGCGCCACAGCCCGGAGATCTTATTGTGGTGATCGGCAATCGGACGGGGCGCGATGGCCTGAGGGGGGCCACTTTTTCCAGCGCGGGTCTGGAGCCCGATGCGCCCTCCTCGGCCCGCGGTGCGGTTCAGATCCCCCGTCCGGTTCTGGAAAAGCAGATCCTGGAAGTGATCCTTCAGGCCCGTGAGGAGATGCTTTACCACGCCGTGTGGGATTGTGGAGCGGGTGGGCTTTCCTCAGCCGTCGGGGAGATGGCGCGTGGCCTGGGCGCCTGTGTGGACCTGGATCGCGTGCCCCTCCGGGATGCCCGCCTGCAGCCATGGGAGATCTGGTTGAGCGAATCCCAGGAGCGAATGGTGCTGGCCATCCCGCCGGCGCGCTGGCCCCGCTTTCAGGAGCTCTGCGATCAACATGGCGTGGAGGCAGCCGTCATCGGCATCTTCGAGAACACAGGAAAGCTGTGCCTGCGTTACCGTGGCCGGATCATCGGCGATCTCGATCTGGATTTCCTCCACAACGGGCGCCCACAGCAGATCCTGGAGGCCCGATGGCCATCTGCTGCCTCCCCCCGCCGTGTCTCTCCTGTCCCCCCGCCGGAGGATCTGGGGAAGGTCCTGCTGATGCTCCTCGCCCATCCGAACATCCGAAGCCGGGAGGAGATCCTCCGGCGCTATGATCACGAGGTGCAGGGCGCCACAGCCGTCAAGCCCCTGGTGGGCGCTGCTTCCCATGGGCCGGGGGATGCCCCCGTGCTGGCACCTCTGGAGTGCGGGGAGAGCGAGGCCGCCCGACCCGGAGTGGCCGTGAGCGTGGGCTTGGCCCCGCTATATGGCGAAAGGGATCCTTACCGGATGGCGTGGGCCGCGGTGGATGAAGCGTTCCGGAATCTGGTGGCGGTGGGTGTGGACCCGGATCATGTGGCCCTGCTGGATAACTTCTGCTGGGGGGATCCGACGGATCCGGAGCAGCTCGGCGCCCTGGTCCGCTGCGCTCAGGGCTGCCGGGATGCGGCCCTGGCCTACCATGCGCCATTTATTTCCGGGAAGGACAGCCTGAACAATTTCTATGTGGATCAGGAGGGGAAGCGGCGCTCCATCCCTGGCACGCTGCTGATTACTGGACTGGGGATCGTGCCGGACATCTCCCGCACGGTCACTATGGATCTCAAGACGCCGGGATCCTGGATCTACCTGGTGGGGGAGACACGGGCGGAACTGGGAGGGAGCCATTATCTGCAGATCCTGGCCGGAGCGCGGCCGGGTGCGGAGCAGCTGCCTCAACCGGTTCCTGCGGCCCTGAATCGGATGCGCGCCCTCCACCGGGCGATCTCCTCCGGGTGCGTTCGGGCATGCCATGATCTTTCAGAAGGGGGTCTGGGAGTTGCGCTCGCGGAGATGTGTCTTGCCGGCCGGCTGGGGGCAGAGGTGGACCTGCGCAACGTTCCTCGCCCTGAGGAGGCGATCGAGGATGATGTTCTTCTGTTCTCGGAGTCCCTCTGCCGGTTTCTGGTCGAGGTGCGCCCGGAGGACGCACCGGCTTTCGAGGCCTTGCTGGAGGGACATCCCTTCGCGCATATCGGTCGGGTGACCGACGATGGCCTTCTCCGGGTGGTGGGCCAGGACGGCCGGGAGAGGATCCGGCTCCCGGTGGAGGAGCTGGAGCGGGCATGGCGCGGAACCCTGGCGCCTGCCCTTGCCGGGCCTTCCCCGTTTCCATCCTCGCGATCCCCGCGGTTCCCTCTTCCGGCCCGCCTTCGACACCCCCGCGTGCTCATCCTCCAGGCCCCCGGAACCAACCGGGATCGCGAGGCGGCGTGGGCCTGCATGCAGGCAGGGGGCGAGCCGGAGATTGTCCCCATATCGGCTTTGTTGCGGGGGGAGCGTAATCTGATGGATTGCGCCATGCTGGTGCTGCCTGGAGGGTTCTCCTATGGGGATGATCTGGGGGCGGGGACGCTGTGGGCCCTGGAATTGATGGAAGGCCTGCGAGGGAAGCTGGAGCGGTTCATCGAGAGCGGGCGGCCCGTGCTGGGGATCTGCAACGGGTTCCAGGCTCTGGTCAAGGCCGGTTTGCTCCCTGGCCCGGAGTTCCTGGGGGCGGATGGTCAGCGGATGGTTACCCTTGCTCCGAACGCCTCCGGGCGTTTCGAGTGCCGGTGGGTTTACCTGCACGCCAATCCGCGAAGCCCGTGTCTGTTCACCGAAGGGATCGAGGGGTTGCTGTATTGCCCTGTTGCTCACGGGGAGGGACGGTTCATGGCGCGAGATGAGGGCGTGCTGCAGGCTCTGGAGGATCGGGGGCTGATCGCGTTGACGTATGTGGATCCATCCGGCCGTCCGGCCGGCTATCCGTTTAACCCGAACGGATCTCAGGGGAACATCGCTGGCCTCTGCAACCCGGCCGGCAACGTCCTGGGGTTGATGCCTCATCCGGAGGATCACATCTTCCCATGGCAGCATCCCCGATGGCATCGGGGAGAGCGAGGAGGGTTGTGTTCGATCCTGTTCCATAACGCGCTGCGGAGGGGCTGAAATGGGTTTGTCCGTTGTCGAATTGCAGGAGGCTCTGGTGCACACCGTGCCCGCCGTTGAGCTCCCGGAGCTGGGCGCCCGACGCGCCGGAAGGGTTCGCGACATTTATGAAGTGGGAGATCGTCTGATCCTGATCGCTACGGATCGGATCTCGGCCTTCGATCGGGTCCTGGGGGTGATCCCCTACAAGGGCCAGGTCCTGAATCAGCTCAGCGCCTGGTGGTTCGACCAGACCCGTGACCTCATCCCGAACCATGTCCTTGCCATCCCGGACCCCAACGTCATGGTGGTGCGGCGGGCGCAACCGTTGCCGGTGGAGGTGGTGGTGCGGGGATATATCACCGGCGTAACCCGCACCTCGCTCTGGACCCTGTATGCCCAGGGCGAACGGCAACCTTATGGGATCCCTCTGCCGGATGGCCTGCGGAAGAACGACCCTCTGCCTCATCCTGTTATTACGCCGACCACCAAGGCGCCTTCTGGGGCCCATGATGAGATCCTGACCCGCGCTGAGATTCTGGAGCGCGGCCTGGTGCCTGTGGATCTGTGGGAGCGGATTGAGGCGATCGCTCTGGCCCTCTTCGCCAGGGGTCAGGAGATCGCCCGGCGGGCCGGCCTGATCCTGGTGGATACCAAATACGAGTTCGGCCTGATCGATGGTGAGCTGGTGCTCATCGATGAACTCCACACGCCGGATTCCAGCCGCTACTGGCTGGCGGAAACCTATCTGCCTGGCCAGGATCCGGAGCCGATGGATAAAGAGTTCGTCCGTGCATGGTTTGCCGCCCGGGGTTACCGTGGAGAAGGGGAGCCGCCGGAGATGCCTGTGGAGCTGGTCCTGGAAGCGGCCTCCCGCTATATCGCCGTCTATGAACGGCTGACGGGAGGGACCTTCCAGCCCGGTGAGAGGCCTGTGGTTGAGCGGATCCGTCGCCGTCTTCGGGATTTCCTGAATCTTTGAAGGAGGGATGCCATGGCCAGGCCTCTGGTGGTCATCCTGATGGGATCGCGTTCGGATCTGGAGCATGCGCGAGCGGTGATCCGCGCGCTGGAGGAGTTGGGCCTGGATTGGGAGCTGCGGGTTGCTTCCGCTCACAAAGTTCCCGATTATCTTCTGAATCTCCTGCGGGAATACGAAGCGGATCCACGTCCTAAGGTCTACATCACGATCGCCGGACGTTCCAATGCCCTCAGCGGGATGGTGGATGGGCAGGTGCTGGCTCCCGTGATCGCATGCCCGCCGATCTCAGAGACCTTTGCAGGGGCGGATGTTTTCTCCTCCCTGCGCATGCCAGGCGGGATCGCCCCGGCCGTGGTGCTGGATCCAGCAGGGGCGGCGCTGCTGGCGGCCAAGATCCTGGGCCTCGGCGATGAGGCGGTCCGCCAGCGGGTCGCCGCCGTGCAGGCGCGAGAACGGCAGCGATTGCTCGTGGATGATGCGGAGGTCTGCGCCCTTCGTTCCATGGCGAAAGGGAGCTCTTGAGGGGGGAAGGATGAAGCCCCATATGGTCTGGCGGGAAGAGGATCATCCCCAGGAGGCGTGCGGGATCGTGGGGTTGTGGTCCACAGATCGCCCGGCGGCTCCGCTGGTGATGCTGGCCCTCTGCGCGCTGCAGCATCGCGGCCAGGAGAGTGCGGGCATCGCCACCAGCGATGGCCTCGTGGCGTATCTCCATAAAGGGATGGGGCTGGTCTCTCAGGTCTTTCATGAGGGGATCCTGCGTTCGCTCCGGGGCCATCTGGCGATCGGGCACACGCGTTACTCCACGACGGGCGCCGCTCATCCTCAGAACGTCCAGCCCTTCCTGAGCGAGACCCTTTATGGTCCTCTGGGCATTGCCCACAACGGCAACCTGGTGAATGCTCTTCCTCTCCGTCAGCGCCTTCTGGAGCGAGGCGTGGGCCTTTCCTCCGGCAGCGACAGCGAGCTGATCCTTCAGATCCTGGCCTCCCCGCCCGAGGCCTGGGGATCCCTGGCGCCACCTCCTGACCCCGAGGGGGATCCGTGGATCCCACGTCTGCGATGCCTGTTGCGTTTAAGCCCGGGCGCTTATGCGCTGGTCATCCTCACCCGCGAGGCGATCTACGCCCTCCGGGATCCTTATGGCTTTCGCCCCCTGTGCCTGGGGGAATGGGATGGGGGATATGTGGTGGCCTCCGAATCCTGCGCCTTTGCCATGATCGGCGCCCGTTATGTCCGGGAGATCGCGCCGGGGGAAATCGTGCGGCTGGATCAGCGGGGGGTGACCTCCTTTGCGGGAGGCGTCCCTGCTTCCCCGGCTTTCTGTGTTTTCGAATACGTTTACTTCATGCGTCCGGATTCCCAGCGGGAAGGAGGCACCGTGTATTCGGCGCGCCTGGCGCTGGGACGCCAGCTGGCGCGGGAGGCCCCCGCGGAAGCGGACCTGGTCATCGGCGTGCCGGATTCGGCAACGGCCCATGCCATCGGATACAGCCTGGAAAGCGGGATCCCCTTCATCGAGGGCCTGTTGAAGAATCGCTATGTTGGGCGCACCTTTATCCAGCCGGACGACCGAACCCGGCAATGGGGAATTCGCCTGAAATACAGCCCTTTGCGTGAGGTGCTCCAGGGTCGTCGGGTGGTCCTGGTGGATGACTCCATCGTCCGCGGCCACACCACCCGTCAGCTGGTCCAGCTTCTACGGGAGGGAGGGGCCCTGGAGGTTCATCTGCGCATCGCCTCTCCACCGATCCGCCATCCATGCTTTATGGGGATCGATATGGCGACTTATGAAGAACTGATTGCCCATCGCCTGGATGAGGAGGGGATCCGTCGTTTCACCGGAGCGGACAGCCTGGCTTTTCTGAGCCTGGAGGGAATGTGCCGGGCGATTCGAGAGACGATGCCCTCTGCCGAGGGGGGCTATTGCACCGCATGCTTCTCCGGCCGGTATCCGGCACCCATTCCGGAGGAGATCTATAGCCATTCCTCCCCCAAATTGGCGTTCGAGCGGATCCGGAGCGTGCCATGAAAAAGGGGAAACGGGTTCTGGTGATCGGTTCAGGGGGCCGGGAACATGCGCTGGCGTGGGCCCTGGCCCGCGCCGCAGAGGTCGAGATCGTATACGTCGCGCCGGGAAATGGGGGGACCAGCTGGCCGCCCTTCCCAGGAGACCGCGAACTTCAGCCGCGGGCTCCCGCGCGCTCCGTGCCCATTCCCCCCGATGACCTTCAGGCACTGATTGCTTTTGCGCGCGAGCAAGCGATCGACCTGACCGTGGTGGGGCCGGAAGCCCCGCTGGCCCGCGGCATCGTCGACGCCTTCCAGGCCGCCGGGCTCCGGATCTTCGGGCCCACCCGTGCGGCCGCGCGCATCGAGACCTCCAAGGCTTTCGCCAAGGCCCTCATGCGCGCATGCAGCGTCCCCACCCCCGACTATGCGGTCTTCCATAACTTGGAAGAGGCGCGAGCCTACCTTCGCGCGCATCCCGGTCCGGTCGTGGTGAAGGCCAGCGGGCTGGCTGGGGGCAAGGGCGCTTTCGTGTGCGAGAGCGCGGAGGAGGCCGAGGAGGCCCTCTATCGCCTTATGGGTGAACGGGTCTTCGGGGAGGCGGGGGACACCGTGATCATCGAGGAGCGTCTGTATGGATCTGAGCTTTCCCTGCTGGCGCTGAGCGATGGGCGAACGGCCATGCCCCTCCTGCCGGCGCGGGATCACAAACGGCTGATGGATGGGGATCGAGGCCCCAACACAGGGGGGATGGGAGCATATGCGCCCGTGCCTGAGGTGGGCCCGGAGGCCATCGAGCAGGCGGTTCGTCAAATCCTGATGCCTGTCCTCGACGCCATGGCCCGCCAGGGGACCCCCTTTGTGGGAGTTCTCTACGCCGGCCTGATGTGGACCGCCTCAGGGCCTTTTGTTCTGGAGTTCAACGCTCGCTTTGGCGATCCGGAGGCCCAGGCCATCCTTCCATTGCTGGAGACGGACCTGCTGGGGGCGCTGGAGGCATGTCTGGCAGGCCGGCTGGAAGATCTGAACCTGCGCTGGCGGCCAGGGGCATGCGTCACTGTGGTCCTGGCATCCCCGGGTTACCCCGGGTCTGTCCCGGAAGGGCTTCCCATCAGTGGGCTGGACGATGCGGCCGCTCAGGAAGGGGTGCTGATTTTCCACGCCGGCACCCGTTGGGAGGGAACCCGCCTGGTCACCGCAGGCGGGCGCGTCCTATCCGTCAGCGCGATCGGTCCGGATCTGGGCGAGGCCGCCGCCCGGGCCTATGCGGCCGTGGAGCGTATCCACTTTGAAGGCATGTGCTTCCGACGGGACATCGGGCGGGCTTCCGTTCGAAGCCTTTAAGGCGGCCGGGAGGGGGAGATGTCGACGGATGCCTATGCGCGCGCGGGGGTGCATCGAGATGTTGCCCGGGAGATCCGATGGCGCATTGCGGAGGCGGTTCGCTCGACCTGGGGAGCAGAGGTGATCGCCGAATGGGGGGCCTTCGCGGGTCTCTACCGGGCGGATCTTCTATGGAGGATGGAGAAACCCGTTCTGGTGGCCACCACCGATGGGGTGGGCACCAAATTGAAGGTTGCGGCTCGCTTC
Organism: Candidatus Thermoflexus japonica; assembly: GCA_002898735.1. Classification (GTDB taxonomy): domain Bacteria; phylum Chloroflexota; class Anaerolineae; order Thermoflexales; family Thermoflexaceae; genus Thermoflexus; species Thermoflexus japonica. The sequence goes on from BEHY01000044.1 coordinate 14,496, forward strand.
AACCGGTGGGAGACGATCGGTTATGATCTGGTCCACCATTGTGTCAACGATATCCTGGTGCATGGCGGCCGGCCTCTCTTTTTTCTGGATTACATCGCCGCAGGTCGTCTGGATCCGGATGTGATCGTCCGCATTGTGGAGAGCGTGGCCGCTGCATGTCGGGAGGTGGGTTGCGCATTGCTGGGGGGGGAGACCGCCGAGCTTCCGGGGGTGTATGCGCCGGGGGAGCTGGATCTGGCGGGCACGCTGATCGGTGTGGTGGAGCACGTCCGGATCCGGGATGGGTCCCGCATCCGGCCCGGAGATCATCTCCTGGCCCTTCCCTCAAGTGGCCTTCACACCAACGGATACAGCCTGGCGCGCATGGTGCTGGCCGGGCTGGATTGGGAGAAATCCCTTCCGGAGCTCGGAACCTCCATCGGCGAGGCTCTTCTTGCTCCTCACCGCTGCTATCTGGAGCCGATCCAGCGCCTTGAGTCGGCGGGCGTCGATCTGAAGGGATTGTGTCATGTCACCGGAGGGGGCGTGTATGAGAATCTGCCGCGCGTTCTGCTCCGCGGCACCGCGGCGGTCCTGCGCCGGGGAACATGGCCGGAACCGCCGATCTTCGGGTTGATTCAGCGCATAGGGAGGATCTCCGACCAGGAGATGTTCCGCGTATTCAACATGGGTTTGGGCATGCTTCTGGTGGTTCCCCCTCAGGATGTGGAGCTCGCGCTCGCCACGCTGCCGGGGGAGCTTCGAGTGGTGGGGGAGATCATGGCGGGGGAGCAGGAAGTTCGGGTCGAGATGTAAGCGCGGCGGCCTTGGCCTCTCCGGCCATCGACCACGGGAGGGGGAGCGCCTTGCTCGAACCACGAAGCCGGCTGGTGGTGATGATCTCCGGGTTCGGAAGCAACCTGCAGGCGATCCTGGATGCCTGCGCGGAGGGCCGCCTGTGGGCGGAGGTGGTGCTGGTTGTATCCAATCGCAGGAACGCCTATGGGCTGATCCGTGCGGCCCGGGCTGGCGTGCCCACGCTGTATTTCCCGCTTCGACCGTATCGGGAGCGAGGCCTGGACCGCACCGCTTACGATCGGGATCTCGCGGAGCGGATCGCCCCCTACCGGCCGGATCTCGTTGTCCTGGCCGGGTGGATGCATATCCTGAGCCCAGCCTTCCTGGATCGATTTCCCAGCGGGGTGATCAATCTTCATCCGGCTCTGCCGGGGACGTTCCCGGGCCGCGATGCCATCCGACGCGCCTTTGAGGCTTACCAGAGAGGGGAGATCTCTTATAGTGGCTGCATGGTGCATTACGTCACCCCGGAGGTCGATGCGGGGCCCGTGCTGGCTCAGGCCGTGGTTCCCCTTTTCCCGGATGACACGCTGGAGCGCTTCGAGGCGCGTATGCACGAGGCCGAGCACCGGATCCTCCTGGAGGGGATCCAGCGCGCCCTGGAGCGCCTCCGGTCGCGCGCACCATGACCTCTTCCATCCATTGCCCTCTGAGAATCCTCACGCGCCCGGGTTGTTTCCTCCCAACGAGCAAATGTTGATCAGTTTTTGGCCTGGAAAACGACCCATAGGCGGGATAGGATTAAAGTGATAGGGGAAGGATAGGGATCCCCTCTTCCCCGAGAACATCCTTCGAGGAGGATTTCATGGATATCAGCGACGAACGAGCCATCCAGGGCGAAATGGAAAGTTTCATCCAGGCCTGGAACGCAGGGGATGCCCCGCGGGCGGCAGCTTTCTTTGCGCCGGATGCCGTCCGGGTAGGTGTCTTCGGGGATATCCAGCACGGACGGGAGGCCATTCGGGAGGCTATGGATATGCTCCTTCACACTACGATGCGCGGGGCGCGTCTTCGGATGCAACCGGAACACCTCCGCATGCTTTCCCCGGAGCTTGCGCTCACGGGGGAGGGGGTAGAGATCGCGCTTCCGGACGGCTCGGTGTTGAAAGGTTACGCGATAACGGTGTGGAAGAAAGTGGAGGGGCGCTGGCTCATGCTGGAGGCCCACCCGAAGCTTTTCCCCCCTCTCCTTCCCGCTGAGCAAGGGGATGACCATCCTACACCCGGCATAGCGGCATGGAGGTCAGCGCCATGCCGGGTGCCTTTCCCACAGATCTGGAGGATCTTATGCCTTTCACCGATCATAGTGATCTTTACGGCAGCCTTCACGAAGATGGGATCAACCGTGTGATTCGCCATGTGATGCGCCAGCGCCCCTCGCTGTTCAACTACGCCACCGCCTTCTTCTCGAATCATCCCAAATTGTTCTGTGTCCCTATCGAAGTGGCCCCTGAGGTAAAAACCGCCGGCAATCCTCTGTTTACAGAGCAGAATCCCCTCCCGGTGTTTGGAGCTCCGAGCCCCATCGGGTTGAACTGGTGCCTTCAGCTCACCGACGTGCGCATCGATCTCCATCCTGGGAACGCTGTCGGGTTGCCGCCGGAGCTGGGCGCTTTGGCGGCGCAGCACCTCGCAATACAGATGCGGGGATGCTTTGGGCTGGATTGCCCATCGGAGGACCTGATTCGGGATTTGCTGCCTGCCGTGGAGGTCCTGGCGACCGCTTCAGGACAGCAGGATTCCCCCCATACCGTTGTCCCAGCGCGCGGCACCTCTCCGCGGACGCCGGTCGTCCTCCCAACGCGCAGGTTGTCCTGCTTTTGCCTGGAGCTCTTCGCCGTCGCTCACTTCGAGTGGGGGGCCATCGGCGCTCCGGATTCCCAGTGGCTCAAGCTGCGATTGGATGGGCTGGAGGTTGTGGATCTGAAGCCGGCCGGGATGGAGGATCTGGTTGAATGCTATGTGCGGACCGTGTTGCGCCTCGGCCTCCTGCCGCGGCTGAGCCAGCCGATCGAATCGATGATCCTGAACCTCACGGATCTGCTGAGGAAGCAGGGGATGGCCATCGGCCAGCGGATCACTCTGCAGCCCACCCCCACGCCCGTGGATGTTCCCAACAATCCGGCGGTGGAATCGGATCAGCTGATGGCCTTCATAAAGCTGGTGGTGGAGGAGGTCTGATCATGGCCCATATGACCGTCGCGGTTTCGGAGGGCGCCTTCCGGCGTTCCTTCGATCTCCTCCAGCGCAATGTGGTCTTCGAGAAGGCGGATTCGACAAGCTTCGGGGCCTTCACCGCCGGGTATGATGTGAAGGCGCATCTGGAGGGCGGCTCCATCGACCTGCGAGGCGATGGGACGATCCAGGTACGGGAACTGGATCTGCGGTGGGATCGACTGCGGTTCACGCTGGGGCTGGACCTCCCGGAGCTCTGCGTGGGCGGCGGCTGCATCGATATGCCCTGGCCGATCCCGGACATCTGCCTCCCCCGCGTGTGTATCTTCAGCGGCGACCCGGACATATCGATCTCCCTGGACCTGGCCGCCTTCAGCGCCCAGGAGGTTAGCTTCACCGCGCGCCCCATGGTGCGCTATTTTGACGCCTCGCTGCCCCTTCCTTCCCCGGATCTCTGTGCCCTGTTGCGGGTCGAGCCGTTACCGACCCACAACCAATGGCACATCCACATCGATCCGGAGACGATCGATGTGGATCTGTTCGATTTCCCGGATATCGTAGGCGATCTGATAGAGGGTGCCCTCACCAGCGCGGTGGAAGCGCTGATCCCCGGCGGCTGGGTGCGGGATCTCATCCTGGCCATTGTCGGGAGTGTCGCCGACCTGATCCGCGCTATCCTGGACATCCCTGATGAAATCGAGGAGTGGCTCAGTGATCTCTTCAACGTCAGCTTCGGCCTGCTCGATTCCATCGGCACAGTGATCCTGGACTTCTTCAGCCGTTGCAACCCGCTTTATCGCGTGGACGATCCCCTGGAGATCCTGCCGGCCTCAAACGGGCTGATCCCGGTGCGTATTCCCATTCGGAACTTCAATGTCAGCGTGAACGATGTGGAGATGGTCGTGCAAGCCGACGTGGGAGCTTAACCATGAAGCGCAAAAACGTGGTGCTGAACCGTCCGGTTTTCGCCCAGCGGGCCTTCGACAGCCGGGCGCTCACCGTGCTAACTGCTCTGTTCCATCGTTTCCCGGAGGCAGGTGATTATGACCTGAAGATCTGGCAGGACGAGCGAATGATCCACCGGGCCCATGTGCGTGTGAGCGCGGAGGGGACCCCTGCGCAGCTCCACCTGGACCTGGCCGCGTTGGGGGAGATGGCGGAATCCTACCTCCTGGCGGCAGGCGGTGTGATTGGGTTTTACGTCTCACGGGGGATCGGGCGATACCGGGTGGAGATCGCTCAACTCACCCGTCGGGAGAAGGTCGTGAGGCTGGATAACAGCCAGGTCATTCCGGAAGGCGACCTCTTCGCCGTCACCCTTGTGCGCCCGGGTATCTACCGTGTGCTTCAGGTGGAAGGCCGGGGTGAGGGCGAGATTCATGTCCGGCTTCCCGGGAAGGAACGATACCGTCCGGATCAGGTGACCCGGGTGACGGTTGGGAAGGAAGGCGTGATGGAGCCCCGTGTGGTGGAGATCCTCGCCGGTCAGAGTGTGGTGTTCTGGTGCACCATCCCTGCCTCCCTTCGCGTCGAGTGGGTGAAGGCGATGGAAGAGCTCGAACCGCCCATCCAGCGCCCACGGCTCACCCGGCGCCAGCCCCGCCAGCCTGCACAGAAGTAAACGCTCTGGCCCAGCACGCTCCTCCGGGGCCATCCCTTCGCCCTGGAACCCGAGGGCTATGGCACTTTTTCACCTATCCCCCGAGGGCCTTCTCCCCATCCCAGCGGCCGAAGGGCTGCAGGGAGGAGGGTAAGGGATCTGGAAATCTCTGAAGCGCACTGAAGAGCGGAAATTGAGCCTGTTTTGATCATGTTTTGGTATGGACTACGCTCATCATGATAAGCAAAATTGAAGCAGTCGGCTCACTGGAAAACCCCAGAGGGCCAAATTCAAACCAGAGGAGGGAGGCAATGAGCCGGTGGATGCGATTCGGGGTCATGATTGGGCTTCTGGCCCTGGGGTTGCTCCCAGGCGGCGTTCCCGGGGCAAGGGCGGATAGCGGCGCGCGGACCTATGATTTCCTGATCGCCAGCGGTTTTC
>BEHY01000045.1 GCA_002898735.1 Candidatus Thermoflexus japonica
CGCCCTGTGCGACCGCTACGGGATCCTGGTCTGGCAGGATTTCCCCTTCGCCTGCATGCTCTATCCGCTGGATGAGCCGGAGTTCCTGGAGGAAGTGCAGGCGGAAGTTCGGGAGAACGTCCGGCGCCTGCGGCATCACCCTGCCCTGGCCCTCTGGTGCGGCAACAATGAGATCGAGATGCTCTGGCCCCTCTGGCGCTGGCAATGGAAAGGGCGCCCGGGGACGCTGGCTCACCTCGCCGCCGCCCACGAGCGCTTCTTTTACGAGCTGCTTCCCGAATGGGTGCGCGCGGAGGATCCTGATCGCCCCTACTGGCCGGGCTCTCCGTCCTCCGGGATTTTCCGCCGGGGGACGAACGAGGATCGCCGCGGAGATGTCCATCTCTGGGATGTCTGGCATGGGTGGGCCCCGACGGGAGCTTACCAGAGGCGCATCCCCCGCTTCATCAGCGAGTTCGGCCTTCAATCCCTCCCCCCGGCCCGCACCCTGATCACTTTCGGCCCGCCGGGCGAATGGGACTCGAAGCGGCCGGCCCTGCGTCGCCGACAGCGCTCCCCCGGCGGCAACGAGCGGCTGCTTTACTACCTGATGGAGCGCTTTCGGATCCCGGGGGCTTTCGAGGATCTGGCCTGGCTGACCCAGGTTGTGCAGGCGGAAGCGATCGGGCGGGCGGTAGAATACTGGCGCCGTCATCGGGAGCGGTGCGGCGGGGCCCTCTACTGGCAGCTCAACGACGCCTGGCCCGCTATTTCATGGTCGGGCATCGATGTTTACGGCCGCTGGAAGGCCCTGCATTACGCCGCCCGCCGCTTCTTCGCCCCCATCGCCCTCTCCCTGGATATCCAGGGCACCCGGGTGGGGCTCTTCCTCCTCAATGACACCATCCAGCCCTGGCGGGGCCGGATCCGCTGGTCCCTGGAGACCTTCCTCGGGGAGGTTCTTCATGCGGGGGAAGAAGAAGTGGAGGCACCACCCCTCCGGGCCACTCCGGTGCGGGCAGTGGAGACAGACCCCTTCCTCCGCCGATATGGGCGGGCGCTGGCCTTCGTGGCCGAGCTGTGGGAGGGAACGGAACGGCAGGCGCTTCGGGTAGCTCTGTTCGCGCCGGAGAAGGATCTGGTCTTTCCAGATCCTGGCCTCGTCATCGACGTGATCGATCGCGGGGGCGAACTGGAGATCCTCATGCAAGCTCGAGCTCTGGCGCGCTTCGTCACGCTGGAACTGCCCGGCGCGGACGTCATCTTCAGCGACAACTTCTTCGACCTTCCCGCCGGGCGCCCCGTTTCCATCCGAGCCCCTATCCCTCCCGGCTGGACCCCCGGGATTTGCCGTCGGGCGCTGCGCGTGCGCACCCTGGCCGATCTCTCCCAGAGCCCCCCGTGGAGGGATCGCTGGCTCCGCCTCCAGAGGCGGCTGTCCCTGCGTGCCCTCCTGGAGCGGATCTTCTATCTGTTCCTCTGACAACCTGTCCGAGAACCATCTGGAGAGGCACCTTTTTGAGGCCATGGGGGCACGAAGGCGTTCTCACAGCCCCAGAGCCCCTACGGGGATCAAAAGATCGATTCCAGCTCCAGCACGAAGCCCGGGAGCTCCGGATCCAGGGCGATCCGCTCCACCCCCTCATACCGCTCCACCCGACCCCCCGGCCGATACACCTCCACCACCCGCCCATACGGATCGATCAGCACCCCCAGCCGCGCCCCGTTCGCCATATACACCCCCATCTTCTCCCGCAGCTCCCCCACCCCCTGAGAGGCCGACCGCACCTCAAACACCACGTCCGGACAGAGGGGAACAAACCCCTCCCGCTCCTCCGGGCTCAGCGCCTCCCACCGCTCCCGGGCCACCCACGAGGCGTCCGGAGAAAACAGCGAACCATCCGGAAGCCGAAAACCCGTCGAAGAATCAAACACCACCCCGGACCGGGTTCGGCGATTCCACTCCCGAAGCTGCCCGAAAGCCTCCCCGCTGCGTCGTCCGCTTTCTCCACCTGTGGGGGTCACGATCAGCCTCCCGTCGGCGGTGCGCTCGAACTGATAGCCCGGGTTCCGCTCCGACAGCTCCCACAGCTCCTCATCCGTCACCCGATGCAGCAGGTCCAGCCGGATCCCCATCCCCCACCTCCTATGCGAACACCGGCCCCAGCTCCAGCACGAAGCCCGGCAGCTCCGGATCCAGGGCGATCCGCTCCACCCCCTCATACCGCTCCACCCGACCCCCCGGCCGATACACCTCCACCACCCGCCCATACGGATCGATCAGCACCCCCAGCCGCGCCCCGTTCGCCATATACACCCCCATCTTCTCCCGCAGCTCCCCCACCCCCTGAGAGGCCGACCGCACCTCAAACACCACGTCCGGACAGAACGGCCCGAACCCCTCCCGCTCCTCCGGGCTCAGCGCCTCCCACCGCTCCCGGGCCACCCACGAGGCATCCGGAGAAAACAGCGAACCATCCGGAAGCCGAAAACCCGTCGAAGAATCAAACACCACCCCCAGACCGGTCCGCTCGTTCCAGCGTTCCAGCTGATAAGCCACCTTCAGGCTGCGCCGTCCGCTTTCCAGGCCTGTGGGGGTCACGATCAGCCTCCCGTCGGCGGTGCGCTCGAACTGATAGCCCGGGTTCCGCTCCGACAGCTCCCGCAGCTCCTCGTCCGTCACCCGATGCAGCAGGTCCAGCCGGATCCCCATCCGAATCCTCCGTTCTGCGGACAGGTGCCCCACCTTGGGGAGGTTGGGATCTTTTCCGTGACTGCCATCCGTTCAAAGCGATTATAACCGATGAACTTCCGGGAGAAGAAATGCCGCAGAAGCTCCATCCGACGAGCGCTGAAAGGAGGGTCTGTCCCGCCGACTGGGTGGAAGCCCATGGCATACTTTCTGGAAGCTATGGAAAAGCCCCGCCTGCGCGCCGGGCTTAAATTGACAGGATGGGGGTTTCTGTATGTATAATGAGGACACATCGCCGGCCGGGACACTCCGTTATCTGGAGAGGACAGGCATGTCGGGGATCCATCCGCTCGGGATTCTACCTTCGAACTGCAGGTGTCCGCCGCGGGGGTCCGGAGGGGATTGACCCACAGATCCCCGGGCCGGCCGGCCTTTCCCCTTCCGACTCCCGCTTCCCCTTTCGCCCGTCGCACGCCGCTCTTCCCTGAAGGTTTCATCCAGCAACCCACCCTTCGATTTCCAGGGAGGTTCCCATGGGAGCGATCCTGAACGGCCTGGACGTGGAACAATTGCAACAGCTCTCCGCTCAGGTGCAGGCGGATCCGGAGGCCGCCCGATCCCTCAACCGCTGGGCGGCGCGGGTGCGCTGGCTGGGCGGGTTCAAGGGGCGAGCGTATATCCGCAATCATTCCTTCGTCATCGATGAGCCAGCGGATCTGGTGGGCAAAGACGAAGCCCCCAACGCCGTCGAATACGTGCTCGGAGCTCTGGGGGCCTGCCTCACCGTCGGTTTCGTTCTCAACGCCACCAGGCGGGGGATCCCCATCCGCAACCTGGAGATCGCCCTGGAGGGAGAGATCGATAACATCCTCACCTTCCTGGGCCTGAGCTCCGAAGGACACCCGGGCTATCGGGAGATCGCGGTGAAGGCCTACGTGGATGCCGACGCCGATGAGGAGACCCTTCAGTCTGTGTGGGAGGAAACCGTCCGGACCTCCCCGGTGGGCAACACCCTGGCCCGCCCGGTGAACCTGCGGCCGGAGCTCCGCCGGGCGGCGTCCGCCTGAGCCCGGAGATCCTTCTCCATCCCACTCGATGCAACAGGAGGCGACCGGTATGACCACCGTGCTGAACGGCGTGGATGTGGAAACGCTGCGGCAACTGCTCGAAGAGGTCCGGGCCCATCCCGAGGCGGTTCAGCCTCAGCGCTGGGCGCGCTTTCGGTGGGAGGAAGGGCTGCGAGGCCGGGTTTACATCCGCAACCAGTCCTTCACGGTCGATGAGTCGGTGGACCGTTCAGGCCGGGAGGCTGGCCTGAGCGCCCTGGAATACGCCCTGGGGGCCCTGGGGGCCTGTCTGGGACTGGGTTTTATCTTCCACGCCACCCGCCGCGGCATCGCGGTGCGGAACCTGGAGGTGGCTCTGGAAGGTCGGATCGAAAACCTGCTTCGCTTCCTGGGTTTTGAAGGGGAGGGGCATCCCGGCTACCGCGAAGTGATCGTCAAGGCCTATGTGGATGCGGACGCCGACGAAGAGACCCTTCAGGCCCTGTGGGAAGAAACCATCGCCACCTCTCCGGTGGGGAACACGTTCACCCGGCCCGTCGCCCTGCGGGCGGAGATCGCCACGGTCTCCGGGTGGTGGTTCCGGTATTCCCCCGAAACCGAGGAAAGCCCTTCGGGATCCCGCGGAGGGATGCCTTGCTGAGGCCGAAAACCGGATCCCCCAGGCCCTGACCGATCTTTCCTGAGGGTATCTCCTGCCAGGCTCCGATCCAGAGGGGGAAGGATCCCTTCCCCCTGATCTCCCGGGTCATGGGGGGAGGGCTCACGTATTCCCTGGAATCCGTCCGGTTCCGAAATGGATATCCTATCCTGTGGAGGGAACGATGGCGCGGAACGGATTGCCGCTCTTTCCGGTGACCGTAGTGGGAAGCTGGCCGCGGCCCCCGTGGCTTCTGGAAGCCCTGCGAAAGCGCCACGCGGGCCAGATCTCATATAAGGAATTCCAGGAGATCGCCGATCGGGCCGTCCTGGAGGCCCTCCATGCCCAGATCGAGGCCGGCGTGGAGATCGTCAGCGACGGCGAACAGCGCCGGGACAATTTCTACTCCTTCGTCGTCGAGAAGCTCGAAGGGGTCCGCATGATGAGCGTGGCCGAGATGTATGACTACGCGGAGGACAAGTCCTTCTTCGAGCAGATCCTCCGCCAGCTGGATGTGCCGGCCTACGCCATCAAGACCCCGGTGGCTGTGGATAAGATCCGCCTGAAGATGCCGCTGGCCCTGGACGAGCTGGAGTTCCTGCGCCGGCACACGGATCGGCCGGTCAAGATCCCCCTCCCCGGCCCTTACCTGCTCACCCGCACGATGTGGGTGCAGGGCCTCTCGGATCGCGTATATCCCACCCGGGAGGATCTGGCGCAGGACGTGGTGGCGATCCTGCGGGAGGAGGTCCTCCGCCTGCGGGACGCGGGGGCCGATTTCATCCAGCTGGACGAGCCGGTGCTGACCGAGGTGGTGTTCCAGCCGCCGGTCCACAGCCGCACCTTCATGTGCGCCTCCCTCTCGGCCGCGGCGGAGGATCCCCAGGTGGAACTGGCCTGGGCCGCCCAGCTGATCAACCGCGTCGTCCTGGGCGTGGAAGGGGTCCGGATCGGCGTTCACATCTGCCGGGGGAACTGGACCACGCGGGAGGAGGCGCTGCTCACCGGGGATTACCGGCCGCTGCTGGGCACCCTGGAGGCCATGCGGGTGCAGCAATGGGTGCTGGAGTTCGCCACCCCGCGGGCCGGCGACCTGGAGGTTTTCCGGGAGTGCCGGCAGAAGCGCGAGCTGGGCCTGGGCGTCGTCAACCCGCGCACGGCAGAGGTGGAATCCCCTGAGTTCATCGTTGCCCGGGTGAAGGAGGCCCTGAACTACTTCGAGCCCTCGCAGATCTTCCTGAACCCGGATTGCGGCTTCGGGACCTTCGCGGAGCGCCCGGTGGCCACGCCCGAGGTGGCTTTCCGTAAGCTCCAGGCGATCCGCCAGGCGGCGGAGCAGCTCCGGCGGGAGTTCGGAGCGCGTCCTTGAGCCGTTGAGCCCTTGCCTTTACCCTCTCCCCCTGTGCGATAATGAGATGTGGGCGCGCCCGGCGCGCCCACATCCTTTTCTGAGGGAAAACGATGGCGCCACGACGTCCTCTATCGTTTCAGGAGATCATCCTCCGACTGCAGGAGTTCTGGGCCGAGCAGGGCTGTCTGATCTGGCAGCCTTACAGCGAGAAGGTGGGGGCCGGGACCATGAACCCGGCCACCGTGCTGCGGGTGCTGGGCCCCGAGCCCTGGCGGGTGGCTTACGTGGAGCCCTCCTATCGCCCCGCCGACGGCCGTTACGCCGAGAACCCGAACCGCATGCAGCTCCACCATCAGTTCCAGGTGATCCTGAAGCCGGATCCCGGCAACCCGCAGGAGCTCTACCTGGAGAGCCTGCGAGCCCTGGGGATCGACTTCCGCCGCCACGACATCCGCTTCGTGGAAGATAACTGGGAGTCCCCCGCCCTGGGCGCCTGGGGGCTGGGCTGGGAGGTGTGGCTGGATGGGATGGAGATCACCCAGTTCACCTATTTCCAGCAGGCGGGAGGCCTGCCCCTGGATCCGGTGGCAGTGGAGATCACCTATGGCCTGGAACGGATCGCCCTCTATCTTCAGGGGGTGCCATCCGTCTGGGATCTGGATTGGGATGGAACCCACACCTACGGGGAGATCCTGAAGCCCTCGGAGATCGAGCACTGTGTTTATAACTTCGAGCTGGCCGACATTGAGCGATTGCGCGAGCTGTATCAGCATTACGAGGCAGAAGCCCGCGCCTGCATCGCCCATGGCCTGGTGATCCCGGCCCATGATTACATCCTCCGCTGCTCCCATACGTTCAACCTGCTCGACGCCCGGGGGGCGATCGGGGTCACCGAACGCGCCCGCTATTTCGCCCGCATGCGCGATCTGGCCCGCCAGGTCGCCCTGCTCTACCTGCAACAGCGGGAACGCCTGGGTTACCCCTTCCTGAGGAAAACGCCCCCCACCCCGGCCCCAGCGCCGACGCCGGCCCTGCCGATCGTTGAGACCACAGAAGATCTCCTTCTGGAGATCGGAACGGAGGAGCTTCCAGCGCGGGACCTGGAAGCTGCGCTGGCCCAGCTTTCCGAGAACGCCCCCGCGATGTTCGCGGAGTCGCGCCTGGAATATGAATCGATGGAGATCCACGGCACCCCACGCCGCCTGGTGCTCTACGTCCATCGCCTTCAACCCCGCACACGGCCCGTGGAGACATGGGTGAAAGGGCCGCCCGCCCATGTGGCCTTCGATGCGGAAGGACGGCCCACCCCGGCGGCCCTCGGCTTCGCCCGCTCCCAGGGGGTCCCGGTGGAGGCCCTCGCCGTGCGGGAGCTCCCCGAAGGCCGTTATGTCGGCGTGGTCCGACGCACCGAGGGTCAGCCCACCCCGGCGGTCCTGGCCGAACTGCTCCCCCGGCTCATCGCCAGCCTGAAGTTCGAGATGAGCATGCGCTGGAACGGAAGCGGAGTCGCTTTCTCCCGCCCCATCCGCTGGCTGGTCGCCCTCTACGGCCGCGAGGTGATCCCCTTCACCTATGCGGGGATTTCCAGCGGTCGCGAAACCCGTGGTCCCCGGCCCCGGGGCTCGCCGGTGATCCGCCTGGAGCGGGCCACGGATTACTTCCCCGCCATGCGCCGGGCCCGCATCCTGATCTCCCCGGAGGAACGGCGGGCGCGGATCCGGAAGGATCTGGAGCGGCTTGCGGCGGAGGTTGGAGGGACGGTGCCGGAGGACCCCGAATTGCTGGCCGAGGTGGGGAATCTGGTGGAAACCCCCACCGTGCTGCGGGGGCATTTCGATGAGGAAGCGCTGCGGCTGCCTGAGGAAGTGCTGATCACCGTGATGCGCAAACACCAGCGCTACTTTCCGGTCATGGGCCCGGACGGCCGGCTGCTGCCCTATTTCCTCGCGGTCCGCAACGGCGGCCGACGGGGGCTGGAGCTTGTCCGCCAGGGCAACGAGGCGGTGCTGCGGGCCCGTTTCGCCGACGCTGCCTATTTCTACGAGCACGACACCCGCCAGCCCCTGGAGGCTTTCCTCCCCCGCCTGGCCACCCTCACCTTCCAGGAACAGCTCGGCTCCATGCTGGATAAAACGCGCCGCCTGGAGGCCCTGGCCCCCTCAATCGGGGCGCTGCTGGGTCTGAACGAGGAAGAAATGCGCGCTCTGGCTCGGGCCGCCCATCTCTGCAAGGCGGATCTGGCCACCCAGATGGTGATCGAGTTCACGGAGCTGCAGGGGGTGATGGGGCGGGAATACGCCCGGCGGGGTGGGGAGCCGGAGGCGGTGGCGGTGGCGATCTTTGAGCACTACCTCCCCCGCTTTGCGGGGGATGCCCTGCCCCAGACCCGACCGGGGATCGCCCTGGGGATCGCAGACCGCCTGGATTCCCTGGTCGGGCTGTTCGCCGTGGGGCTCGCCCCCTCCGGGTCCGCGGATCCCTATGGCCTGCGTCGGGCGGCCTCCGGCCTGGTCCAGATCCTCACGGCCCACCGCCTGCGGTTCCCCCTTTCCCAGGCGATGGCCGCGGCGGCGGCCGTTCAGCCTGTTCCCGTAAGCCCCGAAGTCCTGGAGGACGCTCGATCCTTCGTGATCGGCCGGCAACGGGTGGCCCTTCAGGAGGCTGGCTATCGTTACGATGTGATCGAGGCGGTTCTGGCAGCTCGAGGGGATGATCCGGCGTGGGCGGCCGAGACCACGGCCGGCCTGCAGCGGGCGGTGCAACGCGCAGACTGGCCTCGCCTGCTGGCTGCTTACAGCCGGTGCGTGCGGATCCTGCGCAAGGCCGAGAGCGAGGGAAGCCTGCCCGCTTCAGAGGTCGACCCGGCTTCTTTCCGGGAAGAAGCCGAGCAACGCCTGTGGGAGGCCGTGCAAGCCGCACGACGCCAGATACGATCGGAAAGCCCGGTGGAGGATCTGATCGCGGCGCTGGAGGTTCTGGCCCCGGTGATCGATCGTTTCTTTGAGGACGTGCTGGTCATGCACGAGGAGGAAACCCTCCGCCGCAACCGCCTGGCCCTCCTCCGGACGGTGGCCGATCTCACAACGGGGATCGCGGACCTCAGCCGGCTGGAGGGATTCTAACAGGAGCCCCACCCCTGGCTCCTTCCGGCCTGCCGCCTTCCCCGCTTCATGCTACAACCGCAGATAAGATCCCAGGATGCGGAAATCCCGGTCGGCCTTCGCCAACCGAAGGCCAGAGGCCCAGGGCGGGAGGGGCGAGGCGGTGCCTCGCCCGGCGGTGCCTCGCCCCTCCCGTCGGCACGAAAGCCGGCCTGAAGGTCAAGTGCGGTTGTCGTATTAAGCGGGAACCGAGGCCGCCAGGGTTTCCATGACCTCGGGTGGAGGCTCCCGTTCGGTCCGCATGATGATCCCCAGCCCCAGAACGACCTCGCCGTCATACATCACGGCGGCCTGCCCTGGGGTGAGATCCCGGATGGGCTCATCGAATACCACCCGCGCCTGCCGATCCGGCATCGGGAGGATCCACGCCGGGACCTCCCGCGCCCGATACCGGATCTTCACCGTGGCCCGGAAGGGCGCCGAGGGGAATTCCCCGCTCACAAAGTGGACCCCCTCCAGGAGACAGGATCGGCGGCCCAGCTCCTCCGCCGTTCCCACGATCACCGCGTTCTCAACAGGATCCAGGTCGATCACATATAGAGGGACCCCCGCTGCGATCCCCAGCCCCCGGCGCTGGCCGATGGTGTAAAACGCCAGCCCCTGATGCTCCCCCAGGATCCGGCCCCGGGTGTCCTTGATCGGGCCGGGCCGCAGGGCCTCCGGGGCATGCCGCCGCAGGAAGGCCCGGTAGTCCCCATCGGCCAGGAAGCAGAGATCCTGGCTCTCCGGCTTCTCCGCCACCGGGAGGCCGAAACGCCGGGCCAGGGCGCGAACTTCCTCCTTGGTGTAGTCGCCAACCGGGAACATGGCATGGCGCAGCTCATGCTGGCCCAGGACCGCCAGGACATACGACTGGTCCTTACGGGGATCCACCCCGCGCAGCAGCTGGTACCGGCCATCCACCACGCGGACCCGGGCGTAGTGCCCGGTGGCGAGATACTCCGCTCCCAGAGCCAGCGCCCGCCGCAACAACCAGTCGAAGCGAACCAGCCGGTTGCAGCGCAGGCACGGGTTCGGCGTGCGCCCGGCCAGGTATTCGGCGATGAAGAAGTCCACCACGGTCTTCTTGAAGAAATCCGCGACGTTCAGAACGTAGAAAGGAATGCCGAGGTGATCGGCCACCCGATAGGCCAGCTCCATATCCTCCAGGGTGCAGCAACGGTTGGTCGAGGCGCCGGCCCCCTCGCCCTCGCCCCACAGGCGCAACATGATCCCGATCACCTCATAGCCCTGCTCGACCAGCAGGGCGGCGGCGACGCTGCTATCCACGCCGCCGCTCATCGCCACCACCACGCGCGTCATCCCTCTCCTTTCCACGCCGCCCACACTTCATCCGGCGTCGGCAGCTTCCGGCCACTGCCCGGATCGATCAAGCGGAGCCACTCCCCCTCCGCCCGCAAATCGAGCCCCAGCAGCTCGCTGCGCAGGGTGAGCGGCCCGGTCGAAAGCGGCCGGATAGGACGGTAACCTTCCTCCGTCCATCGGAAGCCTTGCAGAGGCGGATTCAAATACTCCCCAAAGGGATCGAAGAGGAAATACTCCTTCACCCCGAGGGCCTCGTAGAGACCCTTCTTCGATCCGAGATCCTCCCAGCGGGTTGAGGCGGAGGTCAGCTCAATGACGACATCTGGCCCCTTCCCTTCCTCCCAGACCTTATAAACCCGTCGGGGCCGACGCGGGATCCCAAAGACCACAAAGAGATCCGGCGCCACAACCGCTCGGGGATTCCCCTCCACGTAATAAATCAACAGGTTACCGCTGACCACCACGCTCGCATCGTTCTCGAAAAAATGGCGTAGCATGAACAGCAGGTTGAACAGGTTATCGCGATGGATTTCGGTTTCCGCCACAGGCTGTCCATCCCCCTCCGGGTAGTGGATCTCCGTTGTGGTTGGAAAAGGGTATCCGGCGCCCATCATGTCCTCCCTCTCTCACACCTCCACTGCCTGCATCTCCCGAAGCCGGGCGACCGCCCGGGGGAGAACGTCCAGAACGTAATCGATGTCCTCATCGGTGCTGGACTTCCCCAGGGTGAGCCGGAGGGAGCCGATGGCCCAATCGTGGGGCAGGCCCATCGCCACCAGCACCTCGGAGGGCTCCGCCCGGCCGCTGGTGCACGCCGATCCGGTGCTGGCGGCAATCCCTTCCACATCCAGGGCCAGCAGGAGCTCCTCCCCGTTGATCCCCTTGAAGGCAAAGCTCGCATGATGCGGCAGGCGCTCCGTGGGATGGCCCGTGAGGCGGGCGTCCGGCACCCGATCCAGGATTCCCTGGATCAGCCGATCCCGCAGCCGCCGGAGCCGGGCGTTCTCGCTCTCACGGCTCTCCTGGGCCAGACGCAGGGCGGTGGCCAGCCCGACGATCCCGGCCACGTTAACGGTCCCGGCCCGTCGGCCTCGCTCATGCCCGCCGCCTGTGATCGTCGGAAGATAGGGCGTCCCCTGACGGATGTAAAGGACCCCCACGCCTTTCGGACCGTAAAACTTGTGAGCGGAGAGGGTCATCAGATCCACCCCCAGCCGGTTCACATCCAGATCCAGCATCCCACCCGCCTGCACCGCATCGGTGTGGAAGGGGATCCCCTTCGCGCGGGCGATCCGGGCGATCTCCGCGATGGGCTGGATCGTCCCCACCTCATTGTTGGCATACATCACGCTGATGAGCACCGTGTCCTTCCGGATCGCCCGGCCCACATCGTCCGGGTTCGCCATGCCATGTTCATCCACGGGCAGGTAGGTGACCTCGAAGCCGAAGACCTCCTCCAGCTGGCGGGCGGTGTTGAGCACCGCGTGGTGTTCCACCGAAGAGACGATGAGATGATTGCCCCGGCCCGCCCGTCGCTGGGCGAAAGCCACCCCGCGCAGGGCCAGATTATCGCTTTCGGTTCCCGATCCAGTGAACACGATCTCCGTGGGGTGACAGCCCAGGATCGCCGCCACCGTGCGGCGGCTTTCCTCCAGCGCCTTCGCCGCCGCCCGCCCGAAGCGATGGATGGAGGCGGAGTTCCCATAGATCTCCGTGAAATACGGCAGCATCGCCTCCACCACCCGCGGGTCCACCGGGGTGGTCGCGGAATGATCCATGTAAACCGTGCGCACCGCCATGTCCCTCCCCTCCTGATCCGGGCTTTTCCATGGGCTCTCAGAACATCCCCCGCTCGGCTCCCATCCAGGGGGCGGAACGGTTCCCCATCGCAGCCGTTGACGCGCGGGGGGAAGTTCCCACAGAGCGAACCCGGAGCCCGAAGCACGGGTTTCGCAAAAGAGCTGCGCTTCCTCATTCTAAATCTTTGAGAGAAAATCCCGCAAAACCCCGTCGCGATATGGCGAAGGCGAGGCGCAGCGGAACGATGTTCGGATCCCATGGCCCGGCTTATTACCGCCGGCGAGCCATGGGACGACCCGGGGGGAGTAGCGTGGAGGGGATGCCTATGGCTGCTCCTCGGGTGCCCCCAGCACCTCCCCCAACAGGGACACGCGGGTGAGCTCGCTGAGGAACGCCAGGGAGCGCGGTCGGCGCTCCAGGATAGCCAGGAAGTGCCGGCCCACCAGCTCCCCGAGCTCCTGCAGCGTCTGCGGGCTGAAAGGGGCGTCCCGGAAGGCGGGGTAAGGGCTTCGGAGCGCGAAGCGCATCGCCTTGAGGGCCCGACGGCTCAGGGGACGGGCCGCTGGAAATCGCGGGGCGCATCGGGGGCAGAGGACGCCTCCCCGCGGGGGGTCGAAGCCGTAGGGCCCGCGCTCCTCCCGGAGGGGCTCTCCGCAACCGACACAGAATTCCACCTGGGGGCGGAACCCGGCGATCTCCAGGAGATGAAGCTCATAATAGCGAACGATCCGCGGGAGCTCATCTTCCCGATCCAGACGATCCAGGGTGTCCGCCAGCAACCCATACAGCGCCCGGCTCTCCTCCCCCTCTGGAGCGAAGATCTCTGCCAGCTCCGCCACATAATGGGCCATTGTGCTGCGGGTCAGATCCTCCCGCAGGTGGGGATGGGCCGCGATCACCTCCGCCTGGCTGATGACATCCAGCTCCCGCCCCCGAGCCAGGAGCAGAGACGTCCGCATGAACCGCTCCAGGTGTCCGGCTTTCCGGCTCCGGATTTTCCGCACGCCCTTGGCCAGCGCCCGGAGCTTCCCAAACGCCGGCGTCAGCAGGGTGAGCAGACGATCCGCCTCCCCGAAATCCACCCCCCGGAGCACAATGGCCTCGGTTCGATAGAGACGCTCCCGATCCATTTCTCACCCCTTCCCCCTCGATCCCCCGGGGAGGGCCTTTCGATGCGGAGAGCGGGACGAACCCACACACCCATCCCCGTGCAAATGGAGAATGGAGGCCATGCCCTCCCGGTTGCTCCCTACCCTGCGGACGTGGCGGAGTGTTCCGATTCCGGGAGGGAGGTTGCAGGGTGGGGAACCGGCGTCACCCGGACGGCCTGAGGTCCCTTCGGGGTGATCTCGACCTCGAATGTCACCGGCTGATTCGCCTCCAGGATCAGCCCGGGGCGAGCGATCCCGGTTCGATGGAAGAAGATCTCCGTGCCGTCCTCGCAACGGATGAACCCGTAGCCCTTCTCCGGGTTGAACCACTTCACCCGGCCCTCATAGACCTGTCCGGGCTCCAGCTTCCGCCGGGGTTTGGCCGCCTCGGCGCGACATCGAGGGCACATGGTCGGCTCGACCAGCGGCTGACCGGCCTCCACCATGCGCCGCTGCTCGGTGACCGTGAACACGAAAGGTCGTCCGCATTTCTCGCAGGTCAGCAACTTATCCGCGAAAGGCATCGAGGCGCTCCTTCCAGATCTGAGATCTCACAGGGAGGGGAAAAGGATCATCGGACCCCCCTGAGGAAGCCCGCCGCGCAGTTCCTGCTTCCTAATCATCTTCCCTTCGCGCGAATTCGACAAGCAGGAGGAGTGACCCTGTGCCCGCTCATCGGGTGGGTGCGGGGAGCGGCTCGCCGACACGCCAGCGGAAGGTCCGGGCAGATGCGGGGCCGGCGGGGATAAAGCGCACCGTTCCATCCTGCTCGACCACCCGACGCACCACCTGGACGGTCCAGCGGAACGTGTGGAAGTCTGAATCCTCGCCGACCGCCGCCTGAAGCAGGGTCGCCGGGACGTGCCAGGCGGTCGATTGCGTGCGGAAGTTTCCGATCTCCGCGCCATCCTCCCGGAACAGGCGCACCTCATACCATTCCCCGATCTCCAGCCGCCCGATCGAGGCCCACTGGAGCAACACGGGCAGCCCCGGCCCTTCCACCCGGGCCCCATCCGGCGGATAAAGCAACGGCGGCGGGGGATAGGTGGGCTCCGGCGTGGGGGTCGGCGTTGGGGTCGGGCCCGGCGCCGGAGTGGGCGTGGCCAGCGGGATCACCAGGGTCTGGCCAGCCTGGATCCGCTCCGGGTTCGCGATCCCGTTCGCCGCCTGGATCACCTGAAGGGAGACCCCATAGCGCTGGGCGATCGCCAGCAGGGTCTCCCCAGGTTGAACCACATGGACGATTTTATCCGGCTGCGGTGTCGGGGAGGGGGTGACCCCCGGGGGAAGGGTCGGCGTCGCCAGGATCGGCGTGGGCGTGTAGACCGGGACCAGCAGCACCTGCCCCGCCACAATGAGATCCCCGGAAAGGTTATTCAGCTGACGGATCGCATCGACCGGGACGCCATAGCGCAGGGCGATATCGGAAAGCGTCTCCCCCGCCTGGACCTGGTGCTGGAGCGGGGGGATGGGCGTGGGGGTCCAGGTAGGGGTCGGCGTGAACATGGGGGTGGGCGTCCGGGTGGGCGTGGGCGTCTCGGTCGGCGTGGGCGTCGGGCGGGTCATCGCTGCCCGGGCCAGGCGGAGGACCCACCAGCTCCCACCCACCAGGATCAGGAGGACCAGCGCCGTCCCCAGCAGCGCCGATCGCCAGGGGATCGGGGGCTCCGGCTCCGGCTCCGGGATCTCGGAGGGCTGCGCGAGATCCGCCCCGCAGCGCCAGCAGGTGCGGGACCGTCGCGAGACCGGCATCCCGCACTGGGGGCACCGTCGGAAAGGGCCGGAGGGACGGGTTTCCGTCATCGGGAGGAACCATCCAGGCCGAGGATCGGGGCGATCCCCTGCATCGCCTGCAACACCATGGCCACATGCTGATCCAGGGGAACCCCCAGCTCCGCCGCCCCGCGCTCGATATCGGCGCGATTCACCCCCGCGGCGAACCGCTTATCCTTCCACTTTTTGAACACCGAATCCACCGTCACGCTGTAGAGGCTGCGGTCCGGCCGGACCAGGGCCACGGCGGTGATCAGGCCGGTGAGCTCATCCACGGCGAACAGCGCCCTGTCCCGAAGGGTGACGCGGGGGACCCCGGTGACCTCTGTGGCGTGGGAGAGGATCGAGCGGATGATATCCTCCGGCCAGCCCCGCTCCCGGAGGATCCGGGCTCCCTGATTGGGGTGGCCATCGGGGGCCACCTGAGGATAGCGCTCATAGTCGAAATCGTGCAGCAAACCGACGATCCCCCAGGACTCCTCATCCTCTCCGAAATAGCGCGCGTAAGCCCGCATCGCGGCTTCCACCGCCAGCATATGGCGGCGGAGGTTCTCACTCTGCGTGAACTCACAAACCAGCGCCCACGCATCCTCCCGGGTGGGCATTTCCTTTTCCCTCCCTCGATGTTCTGTTTCGAGTCCGGCTGCTCCGATCCCGCCCATGAAATCCATGCGTTAACGCACAAGCCTGGATTCAGGGATCGATATTTTGGATCAGGATAAATGGGATGTCAAGAACCGTAAGGGGCGTGACCGTTCGAATTTCGAATGTAGGTGGCGTAAGATTCCCGGACGAGATGAGAGCCTCCCCTTGGGAGAGGTAGACCGGCCATGGTCCAGGTGCGCTGGGGCCCCTTATCGGCCGATCCAACCCCTCCGCGCGGCGAGGGCTCCCTTCTCCGCATAGCACACGCCTCCTTGTCCCCAGGCCTACCACCCGCCCTTTGTCTTTGCAAGACAAGCCCGGAGGATCTTGACATCACCCGAAGCCCCCGATATACTTTAGAAGTGAAATGGGCCGTTAGCTCAACTGGCAGAGCAGGGGACTCTTAATCCCAAGGTTGCAGGTTCGAGTCCTGCACGGCCCACCTCCTCACGGCCCCGGGAGCGATCGCTCCCCGGGGCCGTTTTGTCTGGCAGGTGGCCTCCCAACCCGGCGTCCCGAAGGACAGGTCCGCCGCCGGCCCGAAATCCGGCCCGCTGATTCCCCTCCTCCGGGAACGCCTGAGGACGTTGCCCTTCCCCCATCCCCGGCTCGGCCAGCAACCGGGCAAGGCGGTCCGGCTCATCGGTGATGATCGCCGCCACGCCCAGCCGGATCAGCCGGCGCATCTCCTCCGCTTCATTCACGGTCCACGCCACCACCGCATATCCGCGCTGGCGACACCAGCGAACCGTCCCCTCGCGGATCATCCGAAAATGCAGATGGCGCGCCTGGTGCGGGGCCAGGAAGGCGAACCAGGCCCGGCGCAGAGGAAGAGGCAACTCAGGGCCCACCAGAAGGCCGCGGGGGATCTCCGGCCCCAGACGCCAGGCCCACCGCAGGGCCAGGGGATTGAACGAGGAGAGCAACACCCTCCCGCAAAGTCCGTATCGGCGCACCCGCTCCACCACGGCGCGAACCAGCTCGATGCTCCGCAGGGTGAACGCCTTCAACTCGATGTTGTAAAGCGCCCGATCCCCAAAGGCCTCGAAGACCTCATCCAGGGTGGGGATCCGCTCGCCGGCGAAGCGGGGATCCTTCCACGCGCCGGCATCCAGCGCCTTCAGCTCCGCCACCGTTTTCTCCCACACCCGGCCGGAACCGTCCGTGGTCCGGCGGAGGTCCGCATCGTGCAGAACCACGGGAACACCATCCCGGGAAAGGTGGACGTCGAGCTCGAAACCGTCCGCTCCCTGCTCCAGGGCCAGGCGGAAAGCCCGCAGCGTGTTCTCCGGGGCAATCCGGCTGGCCCCCCGATGGGCGAGATTCAATGGGCGATCGGATCGGAAGAAATCCATCGGGATCCTCCTGGAATGGAGGCTCTGCGCTCGCGATCGCGTCTGGCTGCACAGGTCCTATTGTAAAGGATCGCTCGCCTGGCAACCGCATGGAATTCGCAACACGGGTTTGCGATCCCGGAACAATCCGCCCAAAATGGAGACGCAAGGAGGATCCAGGAGGAGCCCATGATCCCCCCTTCCCGCCTGCGCTGGATTCGCATTTTCCTCGCCGGGCTGATCGGCTCCGCCGCAGGATGGACGGTGGCCACGGCGATGCTGCTGGCCTTCGCCGCCAGAGGACCTCTCCCCGCAGGGGGCGAGATCCTGATCCCGACCACCTCGATCAGCGCGGCGCTCCTGGCCGCCTGGCTGGCATGGGTCAACTGGGGTGAATCCTGAACGGACGGGGGACGGATCCGACAACCCGTCTCGCCAGGAGGAGGGATCGCCTATGGTGGAATTCACCTTTCATTTCCCTCCGGGCTTCCTCTGGGGAACCGCGACCTCCAGCCATCAGGTCGAGGGAGAGAACACGAACAACGACTGGTGGCTCTGGGAACAGGGTCCGGGCCGCATCCGGGAGGGACACCGCTCCGGTCGGGCCTGTGACTGGTGGCGCAATGCGGAAGCCGATTTCGACCGCGCCGCCGCCATGGGTCAGAACGCGCACCGGCTATCCATCGAGTGGAGCCGGATCGAGCCCCGGGATGGGGTCTTTGACGACGCCGCCCTCGATCGCTATCGGGCCATGCTTCAGGCCCTTCGGGATCGAGGGATCGAGCCGATGGTCACCCTCCATCACTTCACCAACCCGATCTGGCTGGTGGAACAGGGAGGCTGGGAGAACCCTGCCGTCATCGACCGCTTCGAGCGCTACGTGCGGCGGGCGGTGAGCGCCCTGAAGGACCTCTGTCGCCTCTGGTGCACGATCAACGAGCCCAACGTCCTGGCCTACATGGGATGGAACGAGGGGAAATGGCCTCCAGGAAAGCGGGATTTTCAACTTTCCATCCAGGTGCTCCGCCATCTCATGCGCGCCCACGCCCGGGCCTATCATGCCATCCACGAAATCCAGCCCGAGGCCCAGGTCGGGATCGCCCACAACATGGTGGTCTTCGAGCCCGCTCATCCCTCCTCTCCCCTGGATCGCATGGTGGCCCGCCTGCACGACCGCATGTTCAACCGCCTGGTCCTGGATGCCATGGTGGCCGGACGGGAGCCAGGGCTTTTCTCTTTCCGCACGCTGACCGCGCTTCGGGGAAGCTGCGACTTCATCGGGCTGAACTATTACACCCGACGCCTCTCCGCCTTTGATCGGCGCTCCCCGGCCACCCTCTTCGGGCGCACCTTCCTGAACCCTCACGGCGAGATCAGCGATGGGGAGTATGGGGAGGTTTTCCCGGAAGGCCTTTACCGCCTGCTGAAGCAGCTCGCCCGCATGGGGAAGCCCATATACGTCACCGAGAACGGGATCCCGGATGCCGATGACGATCAGCGCCCCCGCTTCCTGGTGCGCCATCTCCACGCGATGTGGCGGGCGATCCAGCAGAACGTCCCGGTGAAGGGCTATTTCCACTGGTCCCTGGTGGACAACTTCGAGTGGGCGGAGGGGTGGACGCTGCGGTTCGGGCTGATCGAAGTGGATCCGGAGACCCAGGCGCGGCGGCCCCGGCGCAGTGCGGATCTTTACGCGGAGATCTGTCGGGCCAACGCGCTGAGTTCGGAAACGATCGCCCGCTACACGCCGGAGCTGATGAAAGCGATGTTCGGAATCGAATAGCAGGATAAGTCCATCCCCCCAGCAGGCATAGATCTTCGCCTGCAAACCGATTCAAGACGATGTCCCTGGTTGTCTCAAACAGCAGGAGGATGCCATGACATTCCAGGAGAAGCGGGAACTTGCTCGATCCTTTATCAAGTGTTACCTGGCTGCTCGCGAGGGTCTGACCAGGTTAGGAATCCTCCGTTCGGAGCGAACACTGCAGGCAGACTACGCCGAGTGGCTGGTAGCAGGACTGCTGGGTTTAGAGCTTGCCTCCAGTGGAACTCAGCGCGGGTGGGACGCCATAGATCCGCAGGGGAAGACTTACCAGATAAAATCGCGCATAGTGGGGAATCTTGACAAGAACACATCATTTGATATTACCACAATAGATCGTCCTTTTGATTATCTAATTGGTGTATTCTTTTCGCCTGAACTTGAACTACTCGGAGTTATACGTGTGCCTTACGATGTGGTGCGTGAATTGGGTTCTCAGAACAGGAATTCTTTCAGGTTTCGCTGGAATAAGCGGATAGCTAATGATGAGCGTATTGAAAAGATAGTTTGGCCGCCGGAAAGTATGGACTAAAATTTGAGATGCCCGGCTAACCTCTCGCTCCAGCCGAGCTGTCGAAGGCGCGGCTGAGCGGCATACCATGCCAACGGGGTGGTGGACCTGAGGATGAGTGAGGTGGTGGATAAGCCCAACTGGATGGTCACGGCCTATCTGCCCCTCCGCATCTTCCAGTGAGCGAGGGTCAGGATGGAGCATCTGGAGCTGGATCGAGCCGCC
>BEHY01000046.1 GCA_002898735.1 Candidatus Thermoflexus japonica
CATAAACCACCGCGTGTTCCCCCAGCAGGATCACCTTCCCACAGGCGAAGGCTTCCACTGGAAGTCGCGTCTCTGCGGTCATAGCCCGGCGACCCTCTCTGCAACGGATTCCGTCGGTCGATCGCGAATGTTGCGCCGATTGAAATCGGCCTCCGGAGGCGCTGAGGCGCCCCGGCTCGGCCTGCGCCGACGTAAAGAGCCTTCTGGCCGGCGGCGGCCGGCCCATGGCCGAAGGCCTCTGGCGGTCGAATTCATTCGACACCCTCTGAGCCGGGCGTCGGCCTTCGCCGACGCGGATCACCTCCCGGCCGGCGGCGGCCGGCCCCTGGCCGGAGGCCTCTCGCGGTCGAATTCATTCGACGCTTTCAGCCCGCCGCGCCAGGATGCCGACGAACCCCGCCCGGGGGTCGAAGCCCGGGCGGGCCTCTTCCTCCCGGATCTCCGGGGCATCGGGAGCCTGGAAGAGGGTGGAGCGATATTCAACCACCCGGAACCCGGCCTGTTCCAGCCCCCCTTCCAGCTCCTGGCGGGAATAGAACCGCGCGATGGAGTAAAAAGGATGGCCCTGGCGGCCTTTCTCCTGGTAGTGCGCCGCCCACGGGCTCTCCGCCAGGATCATCCCCAGCACCAGCCCTCCGTCGGGATGCAGCACCCGATAGGCCTCCCGCAGAACCGCGATGGGATCCTCCACGAAGCAGAGGGTGACCACCAGGAGGACCCCGCCGAAGGCCCCGTCGCGGAACGGGAGCCGTTCCCCCACCGCCTGAGCCACCTGGATCCCACGGGCAGACGCCATCCGGAGGGGCTCTCGTGCGGGATCGATCCCGAAGCCGACGCCGAGGGCCTGGGCGAAGCGCCCGGACCCCACGCCGATCTCCAGATGGGGGGGCGGGCACTGGGCCAGCAGGGGAGCCAGCGCCCGGACCTCCGAGCGGTAGGCGCCCCGGCCCACCGGCCCTTCGTACCAGGCATCGTAACGGGCGGCGTAGCGGTCGAACACCGAGGCGGTTTCCATAGGGCGTCCCTCACTGTCCCCGCGATAACGCCTCCAGCGCCCGGGCGATGCGGGCCCCGATGCGGGCGTTTTCAACCAGCAGCGCACGATTGACCTGTATGCTTTCCCCCCCGGTCCGCTCGGCCACCCGGGCCAGGAGGAAAGGCGTCACCTCCCATCCCTGGATCCCGTGTCGTTCGGCTTCCTCCAGGGCCTCCTGGATTACCCCCTCCAGCCGATCCAGCGGCACCGCCACCGCGGCGGGGGGCGGAACGGTCACCAGGATCCCTTTCCCCCCCAGGGCCCAGTGGATCCGAGCGATGCGGGCGATCTCCTCCGCCGAATCCACCCGGGCATCTACCGGCAATCCGCTGGAGGCGCTGTAAAAGGCGGGCAGGGTCTCCGTGCCCCATCCCAGGACGGGGATCCCGTAGGTCTCCAGCCACTCCCGGGTTGCCCGCAGATCCAGGATCGCCTTGGCCCCGGAACAGACCACCAGCACGGGCTCCGCCGCCAAGGTCGGCAGGTCGTTCGAGACGTCGAACGGGGCTCCCCGATGCACGCCGCCGATGCCACCGGTCGCCACCACCGGGATTCCGGCCCGCGCAGCGGCCCAGACGGTGGCCGCCACGGTCGTGGCCCCGATCCTCTGCCGGGCCAGCACAATGGCGAGATCCCGCCGGCTTGCCTTCACCACCCGCTCCTCCCCCGCGAACCGCTCGAGCTCTGCCCGGGTCAGGCCGATCACGACCTGGCCATCCAGCAGCCCGATGGTCGCCGGAACGGCTCCCTCCGCGCGAACGGCCCCTTCCATCTCCAGGGCAACCTGGAGGTTAGCCGGCCGGGGCAGCCCGAAGGCGACCACCACCGTCTCCAGCGCGACGATCGGCTGGCGGCGAGCCCGGGCTTCCTCCACGTGAGGGCCGAGGCGGAAACGGGCGTTCATCCGGGAGAACCTCCTTCCACCTGCACCGGGATTTCCCCATCGATCCACTGCACGATGAGATGCTCGCCGGGCCGCACCTGATCCGCCCGGGTGACCAGGCGGCCATCGTCCCGGCGGACCAGGGCATAGCCCCGGGCGAGGACGGCGCGGGGATTCAGCGCCTCCAGCCGGGCCCGGTGGGAGCCCCACCGGGCTTCCGCCTGCAGAATCTGCTGGCGGATCGCGCCCTCCAGCCGGGTGCGCAGCCGATGCAGGCGCTCCAGACGAGCGTAAAGCTCCCGCTCGGGCGTGTGGGCCTGCAGGCGCGCGCGGAGGGTCACCAGGACCTGTGCGGCCCGCTCCAGCCGGGCCCGCATCGCCTGCTCCAGGCGATCCCGCCATCCGGCGATCTGAGCGACCACGGCCTCCCGATCGGGAGTGGCCAGCTCCGCCGCGGCGGAGGGTGTGGGCGCGTGCACATCAGCGGCCGCATCCGTCAAAGTCAGATCGATGGCGTGGCCGACACCGGAAATCACCGGGAACGGCGAGGACGCCACCGCCCGAACCACCCGCTCATCGTTGAAAGCCCACAGCTCCTCGTTCGATCCTCCACCCCGCGCGATGATCACCAGCTCCACCCCCGCCACCCTCTGGAGCGCCTCCAGGGCCGCGGCGATCGAAAGGGGGGCCTCTTCCCCCTGGACGACGGTGGGGGAGAGGATCACCTCGGCCAGAGGCCATCGCCGCCGGAGGATGTTCAGGATGTCCCGAAGGGCCGCCCCCGCCGGCGAGGTCACCACGCCAATCCGGCGGGGGAACGGGGGCGGCGTTCGCTTGCGGGCGGGGTCGAACAGCCCTTCCGCCTCCAGCCGGCGCTTTAATGCCTCGAGGGCCAGGAACCGCTGGCCCAGGCCGATCGGGAGCCAGCGATCCACATACAGACGGCAATCCCCCCGATCCTCGTAGTAACCGATCCGCCCGCGCACCACAATGGTCTGGCCGTTCGCGGGCAGCTGGGCCATCCGGGCCGCCTGAGTCCGCCAGACCACGCAGGTGATCTGTGCCCGCCCTTCTTTCAATGAGAAGAAAACATGGCCCGGCGCCGTGGGGCGGAGATCCCCCACTTCCCCCTCCACCCACAGATCCCCCCATGCGAAGCGGGATTCGATCACTTCCTTCAGATGGGCGGCCAGCTGGGACACGGTGAGATAGGTGATGGGAGCCTGCTCGAGTTCTTCCCACTCGCTCATAAAAGCGCTCCATGGAAAGGTCTGCGCCTGTTGTTCATCGCGTTTCGGTCACTTTCTGTAAGCCTCGCGGCCGGTCTGGATCCAGTCCTTTCCATCGGGCGAGGGAAACGGCGAACCACTGACCGGGGATCACGGCCACCACCGGTGAGAGCCACTCCGGGACGGGAGGCAGCGGGATGCTCACATCCGCCAGGGCGAGCAACGCGGGATCCTCGCTGCAGAGCGTGAGATGGGCCTTCCGCGCCCGGAGCAGATGGGCCAGGTTTTCCATCTCGGAGCGGAAGGTCGGGCCCGGGGCGATCAGGAACACCGGGAAGCCCGGCTCCACCAGGGCGATGGGCCCATGAAGGAAATCCGCTGAGGAATACGGCTCCGCCACGATGTAAGTCAATTCCTTGAGCTTGAGGGCGACTTCGAACGCCGTCGCGTAATTGAAACCCCGGCCGATCACCACGCCGTGGGCGGCCTGTTGCCAGAACGCCGCCGCCTCGCGGGCAGCCTCCTCGGTGCCCAGCGCCCGGGCCATGGCTTCCGGCAACTGAAGCAGATCCTCCCGCATCGCGGCATCCTCCGCCCAGGCCGCCGCCAGGAGGGCGAGGGCCATCAGTTGCGCGGTGTAGGTCTTGGTGGCGGCCACCGCACGCTCCTCCCCCGCGCGGAGGGGGAGGACCGCGTGGGCGGCGGAGGCGAGGGGGGAGGCCGGATCGTTGGTGATGGCCAGGGTCCACCCGCCCTGACGTCGAGCTTCCCGGATGACCTCCACAATATCCGGGGAGCGGCCGGATTGGGAGATCCCGATCACCCATGCGTGGTCCAGGCGAGGAGGCCGGCGATAGAACGTGAAGAGGGAAGGGGTGGCAAGGGCTGCCGGGAGACCCGCGAAGGCCCCCAGCAGGTATTGCCCGTAGCGGGCGGCGTTGTCGGAGCTTCCCCGCGCAGCCAGCACAGCCAGCGCGGGCTGAAAACGGCGCACGGCGTCCACGATCCGCCGCGCCTCCTCCCACCCTTCGCGGATCAGGCGATCGGCGACCTGAGGCTGCTGTCGGATCTCCTGCTCTACCCACATCCAGAGCTCCCGCGTGCGGAACTGGATGGTATGTGGAATACGCTTGAGGGCGTCCTTCGAGCCGATTATACTTCAGGGCGTGGCGATCGATCCTTTCCGGGAAATCACGCAGCGGGTTTCCCCCCGGGAACTGGATGAGCCGCGGGCGGCGTGGAGCCTCCTTTCCCCCTGCGGCCCGGAGGGCTGTCAGCTCCCAGATGGAAGCCCGGCTGCGTGAGCTCCGATCCCATCGGCGAATGGAGGATGACTTCCCACAGGAGGCATCGCCCATGTCCACCGGGAGAACGCTGGTTCGAGGGTTATATTTCGAGGATCTGGAGATCGGCTGGAAGGTGCGCACCCCGGGCCGCACGGTGACGGAGGCGGACATCGTGGCGTTCGCCGGGCTCTCCGGCGATTACACGCCGCTGCATACCGACGCGGAATACGCCCGCGGCACGATCTTCGGGGAGCGGATCGCGCACGGGCTGCTCGGCCTGGCGATCGCCTCGGGGCTGGCCACCCGTCTGGGGTTCCTCGAGGAGACCGTGGAGGCCTTCACCGGCCTGGAGTGGAAATTTCGGGCCCCCATCCGCATCGGGGATACGATCCATGCGGAGATCGAGGTAGCTCAAAAGCGACCTGCGCCGGATGGCCGTGCGGGCTTCGTGATTTTCCAGGTGCAGGTTCTGAATCAGCGCGGCGAGGTGGTGCAGAAGGGCCAGTGGACCCTCCTGGTTCGCGCGCGGGGGGCTCAGGGCATGGAACCGGACCGGCGGTGAAGCCATCCACCCCGATCGCATTCGCCGGGGGGCTTTAGAGGCCGGGTGGGCCGTCGAAGACGACCCGCCTGGCTTCTTCTCTCTGAGCGGGCACGAAGGGGTGCAGGGATGGGGAGCGCTGGCGGCGCACCCCTGAATGGGGGAAGGACATCCCCCATCTGGGGGATATCCTTCCCCTGTCTGTTATAAATTTTACAAGCGCCGCTGCGCCAGGTATACTTTTTAAAAGCGCCTCCACGGAATGGAGGCTTTTAAGGCTGTTTCGGGGCCGGGGGCGCCGCGTGCGGCCTTCAATTTGGAGGGATGGCTTTCCATCTCTGTCTGAGCCCAGCGGCGCAGGTTTTTAAGGATGATCGATGGGGGGCGGGCGAGACGCCGCAGGCGGGCCGATCCGCCCCCCCCATATTCTCAGGGAGGCAGGTGCCATGCCGAAGCGGTTTGTCTCCTGGATGATCGGGGGGCCCCAGGGCAGTGGGATCAACGTGGCGGCGGAGACCCTCGCGAAGGCCTTCAGCCGGGGTGGGCTTTACGTCTTCGCCAACATCGAATACCACTCCAACATTATGGGCAAGCACAGCTATTATCGGGTCCGGGTCTCCGAGGATCCGATCCATGCCCCCGTCGAGGAAGTTCACCTCCTCGCCGCGCTGGATGAGGAGACCCTCTTTGGGGATCATCATCACAACCCCGAGTTCCCCACGCATCACGGACACGTCCATGAGGTGGTTCCGGGCGGCGGGATCATCTACGATGCGGATCTGGGGGACATCCGGGATCGCCTGAAGCGGGATGATCTGCGACTTTATCCGGTGCCGTATTTTGAGATGATCCGCCGGGCGCTGGAGCCTTTCGGCAAGGCGGCGGAATACCGTCAATACGACATTATGCGGAACACGGTGGCGCTGGGGGCCACTCTGGCGGTCCTGGATTACGACTTCGACCTCGTTGCGGAGGTGATCCGCGAGCAGTTTAAGGGGCGTCGGGCCCGGCTGGCGGATCTGAACATCCAGGCCCTGCGGGTCACCTATGACTATGTGCATGAACATTTCGGCAACGACTTCCCCTGGAAGGTTCGCCGGCGGGAGCGGCGTGGGGACCATATCCTGATCCGTGGGGTGCAGGCGGTGGCGCTGGGCAAGCTTCAGGCCGGGCTGGGCGTTCAGACCTACTACCCGATCAGCCCGGCGACGGATGAGAGCACGTATCTGGAAGCGGTCCAGAGCAAATACAACGTGGTGGTCATCCAGACCGAGGACGAGATCTCGGCGATCAATATGGCGGTCGGGGCCGCCCATGCCGGTGCCCGGGCCTCGACCTCCACCGCAGGGCCGGGCTTTGCCCTGATGCCGGAGGGCATCGGGTTCGCTGCGATCACCGAGGCGCCGGGTCTGGTGGTGTTCCTCTACCAGCGCGGCGGCCCCAGCACGGGGCTCCCCACTCGCACGGAGCAGGCGGATCTCGGATTCGCCCTCCATCCCGCCCATGGAGAGTTCCCCCATATCGTCATCGCCCCCGGCGATGTGGTGGAAGCCTTTTACGATAGCTTCGAGGCCTTCAACTGGGCCGATCGCTACCAGATGCCCGTGATCGTGCTGGTGGATAAATACCTGGCCAGCAGTTACATCGCCGTGCCCCGCTTCGAAACCCGTCACCTGGTCATCGATCGGGGAATTCGATATCAACCGGCTGGCCAGCGGGATGGCTACCTGCGCCACGCGGTGACCGAAAGCGGCATCTCCCCATGGGTGGTCCCCGGCACGGAGGGCGTCGTCTTCTGGACCACCAGCGATGAGCATAACCCCAAGGGGCATATCTCCGAAGGGGTGCTTCATCGAATGGAACAGATGGATAAGCGGATGCGCAAGCTGGAGCTGGCCGCCCGGGAGATCCCCGACAGCAAGAAATTCACCCTCCACGGCCCGGCAGAGGCCCAGGTGACCCTGGTGGGCTGGGGAACCACCAAGGGCGCGATCCTGGACGCGCTGGAGGAGCTGTCGGCCCTGAACGGATTGACCTTCAACTTCCTGCAGATCCGGATGATGCGGCCCTTCCCGGCCGAGCCGGTGGGGGCGATCCTGCGGCGGGCCCGCCGTGTGATCCTGATCGAGAACAATTACTCGGGGCAGCTGGGGAATCTGATCCGGGAGATGACCGGATTCCGGATCCCCCATCGGGTGCTGAAATACGACGGGCGGCCCTTCACGGTGAACGAGATCCTCGAGGGGGTCCGTCGCGCTCTGGAGAACGATGAGGAGCGCATTGTGATGATCTCCAGCGAAGCCCGGGAGGTGATCCCATGGCCTACGCGGTGAAGGATTACAAGACGGAAGTCTGGGTGGACTGGTGCCCGGGTTGCGGGGATTTCGGGATCCTGAACGCGATCCATCAGGCGCTGGCTGCTCTGCAGCTCCCTCCCCATAAGGTGGCGGTCTTCTCCGGGATCGGCTGCTCCGGCAAGACGCCGCACTACATTGGAACCTATGGGATCCACACGCTCCACGGCCGGGTGCTGCCGGTGGCCACCGGGTTCAAGCTGGCCAACCCGGAGATGACGGTCATCGCGGTGGGCGGGGACGGCGATGGCTATGGGATCGGGGCCGGGTATTTCCTGGCCGCCGGGCGGCGCAATGTGGATCTTACCTATATCGTTTACAACAATGGGGTCTACGGCCTGACCAAGGGTCAGGCCTCCCCCACGCTGCCCAAGGGGGTGCAGACCAAGTCCCTGCCGGAGCCCAACCTGATGGAGGCCCTCAACCCGATCGCCGTGGCCCTGGGCGCAGGCTACACCTTCATTGCCCGTGGCTACGCCTACGACGTGCGGCATCTGCGGGATCTCATCGTGGCCGCCATCCAGCATCGGGGGACGGCGCTGATCGATGTCCTCCAGCCCTGCCCAACCTACAACAACATCTACACACGGGAGTATTACAACGCGCGGGTCTACAAGCTGGAGGAAACGGGCTACGACCCGGTGGTCCATAACCCGACGGACGAGAAGGAGATCGTGGAGAAGAAGGCCCAGGCGCTTCTCAAGGCCTATGAGAATGGAGATCGGATCCCCATCGGGATCTTCTACCGGGTGGAGCGGCCGACCCTGGAGGATGAGCTGGCAGCCCGTCTCCCCCACTGGGGGAAGGCTCTGGCGGACCTGGAGCCGATCTACCAGCGGGATCTTACGCCGTTGCTGGACGAGCTCCGCTGATGCATCCCGGGCCGGAACTCCGCCCCATCTCCGGGCTGCAGAGGAAGGTGTTAAGGATGGGTGGGCGCGCCGAAGGCGCGCCCACCCGCATTCTATGGGGGCCTTCGGGGTCAGGCGGATCGCCGAAGGCGGCCCAGCCGGTCCGATTCGCCGGGATGAGGTCTTCTGGCTGTTCCGGTCTGCAGGGGCGAACTTCTCACACGTTGAGGAAAAAAACATGGCGATGAGAGGGTCAGGGGGAGAGCGGGGAACGGTTCGGGATGTTCACTCCACCGCGAGGATCCGGAAGGTCAGGACACCGGCGGGTGCCTCCACGGTCACCACATCTCCCGGTGCCCGGCCCAGCAGCGCCTGCCCCAGCGGCGACTCATACGAGATCTTCCCCTGCGTGGGATCCGCCTCTGCGGGCCCCACCAGCACATAGACCTCCGGAGCGCCACCATCCTCCGCGATGGTGACGCGAGATCCGAGGCGCACGCGGCCGTCCTCCGGAGGCTGGGGATCGATCACGATGGCGCTGTTGAGGATCGCCTCCAGCATCCGGATCCGGCCCTCGACGAACGCCTGTTCCTCCTTCGCCGCGTGGTAATCGGCGTTCTCCGAGAGATCGCCCTGCTGGATGGCAAAACGCAGACGCTGGGCGATCTCCCGGCGCTTGACCGTGCGCAGGTATTCCAGCTCCTCCTCCAGCTGCCGTTTGCCCTCCGGTGTCAGATACGTCGGTCCAACCGCTGCCATCTCCACGTTCTCCTCGACCCCTGTTCTTTCAGGGCGGGTGAACGCATCGAAGACACGCTCACCCACCCTGGACATAGCTCGTGGTCCCCATGCTGAGACGTATTCGATTATACCAGCCCAAATGAGAGGGAACAAGAGCGGTGCCCGTGCTCTTGGGCCTTTTCGAAGGCTCAGGCGGATGCCGGTGGTTTCGAACGAAGCGAGCGGGATGTCCTCCCTGCCTCCGGGAGAGAAAACGGGGTTTGGGGCCGGTCCGGCTCCAGGAGTCCCCGGGGAGCTAAGGCGGGCACCGCTCCCGGAGCCGTTCCACCGTATGTTCGGGGACCGGCATCGTGCCCAGGAGGACGCGGCCGTCCGGGCCGGGGCCGTGGAAGTCGCTGCCGCCTGTGGGGATCAGATCGTAGATCCGGGCGAGGGTGATCAACCGGGCCACGTCGGCGGGGGAGTGATCGGGGTGAAACACCTCCAGCCCGACCAGGCCTGCCCGCCACAGGCCCTCCAGATCCCGGGGAAGTCCGGAGCGCCCGGGATGGGCCAGGGCGGCCACGCCTCCAGCCGACCGGATCATCGCGAGGATCTCCCGGGGATCTACCGGCCGTCGGGGGATATAGGCCGGGCGGCCCCGCCCCAGCCACCGTCGGAAGGCTTCCGCTTCATCGGCCACATAGCCCTGCTCCACCATCGCCCGGGCCAGGTGCGGACGTCCCAGCACGTCCCCCCGGGCCAGCTCCAGCACCCGTTCCCAGGGAACCGGCATCCCCAGCCGGGCCAGGCGCTCGGCCATCGCGTGGATCCGTTCCATCCGTTCCGCCTGCATGCCGTTTAGCAGGCGGAGAAGATCCGGGTGAACGGGGTCCACGAAATACGCCAGCAGGTCGATCTCCTCCTCAGAGCCGCCGACGCTGATCTCCACACCGGGGATCACCTCCAGGGACGTGCCGCGGGCGAGGGCCATCGCTTCCACCGCCCCCCGGGTGGTCTCATGGTCCGTGATGGCCAGGTAGCGCAGACCGCGCGCGAGGGCCTCATGCACCACCTGGGCGGGGGACCACAGGCCATCGGAGGCGGTGGTGTGAACATGGAGGTCGAGACGGGAACTCATCGCTTCTCGACCACGAACCGGATGGCCGTCCGTTCCTGGTCGTTGATTTTGACATCGGTGAACTCGGGGACACAGACAATGTCGATGCCATCCTGGGCCAGGTAGGTGCGGGCGATGCAGATGGCCTTAACCGCCTGATTGACGGCGCCGGCGCCGATCGCCTGCACTTCCGCCCGCCCGCGCTCCCGGATGACACCCGCGATGGCTCCGGCCACGGCTGTGGTGCGCGATTTGGCAGCCACTTTAATGGTGTCCATGATCTCCCTCCGTGGAGCTGGGGGATGAGGCTGGGAAACCGCGGCCAGCATGGATGACGCCTGATTCACCGTTGCGGCGAACCTCCTTCAGTCGCCTGGGGCAACGGAGGAAGAAACAGCCCGCCCGTTGCGGCCGGTTCTGTTTAAATTATAATGGCTTTGCTGAGCGGAAGAGAAAGATGGCTGCAGGCGAACGCGGCGCTTCGCTCCTGGACAATGATAGAACTCCTGCTGCGGATCCCCCATCGGGAAGGCCGGATGCTTCCCCCTTTTTTAGGACCAGACAGACCGCCCGCAGGCGGCCCGCCCGGCCCGGGCCCCCGGAAGCGTCCAGCCGGGTGGCCTCCGTCATCGGGAGAGCCGGCGCACGATGCGCCCCCGGCTCAGATCGTAGGGGGAAAGCTCCACCAGAACACGGTCCCCCAGAAGCACCCGGATGTAATACATGCGCATCCGGCCGGAGAGATGGGCCAGCACCTCGTGACCGTTATCGAGACGGACCTTGAACATCGCATTCGGTAACGTCTCCACCACGGTCCCTTCCACCTGAATGACGTCCTTCGCTTTCTCGCTTCCCTTCGCCATCGGACCTCCCTTAAGACGGAGTTCGCTTTTCCCCCAGGACCGGCGCAGTGGAGTTTCCATGTGGGGGCCAGCCCGGCCCTGAAAGCCCCCGGAAGGAAACCCGCTTCGCATTTCTTATTTATTGTAAGTCGATTCTCCTGCCGATGGCGGGATGGAGGATAGGGGTTACACCGCTGGCCACCTCGCGGGGGCTTCCGGTGCCGCAAGGGGCGCCGAAGATGCCCTCCCTGCAGCACCCGAAAATATATTTTTCTCTTCAGCGACCCCGGAATTCCATCCACCAGGCCTGCCAGGGTTGGAGCGTGGGGGTTGGCGTGGGGTAAGGGGTAGGGGGGAGAGGGGCCCGCTCCAGGCGATAGGGCGTCTCCCGGGGGCGGATCATCCCGGCCTCCAGGCGGGCCCAGCGGGCCACGAACTCCTCGCTCTGCACATAGCGCGCCTGCTCTGCGAGGCGGGTCGCCCGGATCCGCTCGGTGGCGATCGCCTGTTGCAGACGCTCGGCGCGCTCCACCCGTTGTCGGTAAAGCTCCAGGTTCCCCCAGGCCACATGGGCCAGGAGCACCAGCCCCATCGATACGATCAGGCGGACCAGCCACCGGCCCGCCCCGCCCAGCCATGGATGCATCCGAGCCGGATCCCCTTGGGAAAGTCCATATTTCTTCGCAGGTCCCCTTCGGCCGGCCGCCCCTGAGAGAGCGCCGCCCGAAAAAGCCTCACGACCGAACGGGGTGACAGCCGCGGCGCAAACCCGAAAGATGAAAAAGGGGCGTGGGATGCCCTTCACCGCCTTCCCCACGCCCCGCGTTCTCTGGCGATGCCGGGGGCGGGATTTGAACCCGCACGGGCGTATGCCCACCACGCCCTGAACGTGGCGCGTCTGCCAGTTCCGCCACCCCGGCGATCCTTTTCCAATTCTACCAGAGCTGGCCGGGCTGTCAAATCATCCGACGATCCGGGGGACATTTTCCCGCTAAGGATCCGGCCGGGCCCCTGAGAGGCTTTCCTGGAATGAGCGGTCCAGACATGCCCGCAGGGCCTGGATCTGCGCCTCGACGGCGGCGCGCGCGGTGCCGCCGGGGATGGAACGACGCTCCACGGCGGCCTCGGGATCGAGGATGGTGTAAACCTCCGCATCGAAGGCCGGATGATGGCGGCGCATGAGCTCCAGGGGGAGGGCGGAAAGCGGCTTCGCCTGTCGAAGGGATTCCCGGACCAGTTCGCTGATCACCCGATGCGCTTCCCGGAACGGAACCCCTTTGCGCACCAGATAATCTGCCAGCTCGGTGGCCAGCATCGCTTCCTCCAGGGCCTGCCGCATCCGCTCCGGCCGCGGCCGCATGGTCCGCACCAGGCCGGAAAGCACAGTTAGCAGGATCTCCAGCGTGTCCACGGTGTCGAAGACCGGCTCTTTATCCTCCTGCAGATCCTTATTGTAACCGGAGGGGAGGCCCTTCAGGACCGTGAGGAATCCGGTCAGGTGGCCGACGAGGCGGCCGGCCCTGGCCCGGGCCAGCTCCAGGGCGTCGGGATTGCGCTTCTGAGGCATCAGGCTGGAGCCGGTGGTGTAAGCCGGATCCAGCGCGATGAACCCGAACTCCGCGCTGGCGAAGAGGATGAGATCCTCCGCCAGCCGGCTGAGATGGATGCCGATCATCGCGGCGATGAAGAGGAACTCGGCGACGAAATCCCGATCGGAAACCGCATCCAGGCTGTTCGGGGACAGGGATCGAAAGCCCAGCTCCCGGGCCAGGGCCTCCCGGTCGATCGGGAAGGGCGTCCCGGAGAGGGCGCCGCTGCCCAGCGGGAGGGTCGCCAGCCGGGGATAGGCATCCCGCAATCGGGCCCGGTCGCGCTCAAAAGCCCATGCATGGGCCAGACACCAGTGGGCATAGCGGATCGGCTGGGCCCGCTGAAGATGGGTATAGCCCGGCATGATCAGGTCCAGATGGGCTTCCGCCTGAGCCGCCAGGGCCTCCTCAAGCCCCCGCAATCCCTGGTCCAGGCGGGGCCAGGCCTCCATCAGGAAAAGGCGCAGGTCGGTGGCGACCTGGTCGTTGCGGCTGCGCCCCGTGTGGAGCTTGCCGGCGACCGGGCCGATGCGCTCGGTCAGCCGGCGTTCGATGGCGGTGTGGATATCCTCATCGGTGGGCTGGAAAACGAAGGCGCCCGCGTCCAGCTCGGCCTTCACGGCCTCCAGGCCCGCGATGATCGCATCGCGTTCCTCGGGGGTGAGCAGGCCCGCCCGGGCCAGGGCGCGGGCCCAGGCGATCGAGCCACGGATGTCGTGGGGGTAGAGGCGTCGATCGAAGGGAAGCGACGCGTTCAACCGCTCGAAGGCGGGATCCAGGGCGGATCCCTCCGGAGTTCCCCACAGGCGCATGGTCCGGCCTCCTACCTTCCGATCTGGATGGTCGGCCCGCCTTCATGTAACGCCATTGTAATCGAGAAAGAGCAGAAAGATGGAAGCCCCCTATGGATGGCGATCGGAACGGTTGACGAAAATGCTTCGGGGAGGTTGCCCGGAGCATTGCTCCGGATTATGCTGAGGGTGGAACCGAGAAGATCGGGGCGCTTTCCAGCCCCGGCCTCTTTCCATACCAGGATCCAGCTCCAAACCCGGGAGGTTTCCATGCTCCGTGAAGACGCGCTGGAATACCACCGTAAAGGCCGACCCGGCAAGCTGGAGATCGTGCCCACCAAGCCCATGATCACCCAGCGGGATCTCTCCCTCGCTTACAGCCCGGGCGTCGCCTACCCGGTCCTGGAGATCGAGAAGGATCCGGACCTGGCTTATGAATACACGACCAAAGGGAATCTGGTGGCGGTGATCTCCAATGGCACCGCCATCCTCGGTCTGGGGGATCGAGGGGCTCTGGCCTCGAAGCCGGTGATGGAGGGCAAGGCGGTGCTCTTCAAGAAGTTCGCCGACGTGGACGCCATCGATATCGAGGTGAACACCCGGGATCCGGACGAGCTGATCCGGGTGGTGCAGGCCATCGCTCCGACCTTCGGGGGCATCAACCTGGAGGACATCAAGGCGCCGGAATGTTTTTACATTGAGGAAACCCTGCGCGCCACCCTGGACATCCCGGTCTTCCACGACGATCAGCACGGGACGGCGGTGATCTCCGCGGCGGCCCTGCTCAACGCCCTGGAGCTGGTGGGCAAGCGCATCGATGAGATCAGGGTGGTGATCAACGGGGCGGGGGCCTCGGGCATCGCCTGCGCCGATCTCTGGGTGAAGCTGGGGGTGCGCAAAGAGAACCTCATCATGCTGGACACGAAGGGGGTGATCTACAAAGGCCGTAAGGAGGGGATGAACCCGTATAAGGAGCGCTTCGCCGCGGAGACCGATGCCCGAACCCTGGCGGAGGCCATCCGCGGAGCGGATGTGTTCCTGGGGCTCTCCGTGGCTGATGTCCTCACCCCGGAGATGGTGAAATCGATGGCCGAACGCCCGATCATCTTCGCCCTGGCCAACCCCGACCCCGAGATCCGCTACGAGCTGGCCAAGGAGGTCCGCCCCGACGCCATCGTGGCCACCGGCCGCAGCGATTACCCCAACCAGGTGAACAACGTCCTGGGCTTCCCCTTCATCTTCCGCGGGGCCCTGGACGTGCGGGCGCGGGCGATCAACGACGAGATGAAGCTGGCCGCGGCACGGGCCCTGGCCGCCCTGGCCCGCGAGGATGTGCCGGACAGCGTGCTGAAGGCCTACGGGCTGGATACGCTGCGCTTCGGGCCGGATTACATCATCCCCAAGCCGCTGGACCCCCGGGTGATGCTCTGGGAGGCGCCGGCGGTGGCCCAGGCGGCGATGGAGACCGGTGTGGCCCGCATTCGCATCGACATCGAGGAATACCGGGAGCGGCTGGCGGCCCGGCTGGGCAAGGGCACCCAGGTGATGCGTTTCATCATCAACAAGGCGAAAGCCGCCCCCAAGCGCATCGCCTTCGGGGAGGGGGAGGAGCCCAAGATCCTCCGCGCGGCGGCCCTGGTCCAGGAGGAAGGGATCGGCCGGCCCATCCTCATCGGGCGCCCGGAGGTCATCCAGCGGCGCATCGAGGAGCTGGGCCTGCGCTGCCGGCCGGAGATCATCTACCCGCCGGAATTCCCGCGGCTGGAGGAATATGCCCAGCGCCTCTTCGAGAAGCGCCAGCGCAAAGGCGTCACCCTCCCTCTGGCCCGCACCCTGCTGCTGGAGCCCAACTACTTCGGGCCGATGATGGTGGAGATGGGCGACGCCGACGCCTTCATCTCCGGCCTCACCTACGATTACCCCGCCGTCATCCGCCCCGCCCTGCAGGTCGTGGGGGTCCGGGAGGGTGTGCGCAAGGTCGCGGGGCTTTACATCATGATCGTGAAGGAGAAAGTTTACTTCTTCACCGACGCCACGGTGAACATCGAGCCCACCGCCGAGGATCTGGCGGAGATCGCCATTATGGCGGCGGACTTCGCCCGGCGCTTCGATATCGAGCCGCGGGTGGCCATGCTCTCCTTCTCGAACTTCGGCAGCACCCGCCATCCGCTTTCAGAGAAGGTGCGTCAGGCCGTGGAGATCGTCCGCCAGCGGCGGCCGGACATCCTGGTCGATGGGGAGATGCAGGCGGATACGGCGGTGGTGCCGGAGATCATCGAGGAACGCTACCCCTTCAGCCGGGTGAAGGACGCCAACGTCCTGGTCTTCCCGGATCTGGAGGCGGCGAACGTCTCGTATAAGCTGTTGCAGCGTCTGGGGAACGCGCAGGCCATCGGCCCGATCCTGCTGGGGATGGGCAAGCCGGTCCACGTCCTTCAGACGGGGGATGAGGTCCAGGATATCGTTTTCATCGCCGCCATCGCCGCCCTGGATGCTCAGGAGCGCGCCCAGGCCCGCGTTCCGGTCACCGCGTGAGGTCGGCCGGGGGATTGCACAGAAGGGACGACGTGGCGACCTTTTGGGGCCGCGCGGGGCGCCTTCGGGGCCTGCGCGGCCCTAACCTAAGAGGAAGCGGGCAGGGGCTGGATCAGGGTCGGGTCGTCGGCCCGCGGGGAGTTCACCCGGGCCGAGACCGGGTAGGCGATCATCCGGTCGGCCGGATACGGGCGCAGGAGTTCCTGCCACGCCCGGGGGCCAGCGGCATCGTCCAGCCAGATCTCCTCATGTTCCGGAAGCAGGATCACCGGCATCCGGTCGTGGATGGGGGCGATCCGTTCATTGGCCACGGTGGTGATGATGGTGAAGCTCTCGATGATCTCCCCCTCCGGGCTCTCCCAGCGATCCCACAGCCCGGCGAAGGCGAAGGGCTCCCGATCCCGCAACCCGATCCAGTAAGG
The DNA here is from genome assembly GCA_002898735.1 of Candidatus Thermoflexus japonica. Taxonomy (GTDB): domain Bacteria; phylum Chloroflexota; class Anaerolineae; order Thermoflexales; family Thermoflexaceae; genus Thermoflexus; species Thermoflexus japonica. Next base: position 16,200 of record BEHY01000046.1, read on the forward strand.
GATGCGCCCGCGCGGCGTCCGCTGCCACTCGTAAAACCCATCGGCCAGCACCAGGCAGCGCCGCCGACGGAAAGCCTCGCGGAAACTCGGGCGCTGGGTCAGCGTCTCCGCCCGGGCGTTGATCAGCCGGTTCCCGATCGCCGGATCCTCCGCCCAGTGGGGGATCAACCCCCATCGCAGCAGGCGGATCCGCCGGGTTCCCTCGTTGAGCAGCACGGGGAGGGGCTGGGTGGGGGCCGCATTATATCGGGGCTGCCACGGGACGTCCGGCCACTCCGCCTGGAATCGCTCCATCAGCCGCTGTGGCTCTGTGAAGATCGTGTAACGCCCACACATCGAAGCCTCCCGCTACCGCTTTCCCCAGGAAAATCTTAGCGCGGACCCCCATTCGGGGCGAATGCGGGATCCGGTCATGATGGAACAGCGCCGGGATCCACGATGTAATGCCACCAGTGATGGGAGATCCCATCGGTCTCTCCGGGAGCGCAGGGAAGATGACGGAGCCACCATCGGTGGTGTTCCCGGATATCCCCGCCGCCCCATTCGGCGCCGTTCACCCGCCGCCCCCGCCCCCGCAGGTCCGGGAAATGGAGCCAGTCGTCGCAATAGCTCCAGACGTAGCGAGGGTTCCCCCAGTCGTAATCCCGCTCGCTGTTGGGGGCGAAGTGGATCGTGCCGACCTCCGCCCGGCCGGGGGCGATGAGATCATAGCGGGTGAAGCGCCGCCACAGGTTCCGCTCCTCCGGGACCCCGGCGAACACCCGCTCCATGATCGCCTCGGCCCGGTGCCCAAAGTTCTCCAGCATCTCGCCGACCCCGCGCTCATAGGAGAAGCCCATGATCACCCACCGCCTTCCGGCGGCCTCCGCCCCGGAGAGCGGAGGGGCGTTGCACCAGAAGGCCCCAGGCCCCGCCATGCGGGATTCGTAGAACCCGAAGTAGGGGCCGCCGAAGAGCCAGATCTCGTCGATCTCCCCGCGCGCCACGCGCCGGATCCCATCGCAGGCGGTGAGGATCGCATGGTAATCCGCGGTGTCCGGTTCGTGGGGCGGTTGTCGGCCCTCCAGGACCGCGCGGTAGGTCCCGGGGGTGTAGCGGAAGCCGTCGATTTTCCGGGGAAAGAGGGGGAAGTCCAGGCGCGCCACCACCTGATACCGGACCGTCCCCCGGCTGCATGCGTCCAGGTCGGCGATGTAACCCTCCACCAGCTCCTCCACCCGGTTCCAGCCCATCGCCCGGGAGAGGGGAAGGCCATCGGCGATGGGGGGGTCAAAGACCACCAGAAGGACGCGCGGCGTGAGGATCGGCACGGCCGTCATCCGGAAACCTCCTGAGGGTTACGCCGTGCGGTGCCGCTGACCTCTTTCTAATTCCAGGCGCTCTGGGGAGCAACCTGGCCTTAAAGGAACCTGCGCTTATTCGCCATAGGCGAGGCGTTCGATCAGAAACGGCGGGAATCCCAGGCGGCGCATTTTCGCCTGGGTCTCGGAGATCGGGTAGGGAACCCGCCGGAACGTCCAGGTCATGGCCTCCAGGTCCAGGATCGCGTAGGCGGCCCGGGGGTCCCCATCCCGGGGCTGGCCGACGCTTCCCGGGTTCAACAGCCACCATCCCTCTTTCAGGTCGATCGGCTCATCATAGGGTGGCTCCAGGATGTGCATCTGCGGCCGCCGGCGATCCGGGACATGGTAGGCGATGGCCACGTGGGTGTGGCCGAAGAGGCCGATCCGGGTGGGCAGCTGCTCGATGTTCTCCCAGGCGGTATAAGGATCCAGGATGTATTCCCAGATCGGCGCCCGCGGGCTCCCGTGCGTCAGGGTGATCCCCTCCCGCTCGGTCTGGGGGGGGAGACCCATCAGGTATTCGATATGGCGCGCGGGGAGCTGCTCCCGCGTCCATTCCAGCACCCGGCGGGCCGCGGGGTTGAAGGTGGAAAGGGGCACCCGCCCCAGAACCCCCCAGTCGTGGTTGCCGGCGAGGGCCACGGCGGCCAGGGGCTGGATCCGGTCGATGCACGCCACGGGGTCCGGCCCGTAGCCCACCAGATCCCCCAGGAACCACAGGGCATCCCATGCCCCCGCATCCGTCAGCACCGCCTCCAGCGCCTCGACGTTCGCGTGGATGTCCGAGAGAACCAGGACGCGCATCGGAAGGGCCTCGACCGGAGCTCTGGCTTAAGGGGTAAGAAGGGGAACAGTAATGGTAACAGTGATAGTAATGGTAGATGTCGGTGAAGGCGTGTAGGTAGGCGCGGCTGTGGGTGTGGGCGTGTCGATGGGGGTCAGGGTCAATGTGGGCGTCAGGGTGGGCGTGGCCGTCGGTGTCGCTGTAGACGTGGGGGTCAGGGTTAATGTGGGCGTCAGGGTGGGCGTGGCCGTCGGTGTCGCTGTAGACGTGGGGGTCAGGGTTAATGTGGGCGTCGGGGTCGGCGTGGCGGTCGCCGTCGCC
>BEHY01000047.1 GCA_002898735.1 Candidatus Thermoflexus japonica
CTGATCGACCCATATGGGCCGGCAGGGACCGAGTTTTACCGGCTGGAAGAAAACCGCCTGACCCCCATTCCAGTGCCAGGCGGGATCCTGCGGAGCAGGGCCCTCCCCGACTTCGCCATGCCGGTAGAGTGGCTGTGGCCGGAGGGGAAATTCATCCCCATCCGGGAGGCCCTGGCCTGGATCGAATCCCGGAGGGGCCACTCCCCTGAGGAATGAATGCATGCGGGGTGCGGCGATTTTCTCCGCTTCCTCCTCCGTTGATTTGTCGTATCCGGGATTACGCGGCGGGTTTCTCTTCATAAGATGGAAGGGCCAGAGTTGGGGTGATGATATCCCCGCCCGATCCCCCGATAGATGAACCCCAGCTCCCGCATCACCTGGGGCTCATAGATATTGCGGCCATCGATGATCACAGGTCGGCGCATCAGGCCCCTGATCCGCGGAAGGTCCAGATGCTTGAACTCATTCCAGTCCGTCACCACCACAAGGGCATCCGCGCCCTCGGCCAGCTCGTAGGGATCGGCGCACATGACCACCTGGGGGAGAACCCGGGCGGCGTTGGGCATGGCCACCGGATCGTAAGCGCGGACGATCGCGCCCTCCTGAAGCAGATACCCCGCGATCTCCAGGGCCGGGGCCTCCCGGATGTCGTCGGTATTCGGCTTGAAGGCCAGCCCAAGCAACCCGATCACCATGCCGTTCAGATCCTCCAGGATCTCCTTCAGCTTCCGCACCACCCGCCGCCGCTGATCCCGGTTGATCTCCACCACAGCCTGCAACAGCTGCGGGTGGCACCCATGGACGATCGCCATGTGGATGAGGGCCTTGACGTCCTTGGGGAAACAACTCCCACCCCACCCCACCCCCGCATCCAGAAAAGCGCGGCCGATGCGCCTGTCGTAGCCCATGCCGGCCGCCACCTCCTTGACATCGGCCCCCAGGGCCTCACAGATGTTCGCGATCTCGTTGATGAACGAGATCTTGGTGGCCAGGAAGGCATTGGAAGCATATTTGATCATCTCCGCGGTGCGCAGATCCGTGATCATAATCGTGCTGCGCAGGGGCAGATACAGCTGGGCCACCTTCTCCGCCGCCTCGCGATCCAGCGACCCCAGCACGATGCGGTCCGGGTTCATGAAATCGTAAACAGCGGATCCCTCCCGCAGGAATTCCGGGTTCGAGACCACCCAGAACGGGATGGGCCGGCGCTGGCGGCTGCGCACGATATCCGCCACCCAGTCCCCGGTCCCCACCGGCACCGTGCTCTTGTTGACAATGATCAGGGGATGGTCCATGACCTCGCCGATCCGCTCGGCCGCCATACGCACATATCGCAGATCCGCTTCTCCGTCCACCCCCTCCGGGGTTCCCACGGCGATGAAGACGAACTCCGCCGGAAGGCCGTTGATGCCCCCCTCGTAGGAGACGGTGAAGGAGAGCCGGCCGGCCTTCATATTCCGGCGGACGATCTCCTCAAGCCCCGGCTCGAAAATGGGGAGGCGGCCTTCCTGGAGCATCGCGATCTTTTCTTCGTTGATGTCCACACACGCCACCCGGTTGCCCAGGTCCGCCAGGCATGCCGCCGTGGTGAGCCCTACATATCCCGCGCCGATCACACAGATCCGCTTCATTCACGCCTCCCGGGGGATGATCTGCGAGATGAGGAGCCCTTCACGCCCGCTCAGAGGGTTGTGCGATCGGCCATCGTTCCGCCGGGAACACGCCGGCCATCAGCAACCCGACCTGCTGCAGCGTGGCCTCCGCCCGATCCAGGATGGCGACGATGCGCCCCCGATACATCACGGCGATCCGATCCGCCAGGGAGAAGATCTCATCCAGCTCCGTGGAGACCAGGAGGACCGCCGCCCCCTGATCGCGCATCTCCACGATCTTGCGATGGATATACTCGGTCGCCCCCACGTCCAGACCCCGGGTGGGCTGGTTGGCAACCAGCAGGCGGATCGGGCGGGAGAGCTCCCGGGCGGCGATCACCTTCTGCTGGTTCCCTCCGGAGAGGCTCCGCACCGGGGTATAGGGGCTGGGGGTTCGGATATCGTAGAGGGCAATCAGGCGCCGTGCGTGCTCCAGGACCGCCTGGGGCTGCCGCTGGATCCCGCGGGCGAAAGGAGGCTGATAGTAAGTATTGAGCACCAGGTTGTCTGCCACCGGGTAAGGCAACACCAGGCCATGTTTCTGACGATCCTCCGGGATATGGGCCATTCCCCGTTCCGTCCGATAACGGGGTGGCTGGAGGGTGATCTCCTCGCCCAGCAGGAACACCCGGCCCCCGGCGGCTGGCCGCAGCCCCACCAGGGCCTCGATCAGCTCCGTCTGGCCGTTGCCCTGCACCCCGGCGATCCCCAGGATCTCCCCCGCGTGCACGGAGAAGCTGACCCCATTGACCACCATGGCACCCCGGTCGTCGCGGATCCGGAGATCCTCCACCCGCAGGACCTCCGGACCCGGCCGGGCGGGGGTCTTCTCCACGGTCAGCATCACCTCGCGTCCGACCATCATGGCCGCCAGATGCGCCTCATCGGCCTCCTCGGGGGTCAGGGTCCCCACCACGCGGCCGTTGCGGAGCACGGTGATGCGATCGGCGATCGCCATGACCTCTTTCAGCTTGTGGGTGATGAAGATGATCGAGACCCCCTGTCGCTGCAGGTTGCGCATCACCCGGAACAGCTCTTCGGTCTCCTGAGGGGTCAACACCGCTGTCGGCTCGTCCAGGATGAGGATATCCGCCTTCCGGTAGAGGGCTTTCAGGATCTCCACCCGCTGCTGAACCCCGACCGGCAGATCCTTCACCAGCGCCTCCGGATCGACCTCCAGGCCGTAGCGCTGGGAGAGGGCGCGCACCTCCTCCACGGCCCGCCGGAGATCCAGGAAGGGTCCGCGACGGACCTCCTGGCCCAGGATGATGTTCTCCGCCACCGTGAACACGGGCACCAGCATGAAGTGCTGGTGGACCATCCCGATGCCCAGGCGGATGGCATCGCTCGGGCTGCGGATTTCCACCGGCTGGCCCCGGATGTAGATTTCCCCTTCATCGGGATGATAGAGGCCATAGAGGATGTTCATCAAGGTGGTCTTCCCCGCCCCGTTCTCCCCCAGAATGGCATGGATCTCGCCCCGACGCAGGGAGAAATTCACATGATCGTTGGCGACCACGCCGGGGAAGCGCTTGACGACCCCCACAGCGCGCAGGATCTCTCCATCCGTGGAGAGCTCCAGCGGAGCCGGGCGGGCGGTCCGGCGGCGAGGGGGCAGGATCTCTTTCTCATAGGGCTGCCCGTCCGCCGCCGGCGGGATGGTCCGGCCTACAATGCCGGTCAGCACCAGCATGGTCATCACATAGGGCACCATCCCCACGAACTGGGAGGGGGCGGGGAACTCGAACTGCTGGGCGTTGGCCTGAAGGGCCTGGGCCGCCCCGAACAGCAGCGTGGCCGCCCAGGCCCCGAAAGGCGTCCAGTTCCCGAAGATCATCGCGGCCAGGGAGATGAAGCCCCGGCCGCTGGTCATCAGGGGCTCGAAGGCCGGCACCGACTCCAGGGTGAAATAAGCGCCCGCCAGGCCGGCGATCGCCCCTCCCAGGATCACATTGATATAGCGAAGCCGGATCACATCGATCCCCAGGGTGTCCGCACCGCGCGGATGCTCCCCCACCGCCCGCGTCCGCAAGCCCCACACGGTCCGGAACAGGAGGATGTGCACCAGGATCACCAGGATCGGCGCCAGCCAGGTGATCGGCTGCTGGCTGAAGATACTGCCCACAAGGGGGAGTTCGGATAGCCCGGGGAGGGCGATACGGGGGAGCACCCCGGGGGAATGGGGCATCTGGCCGCCGAAGAAAAGCTGGCGGTTCAGATACCCCGTGATCCCCACCGCCAGGATGTTGATCACGGTCCCGCTGATGATCTGATCGGTCTTATAGGTGACGGAGAGAACCGCGTGCAGCAGCCCCAGGAGGGCACCGGTGAGGATGGCGATGAGCACGCCCAGGAGAAGGGCCAGAAGGCCCGGTGCACCGGCAGCATAGATGTAGAGCGAGGCCGTGAATCCGGTGAACGCCGCCGTCAGCATCATGCCCTCGATGGCGATGTTCACCACCCCGCTCCGCTCGCAGAAGATGCCGGAGAGAGCCCCCAGCACCAGGGGGGTGGAAACCCGGATGGTGGTGGCCAGCATGCTGACGATGATCACCGCCGCCGGATAGCGCCCGTAGCCCAGCGCCACCGCCGTCCCAAAAATCAGGGCGATCACGCCGATCACGAAGCCGAATCGCCGTGCGTCCATTCCAGATCCTCTCGGAGCCGGGCTGGAAACGTGTCGATCCCCCCGCTCAGGTGAGAACCGCCGGGGAAAAGGCTGTGGGAGATAGGGCGTCGACGGTCTTCCCTTCCTACAGCTCTCCCCACCCGCGGGTCAGCACCATCTGTTCCGCCTCGGCCGCCCTGCGGAAGAGCGGCCGGTAGAGGGCGCGAATGATCGCTTCCGCCGCCACAAACATCAGAATCAGGGCCTGAATTACAGAGATCAGATCCACCGGGACCTGAGTGAGGAATTGCATGCGGCTGGCCCCATTGCGCAGGGCACCGAAAAGGAAAGCCGCCAGCACCACGCCGAGGGGGTGGACTTTGCCCAGCAGCGCGATGGCAATGGCGTCGAAGCCATATCCCAGGTTGAAACTCAGCTCGTGACGGTAATTGAGCCCGGTCACCTGCACCGCGCCGGCCATCCCGGCCAGGAAGCCGCTCATGGCCATCGTGAGAACCGTGATCCGGACGATCGGGATGCCTGCATAACGGGCAGCGTGGGGGTTCAACCCCACCGTCCGGATCTCGAATCCCAGCGTGGTCCGCCAGAGGAGCCAGGCCACCAGCAGGGCCATCCCCAGGGCGATCAGGAAGCCGGCATGGAGGCGGAGATCCGGATCCGCAAACAGTCGGGGGAGCCGGGCGGTCTCGGCGATCCGGGGTGTCCGCGCCACCACATTGGTCGGGCTGGGATCCCGCATGGGGCCGTTCAGGAGGTAGCTGGCCATCAGGAGGGCGATGTAGTTCATCATGATCGTGTTGATGACCTCGTGCCCGCCCGTGCGCGCCTTCAGCCAGCCCGGGATCGCCGCCCAGAAGGCCCCCGCCAGGGCTCCGCCCAGGATCGCCAGGGGGATGTGGAGGACGGTCGGGATCGTCCCACCCACCAGTGGGGGGAGGGCATACCCGATCCACGCGGCCACAATCGCGCCCAGGGCCAGCTGCCCCTCCGCGCCGATGTTGAAAAGGCCCCCATGGAACGCCAGGGCGATGCCCAGGCCGGCGAAGACATAAGGCGTCATCTGGACGAGGGTCTCGCTGAGGGCTTTCGGGGATCCGAAGGCTCCTTCCCAGAGCCCCTGGTAGGCCAGGAGGGCCAGGCGCGGCTGACCGGTGGCCAGAGCGACCACCACGCCCCCAATCCCCAGAGCGGTAAAGACGGCCAGGATCGGAACCCACAGCGCGCCCTCCTGGACAGACTGGCGCAGGGAGAGCGTAAGCCGGTCCAGCCGCCCTCCCCATACCTGTAGAATTCCCCGTGCGTTCCGCTCCACCATTTCCCTCCCATTCAAAAGCGGTCCAGGCTTTTCCCACATGGAAAGGCCCGCAGCCAGAATGCCTGTCCCTCGCTTTTCCTTGCCCTCCCTGTTTCCCTGCGCCAAATGAGGAAGAGGGGTGTGATTTCGATTCTATGCGCAAAGGATGGAGTCAGACAAACGGACCGGGCAAGGCTCTTTCCATGCTCTTCAACGTAAGACCCCGGCCGATGCGTTTTCGGTCGGCCCCATCGCGTCTTCCAGCCATGCCTTCACCACCTTCCCGATTTCGGTCAGAGGGCCCCGATGGATGGCGCAGGGAGGAAGCGCCATCAGAAACCATGCGCCATAGGTGCGGCTCGTGATCCGCCGGTCCAGGATCACCACCACCCCTCGATCCGAGCGGCTGCGGATCAGCCGCCCAAACCCCTGACGGAACCGCAGCACGGCCTCCGGCACCGCATAATCCAGAAAAGGATCCCGATACTGGGCGCTCCGGGCAGCGAAAACGGGTTCATCGGGAACCTCAAAGGGAAGCCGGGTGATCACCAGGCAGGAGAGCGCCTCGCCCGGGATGTCCACCCCTTCCCACAGGCTTCGGGTCCCGAGCAACACGGCCCGTTCCGCGGATCGGAAGCGCTCCACCAGCTGCCGTCGGGAGCTTCCATCGCCCTGTTCGTATACGGCGATCCCCGCCTTCGCCAGGGGAGCCATCAGCGCGCGGGCGGCCCGCCGCAGGGGGGCATACGCGGTGAAGAGCACCATGGTTCGCCCCCCGATCGCGCGGGCGGCTTCCAGAATCGCCTGCTCCACCGCCCGCAGATAGCCGGCCTGGCCGGGTTCCGGGATGTCCGTCACCAGATACAGCAGCGCGTTCCGCCGATAATCAAAGGGGGAATCCAGGGCCAGCTCCTCCATCTCCCAGGCCCCCAGCCGGTTTTTCAGATGCGCGAAGGAAGGCTCCTGGCGCTCCCGGTCCACTGTCCGCAGGGTGGCGGAGGTCATGATCACGCACCGCCTGGGCTCCAGCAGGTGCCGTCGCACCAGCGGCCCCACATCCAGAGGGGCCGCATACAGGCCCACCCGGCCCCAGTCCCCCTCGCCCCCATGGCCCTCCAGCCAGTAGACCGTATCGGGCGACGGCTTCCGGATGGCTGCCTCCAGGGCCTGGCGGATCTTCTCAAAGTCATGGCTGAGCCCGCTGGCCAGCCCCAGCGCCTCCTCCACCTCCGTAAACCCGTGCTCCAGCAGCTCGGTGAGCGCTGTTCGAATCGCGTTCAGGGCCTCCTGCACGGCTCCCCACCGAACGGCGAGGAGCCCCCAGGCCTGCTCCACGGCGGCCCAGGCCGGGCGGCTCCGTTCGGCATCCGTAAGCAGCACCCTGCGGGTATATTCTCCACGGCCCGGAGCCATCTCCTCCAGGAAGGCCGTGAGCGCGTTCATCAGGAGGTCCACGCCGGTTCGGGCCGCCTCCACAGCATCGCTCAGGCGGCGGGTCATGCCGGCCAGGGTGTTGCGCAGGGCCGGGGGCAGGCTCCGCCCCAGGTTCAGCAACGCCCCCACCAGCCCGCCTCGATGCTCCCGAGCGCTGCCGGCTTCCTGGAGCAGCCGCAACAACCCGAAGCGATCGATTTCCACGGTCAGCTGTTTCGTGGCCGCCTGCTCCAGATGGTGCGCCTCGTCGACGATCAGATGGCGGTATTCCGGAAGCACCATATTCTGGGTTGCCGCATCGGCGAACAGCAGCGCATGGTTCACAATGATCAGGTGGGCCGCCTCCGCGGCCTTTCGGGCCCGATGGAGGAAACATCCCCCCTGGCCCCACGCCGCGCAGACCTCCGCCGTGCAGGTCTCATTGTCCGCGGAAAGGCGAGCCCACAGCGCCCGCTCCAGCGGCGTGGGCAGATAGAGCTCATCCCCATCGCCGGTTTGCGTCGTGGGCAGCCATACCAGGATCTTGGCCAGCACCCGCATCTCCTCGACGCTGGCCGGCCCAGTGTGCCGCCATTGCATCAGCCGGGCCGGACACAGGTAATGCGCCCGGCCCTTCAGCAACGCCACGCGTAAGGCGGAGCCATCCGCCAGCCCGGACTCGGAGAGCAGGCGCTGGAGGATGGGGATATCTTTCTGGAGCAACTGTTCCTGGAGGTTGATGGTGTTGGTGGAAATCACCACCCGTTCGCCGTTGCGCATGGCCCAGAGGGCGGCGGGGATCAGATAGGCCAGGCTCTTGCCCACCCCGGTTCCCGCTTCGATCATCCAGTGCTTCCCCTCGTTAAATGCCTCGACAACGGCCCGGAGCATGGCTACCTGCTGGGGGCGATGTTCGTATTCCGGGAAAATGCGGGAGAGGGCGCCGCCGGGCTCCAGCAGCCGGGCCAGCTCCTCCTCGTCGATCGGCTGGGGTTGCGACCGGGGGCGCAGCGGCCGTGCCCGCACGGGAGGAGGAGCAAGATACGCTTCCGGGGTGGCCAGGCCCTTGGCCCGCAGCTGGGCGCCGATGCTCGGATCGGTGAAGCGGCCCCGCTGCACGGTCCGCAGCGCTTCCTCGAAGAATCGCCGGGGCGGCCAGGGGAGAGAGGCAGCGTGGCGGACGATCTCCTCGAGGATGGGCTCGGGCAGCTGGCAGGCGCGTTCGAACAGGGCCAGGAACAGCCGGTGGGTCAGCCGCGCGTCCTCCAGCGCCCGGTGGACCACCCCCACCGGGATCCCCAGGTCCTGGGCCAGGGTGGAGAGCCCATGGCCGCCGGCGAAGGGGACCAGGATGGCCGCCAGCTCATAGGTATCCAGGGCCTCGTTTTCCAGGAAGAGGCCGTGACGGCGCAGGAACGCCAGATCCTGATCGATGGAGTGACCAACCAGGATCGCATTTCCCACGATCGCTCGGAGGCGGGGCAGGACCGTTCGTAAGGGAGGTGCCTGCTCCGCCTCCTCCGGCCGGATCCCGGTGAGCTCGACCACGGAGGGAGGGATCGGCCGTTCCGGGCGGACCAGGGTGCTCCAGGTGTTGAGCACGGTCTCCCCCCGGAACTTGACGACCCCGATCTCGATGATGGCATCGGTTTCCGGGTCCAGACCGGTGGTCTCCAGATCCAGGGCGACAAAGATCGAAGGCATGATCCCGTGAACCTCGATGGATCTTCCCCGGGAGCCTGATGCGCCATTCAGCCCCCGCTACGAAAGCCCAACCGCGTCAATCTTACAGGACTTACGTCGCTGGTCCCAAATGAAGGGGGATCGAGGGGCCCTGGAAGGGCCCACGAAGGAGGCCGGTAGCGTAATTCCTGCCTTCTCCGATCTAAAAAACAGGGGGTTGGGAACGAACCGATGCGGCATCCCCAACCCCCTGAGCCCATCCTTCCGCCTTCCTGACTTCAGAGGTCGATGGAGGTGGTCACCGCCTCCGCCAGGGTGGGACCTGCACCGCCGCGGGACATGGCTTCCATCCCGTGCTTTTCCGCGTAATAGCGGAAGCCGGTCCCGGCCGGGATCAGACGACCGATGATCACGTTCTCCTTCAGGCCGCGCAACTCGTCGATCTTACCCTCCAGGGCCGTCCCGGCCAGCACCCGGATGGTGTGCTGGAAGGAAGCGGCCGACAGGAAGGAATCCGTCGCCAGGGCCGCCTTGGTGATGCCGAGCAGGACCTGCTGGGCGGTGGCCGGGCGCTTGCCCTCCGCGACCAGCCGGGCGTTGATATCCTGGAGGATCAGGCGATCCACCAGATCGCCGGGCAGGAAATCGGTATCGCCCGGGTTGATGATCTGGACCTTGCTCAGCATCTTGCGGATGATGATCTCGAAGTGCTTGTCGTTGATATTCACGCCCTGGGAGCGGTAAACCTTCTGGAGCTCGCTGAGCAGGTAGAGCTGCACGGCCTCGCGCCCCAGCAGCCGCAGGATCCGGTGCGGATTCTTGGGCCCCTCGGTCAGCTCATCCCCCGCCTTCACCCTCTGCCCTTCCTCCACCAGCACGCGGGCGGTGGCAGGCACTTCGTATTCCCGCTCCTCCCGGAGCTCATAGACCACCTTCAGCGGCTCGCCCTTCCGGTAAACCACGCGTCCGCCGTGCTTAGCTGTGACCTGCTGCTCCCCCCGGCTGGCCAGCACCTGACCTTCAACGACCTCCTGACCGTCCTCCACCTTGATCGACCAGTTGCCGGGGATCTCATAGACATCTTCCTTCCGTTCGCTCTTCACGATGCGGATCCGCCGCCCTCCCTCTTCCGTGCGGTAGATGTGGACGATGCCATCGATGTCCGCCATCAGGCCTTCGCCCTTGGGGTGCCGACGGGCCTCGAAGAGCTCTTCCACCCGTGGCAGACCCTGGGTGATATCGGCCACGCCGGCCACGCCGCCCGTGTGGAAGGTCCGCAGCGTAAGCTGGGTCCCGGGCTCGCCGATGGACTGGGCGGCGATGATCCCCACCGCCGTGCCCACCTCCACCAGCCGGCCCGTCCCGAGATCACGCCCATAGCAGAGGGCGCAGACCCCGTAGCGCAGCTGGCAGGTCATCGGCGAACGGACATAAACCTCCTGAACGCCCGCTTTCTCGATGCGCTCCGCCAGCACCTCGTCCAGGAGCGTGCCGGTATCGGCGATCAGGGCGCCGGTCCGGGGATCGAAGACGGGCGCGGCGAGGACGCGGCCGAAAATCCGCTCCCGCAGGGTCTGGCCGCCGACATCATCGGTGGCCCGGATCCAGATGCCGGAGCGGGTGCCGCAATCGTGGGCGTTGATGATCACATCCTGGGCCACATCCACTAGGCGGCGGGTGAGGTAGCCGGCGTCGGCGGTTCGCAGGGCGGTGTCAGCCAGGCCCTTCCGGGCGCCGTGGGTGGAGATGAAGTATTCAATCGTGGTCAGCCCCTCCCGGAAATTGGAACGGATCGGGAGCTCGATGATCCGGCCGGTGGGGTCGGCCATCAGGCCGCGCATCCCGGCCAGCTGCGCCACCGGCTGGAAGCCCCCCTTGGTGGCGCCCGAGAGGGCCATGATCGCCACGTTGTTATCCGGGTTTATGGTCTGCTTCACCGCCTCAGCGATCTCGTTGGTCGCCCGCTGCCACAGGTCGATCACCCGGTTGTAACGCTCCTCCTCCGTCAGCAGACCGCGTCGATACTGGCGCTCCACCTCGGCCACCAGGGCCTCATAACGGGCCAGCACCTCCCGTTTGGCCGGCGGGATCAGGAGGTCGGCCACGGCGATGGTGACGCCGGAGCGGGTGGCATAGCGGAAGCCGATGTCCTTCAGCCGATCCACCATCTCCACCGTGGCCTCCGGCCCCAGCCACTGGAAGCACTGGGCCACCAGATCCTTAAGCCGGCCCTTGTCCATCGTTTCATTTACGAAGCGCAGCCCCTCCGGCAGCACCAGGTTGAAGAGGACCCGCCCCACGGTGGTCTCGATCAGGCGCCGGCGCGGCCGGCCATCCGCATATCGCTGGCCGTTTTCGTCGTAGACCGTATCCGCGTAGACCCGGATCGGGGTGTGCAGCGAGACCTTGCCCAGATGGTAAGCCAGCTCCACCTCCTCAAGGTTCGCGAAGACCTTCCGCGCCTCCGCCTGGCCGTTCGGGAGGGTCATCGTCATATAGTAGCAACCCAGCACCATATCCTTGGTGGGGCCGACCACCGGCTCACCGTTGGCCGGCAGCAACAGGTTCTTGCTGGAGAGCATCAGGTTCCGGGCCTCCCAGACGGCCATATCCGAGAGCGGGACATGGACGGCCATCTGATCCCCGTCGAAGTCGGCATTGAAGGCGGCGCACACCAGCGGGTGGATCTGGATCGCCTTGCCCTCCACCAGCACCGGTTCGAAAGCCTGGATGCCCAGGCGGTGGAGGGTGGGGGCCCGGTTGAGCAGCACGGGCCGTTCCTTGATCACCTCCTCCAGGACCTCCCAGACCTCCGGCCGCTGGCGCTCGATCAGCCGCCGGGCGCCCTTGATGTTGGCGGCGTAGTTATACTGGATCAGCTTGGCGATCACGAACGGCTTGTAGAGCTCCAGGGCCATGGTCTTGGGGAGGCCACACTGGTGGAGCTTCAGCTGCGGCCCCACCACGATCACCGAGCGCCCGGAGTAGTCCACCCGCTTGCCCAGCAGGTTCCGGCGGAAACGCCCCTTCTTCCCCCGCAGCATATCGCTGAGGGATTTCAGCTCGCGGCGCCCGCGGCGGGACATGGCCTTGCCCCGCTGGGAGTTGTCAATGAGCGCATCCACCGCCTCCTGGAGCATGCGCTTCTCGTTGCGGATGATGACATCCGGCGCGCCCAGCTCCAGCAGACGCTTCAGGCGGTTGTTCCGGTTGATCACCCGCCGGTAGAGGTCGTTCAGGTCCGAGGTGGCGAAGCGACCGCCGTCCAGCTGGACCATCGGCCGCAGATCCGGCGGGAGAACGGGCAGGACCCGCAGGATCATCCACTCGGGGCGGTTGCCGCTCCGCAGGAAGGCGCGGACGATCTGAAGGCGCTTGATGGCCTTCTTGCGGCGCTGCTTGGACTTGGCCTGACGGATCTCCTGCCACAGCTCCCTGGCCATCTGCTCCAGATCCAGGCGCTGCAGGATCTCCAGGAAGGCCTCCGCCCCCATCTCCGCCTTGAAGACCTGCCCCCACTTGCTCTTCAGCTCCCGATATTTGCTCTCGCCCAGGAACTGAAGGGGGGCGAGGCTCACCAGCTCATCGCGCTCCGCCTGGATCCGCTGGCGCAGGGCCTCCACCTCCCGAGCGGCCTGATCCTTCAGGGCCGCGATCTTCTCCTCCGCGGCCTCCCGCAGGGCCTTCAGGGTTTCCTCCGTTTTCGCCAGGGCGCGGGAACGCTCGGCCGCCTCCTTTTCCTTGATCCGACTCAGCTGTTCGTCCAGGATCCGCTTCAGCGCGGCCAGATGCTCCCGGGTCACCGTCTCCCCGGCGTCGGCGATCACCTCGCCGGTAGGCTCGAAGATAACCGGAACGCGGATGGTCTTGCCCAGCCGCTCCTCCAGACGGGCCTGGGTGCGCTGGGCCTCCCGCATCAGCGCCTCAACCTCCGCGTCCCACTTCTCCTCAATCCGCGCCTCCCGATCCGCCAGCTTCTGCCGTTCCCGCTCCTCCAGCTTCTGGACCTTCGAGAGGAGCGTCTCGATTTCCTTCTGGTATTTCGCTTCAATCGCGCGGCGTTCGCGCTCGAATTCTTCCTCCAGGCGCTTCAGAGCCCGCTGCCGCGCCTCCTCGTCGACCGAGGTGATCACATACTGGGCGAAATAGAGGACCCGATCCAGGTTGCGACGGGAGATGTCGAGCAGCAAACCCAGGTAAGAGGGAACGCGCCGGGTATACCAGATATGGGCCACCGGGGCGGCCAGCGTGATATGCCCCATCCGCTCCCGGCGCACCGTCGCGCGGGTTACCTCCACGCCGCATTTCTCGCAGACAATGCCTTTAAAGCGGGGACCCTTATACTTTCCGCAGTAACATTGATAATCCCGGGTAGGTCCGAAGATGACCTCGCAGAACAGGCCATCCTTCTCCGGCCGCAACCGGCGGTAGTTGATGGTCTCCGGCTTGGTGACCTCGCCGTAGGACCAGGAGAGGATCTGCTCCGGCGATGCCAGCGAGATCCGCAGGGCGCGAAATTCCTTGGCCTCCACAGGTGCCTCCTCTGAGGACAAATCGCATCCTTTCTCGCCGATGGCGCTTCAGGGGTGGGGTGGGCGGCGAAGCGGTTCACCCCACCATCCCCGACTTTCCTCGACCCCTACCGGAAAGGCGGCGGGGGAGGGAATCAGAACGATCCCCCAGATACAGGCAACATCTTCCCACCTCTTTGATGATCGTGAAAACTGAGCGGGACGGAGATGGGGATGATCCATCCGGACTACGCGCTGCATTCCCCGGGCGGAATGCAGGCTGCTCCGCTCTGGCTGGATCGAAAAGAGGCAATCCTCAAAGGTCCTTCTAAACCCTCAGGGTTGTGCCGGTAAAAGACAATAAGAGATCCTTCCCTGGCGCTTCTAAACCAGGGACTGGATCTCCCGACAGGTTTCGACACAGGGACCAGGTCTTCATGAGGGCTGTTTCCAACTATAGCGGGAAGAGGGGGTTTTGTCAAATTTGCGGGCTCCGCCGTGAGGCGTTTCCATCCGGACCTGCGCCGTTCAGGCCCCCATGGGGAGGCCCGATCGCCCTCCCCCAGACGTTCGCGGAAGCAGGAGGTCTCCTCCGCTTTTATGCCGATGGGCGATGGGCCTTCCAGGAAACGATCGTGCCCCGCATTCCCCCTGATGAACTCCCCTCGGAAAAGGTCAGCCTTCTCCGACCCCTGGCCCGGGGCCCGTCACGGGGGACTTCCCCCGGCATCCAGGGCAGCCCGCTGCCCATGAGCCAGCCCTGAAGAGGGCCCGTATGTCCTCTCTCCCTGTGACCCCTGGGCGATGGAAAAGCCCTGGTCCGGTCCTGAGGCCACTTCGGTTATAACTTCGGTTATAATGGAAGAGCACCGTGGTTTTCTCGCCTGCAAATCGGAAAACAGGGGCTTCCCATGCGTCGCTGGCCTCCCATCGGCTGGATCTTCCTGGGTCTGGTGGCCCTGGCCCTGGTCGTGGCTTTCCTGGTCTTCCTCTATACACACCCGGCCACCGCCGCGGTTCTGCGGGATATCCTGATCATCGCCCTCACCCTCCCGCTGATCCTGCTCACGATCGTGGTGATCTTCCTGGTTTACCGTCTGATCCGTCTCGTGGACTGGTTGCAGCAGGAAGTCCAGCCGATCCTCCAGCGCGCCCGGGAGACGGTGGATACCGTATATGGCACCAGCGCCTTCCTGGGCCGACGTCTGACCCGCCCGACCATCGAAGCGGCCAGTGTGGCGGCTGGCGTCGCCCAGGCGCTGCGGACGCTGGTCCGCCTGCTGCGCGGCCGATCGACGTGAAGAAGCGGATAGGGATTAAGCTCTCCACTCTTTCGATACGGAGGTGACTCATGGCGGAGCGAGAGCATGGAGGGGAGTTCGGGGCCTTCCTGACCGGGTTCCTGACGGGGGCCCTGGTGGGCGCAGTGGTGGCCTTGCTGTTTGCGCCCCGCTCGGGCGAGGAGACCCGACGATTGCTGCAGGAACGGGGGATTGAGCTGAAAACCCAGGCCGAGGAGCTTACGGCTCAGGCTCGGTCCCAGGCGGAGGCCGCGCTGATCGAGGCCCGCCGACGGGCTGAGGAAGCGGCGGCGGAAGCGCGTCGCCGCGCGGAGGAGCTTCGTAAATGGCTGGAGGAGAGCCGGGCCCAGTTTGAGCAGATCATGGCCCAGCGTCGAGGCGCCACGCCTCCAGCAACTGGCGAGTCGCCCACGGAGGGAAGCGGTTCCTGAAGGAGCGCGCCCGTGGTCTCATCGGAGGACTGGGTGCTGGTCTATGAGGCGGGGAACCTGATCGAGGGCCAGATGGTGCAGGTCCGACTGGAGCAGGAAGGGATCCCCGCCCGGCTCCGTTACGAAGCCATCCACACGCTGATCGCGCCGACCTTCCAGCGCGTCGAGGTCCTGGTCCCGGCCGCGTGGGCGGAGCAGGCCCTGGAGCTGCTATCGTCAGGGCTTATTCCGCCCGGATCGGATCGGCCGGATTCGCCGTAATCCGCCGGTGGTCTGAAGGTGAAGCGTGTTCGGGATCCGGCGGGGCGCTGCGCCCTCCGGGATTCCTGAGGGTTTGACGTTCAGACGGCCCCATGTTATGATCTTCTCCGGCATCCTGTTCCAGGAAGGAGGATCATATTTCCGCGCGGAAATATCGGGTGAATGAGGCGATCCGGGCGCGCCAGGTCCGGCTGATCGGCCCGGATGGAAAGCAGATCGGCGTGGTGCCCCTGATGGAAGCGCTCGCGGCGGCGCGCCAGTATGGCCTGGATCTGGTGGAGGTCGCCCCCCAGGCCGACCCGCCGGTCTGCCGCATCATGGATTACGGCAAGTTCCTCTATGAGCAGGCGAAGAAGGAACGGGAAGCCCGCAAGGCGCTCAAGCAAATTGTCGTGAAAGAGATCCGCTTGCGGCCCACCACGGATCCCCACCATGTCGGATTCAAGGTGCGGGATGCCCGACGTTTCCTCAACGATGGCAACAAGGTCAAGGTTCAAGTGCGGATGCGTGGGCGCGAGATGACGCACCTGCAGCTGGCCACAGAGATGCTCCAGCGTTTCGCGGAGCAGGTGGCCGATGTGGGGATGGTGGAGACCCCGCCCAGTATGGAAGGCCAGAGCATGGTGATGGTGCTGGCTCCCCTGCGCCGGAAGGGAGGGCCGCCGGCGGAACGGAAAGCGGAATCCAGCCCGGAGGTGATCGAAGGTGCCCAAGATTCGGACCCACAAGGCGACCGCTAAGCGGCTTCGCTATACCGGAGGCGGGAAGCTGGTGCGGGCGAAGATCGGCCGCAGCCACCTGCGGCGCAAGCGCGCCAAACGCACCAAGCGGCTCTATGATGAGATGCTCACGGTGACCGAGCCCTTCGTTTACAAGCAGGTGAAGCGGCTGGCCCCTTACCTGGACAAGAAGGATTAATGGGGCTCGCGATCCCATCCCTTAGGAACCTGTGGACTGGGGCGCTGCCTCCGGCAGCGCCCCAGCCTTCTCTCTCAGATCGCGGGGATTCGAGCGGAATGCCGAAGTGCCCTGCTCCGATCCTCAGGTAGGGGTTGTGCGGTTCGTTTCTTCGAGGGCAAGCACTCTTTTCGCGCACAGGGGGAAGTCGCGATGACTCGTGTGAAAAGCAGCGTCACCAATCGCCGTCGCCACAAGAAGGTTCTGAAAATGGTGGAGGGCCAGCGGGGGTCCCGCAGCCGGCATTACCGGCGGGCGCACGAGGCGATGATTAAATCCCTCGCTTACGCCTACCGCCACCGGCGGGAGCGCAAGCGGGATTTCCGCCGCCTCTGGATCATGCGGATCAACGCTGCGGCCCGTCAGAACGGCCTCTCTTATAGCCGGTTGATGGCCGGGCTGCGGGCTGCCGGGATCACCATCAATCGCAAGATCCTGGCGGATCTGGCGGTTCGGGATGCCGCGGCCTTTGCCCGGCTGGTCGAAACCGCCCGTCAGGCATTGGGCCTGGCCTGATGGCTGGGATCCCAGCCCCCGAAAAACTTTCCTGGAGGACCCTGGGGGCAGGGTGGGGCGCCCTCCCTCAGTGCCCCATCCCGCCCCACAGGGGAACGGGAAAGCCCTGAGGAGGGATCCTATCGCCTTCCCTTATGCTCCGGATCACCAGTCCCTCCAATGAGAAAGTCAAGCGGGTGCGGGCGCTGCTGGAACAGCGGAAAGCCCGCCGCGCCTACCGGCAGATGGTTCTGGAAAGCCCGCGCCTGATCGACGAAGCCCTGCGCTTCAGCGCCCAGCGTCCCGATTACCGCCTCCTTTTCGCGTTCTACGCCGATCCCACCCCCCGCGCTCAGGAGACCCTGGCCCGCCTTCAGGCAGCCGGGGTGCCCTGTTACGAGGTCACCTCCGCGATCCTTCAAATGTGCACGGAGGCGGAGACCCCCCAGGGGGTGATCGCGGTAGCGCCGATCCCGGAACTTCCCTGGCCTGTATCCCCTACCTTCCTGGTTCTCCTGGATCGCGTCCAGGAGCCCGGGAATGTGGGCGCCGTGTTGCGCAGCGCGGCGGCAGCGGGCGCGGAGGGGATGATCATCCCGCCGGGAACCGCCGATCCGTGGCACCCGAAGGCCGTGCGGGCGGCCGCGGGCGCCCATTTCGTCATGCCCGTGCGCCTGGCCTCCTGGGCGGAGATCCCCTCTCTCCTGATGGGCACCGCGATCTGGCTGGCAACACCCGGGGGCACACATACCTACCTGGAGGTCGACTGGCGGGAGCCCGTGACGCTGATCCTCGGGGGCGAAGCGGCAGGCCCGGGGCCGGAGGCACAGGGTCTGGCCCACCGCACCGTGCGGATCCCAATGGCCCGGGGGATGGAGTCGCTGAACGTCGCAGTAGCCGCAGCCCTTCTCCTCTACGAGGTCGCCCGCCAGCGGGGATGGGTGCAATGACTGGGCGGGGAAGACGCGAGCCCCTTCCCCGAAGCCTTCGCAAGAGAGAGGAAAATGAACCGGATCCGCCTAACCCTGGAACAAATGGCTCATGGGGGCGAGGCCATCGGCCGCCATGAAGGCAAGGTGATATTCGTCCCCTTCGGCATCCCCGGGGAGATCGTGGACATCGAA
>BEHY01000048.1 GCA_002898735.1 Candidatus Thermoflexus japonica
GAACTTCTCCTCGGCGTCCGGAGACTTATTCACATCCGGGTGGTATTGTCGGGCCAGGCGGCGATAGGCCTGCTTGATCTCCTCCAGCGTGGCGTTGCGTGGGACACCGAGGATCTCGTAGTAGTCTTTGCGGGATGCGCTCATAGAGCCTCACAATCCTTACAGGACATGGATCGCACGCTGTCCACGTTATGATCTGCCTGGAGGATCGGATGGTATCCCTCTCTTCCCACGGCCCTCATGGCCACGAAGGTGAGGAAGAATGAAGTCCGCCCATCCCGGCTCTGGGGTGAACCTCTGGCCGGACAACTGCTCGTCGTGATCCGGCCAGAGTGGCACACCCATACGGGGAGGCAGGGAAGGCGGCTTCATGCGCCGGCCTTCCCGTCCGGTTCGTCCGCAGGGGCCTCGGGCGCAGGCTCGACCTTGCGGGCTACCTTCACCAGGGTGGGGCGGAGCACCCGATCGCCCAGCTTATAGCCTTTCTGCAGCTCTTCCACAATCTGGCCATCTTCGAAGCCCGCCGCAGGCTCATAGAGCACTGCCTCATGCAGCATCGGATCAAAGGGGTCCCCCGGTTTCACTTCGATGGGCTGCACCCCCTCGGACTCCAGGGCCAGCTGCAGCTTGCGGTAAATCAGGGCGACCCCTTCCACCCAGGTCAGATGACGCAGGTTATCGGGAAGGGTCTGCAGGGCCCGCTCGAAGTCATCCAGAATCGGCAGGAGCTTGCGGATGAACAGCGCCGTCGCCTCAGCGGCGAACTGCGCCCGCTCGGCCTCCACCCGCTTGCGATAGTTGGCGAAGGCGGCCCGCTCCCGCTGCCAGCCTTCCAGGTATTCCTGAGCCTGCGCCCGTGCCGCCTCCAGTTCCTTTTTCAACGCCTCCAGCTGCTCCGCCAGAGAGACCTCGGCTTCCGCCACCGCCGCCTCCTGCGGCGTCGGCGAAGCCTGCCCCTCTTCCGGTGTTCCCGGCTGCTGCACCCCATGCTCCTCCACGGTTCCACCTCCATCCCTCGGGCTGTCCAGCACCGCCAGCGGTCTCTGGCGGCGGCTTAAAGCGCTACACCCTTCGGCTCTGATCCAGAGGCTGAATGACCCTTCCCCATCGCCTTCGGGCCATGGGGAAGAGGAGGAGATGAAGGGTGTCGCTTTTATTATTTTATCCCGGATCAGGCCCCCTTATTCCCGGTGCGCCCGGCCGCGGATCTCCTGCAGGCACCGGACGCCATGGGCCTTCATCCATTCCTCCATTTCCCTCCGGATCGCCTGGAAGGCCCCCAGCCCGCGATAGGCCACCGCCGAGCCCACGCCCACCGCCGTCGCGCCCGCCATAAGCATCTCGATGGCATCCTCTCCGGTGAGGACCCCGCCGGTGCCGATGATGGGGATGCGCACCGCCCGGGCGATCTCATAGACACACCGGATGGCGATGGGCTTGAGCGCCGGCCCCGAGAGGCCGCCTTCGCGGTTGGTGAGAACGGGCCGCCCGGCCTCGATGTCGATCACCATGCCGGGCATGGTGTTGACAGCGGTGATGGCGTCGGCGCCCGCCTCCTCCGCCGCGCGGGCGATGCGAGCGATATCCGGCACGTTAGGGGCCAGCTTGGCGATCACCGGGCAGGGGACCGCCGCTTTCACCGCGGCGACGGCCTCCGCCGTGGCCTTCGGACTGGCGGCGAAGATCTCGCCGTATTCCGCGGCCACGTTGGGACACGAGAGGTTGAGCTCGATCATATCCGGCGCTGCCCCCGCCAGGATCCGTGCGACTTCCACGAACTCCTCCACGCTGGCGGCGAACACACTGGCGATGAGGGGAACGCCCATGGCGGACAGCTCGGCCCGGGCCTCCTGGAGGATCGCCGCCATCCCTTCGGCCCCCGGGTTGGTCAGGCCCACCGCGTTGATCAGCCCGTGTCCCCAATCGAAGAGAATGGGGCTGGGATGGCCAGCCCGGGGGAGCCGGGTGGCCGACTTGGCCGTGATGGCCCCGGCCCCCAGGCGGGCCAGGCGGACCATCAGCGAAGCGCTGGTGCCCAGGATCCCCGAGGCGAGCACCAGCGGGTTCGGCAGACGCACCCCCGCGATCTCACAGGAAAGATCCAGCGGGCACACGGATTCCATCGGATGATCCCTCATCCAGGATCCTCCACGTCGGGGATTTATAACGACCCGCCTGATCAGACGACGGCAAGCTATTGTCCCGCCTCGGGTTTAATCCCAGGCTACAGGATCCCGCCTGACCGGTTGCGTTCCCTGTCCGGGGGCAGAAGGGGATGCCTCATGCCCTAAGGCCTGGCGGATCCGATCCCTCTCGGCCGGGAGGATCTTCTCCTCCATGACGAGGGCGTCCAGTAAAGCGGTGAGTGTGATCACGGCATGGACCCGATAGCCCGCGGCCTCCAGCTCCTGCCGCCCGCCCTGCTCCCGGTCCACCAGGACCACGATGTCGGTGACCCTCAAGCCGGCCTCCTCCAGCGTCCGGATCGCCTCACGCTTGCTGGCCCCCGTGGTCAGCACGTCATCCAGGACCACCACCGTCTCCCCGGGCCGGAAGTCCCCCTCGATCCGCTGGGCGGTCCCATACGTCTTCGCCTCCTTCCGCGGATACAGGAGAGGACGCCCGGTCCGGAGCGCGACGGCGGTTCCGATCGGCAGCGCGGCGTAGGGAATGGCCGCCAGGCGGTCGAACGTCAGGCGATCCAGCAGGGCGGCATACATTCCAGCAACCATCTCCAGCCATGCGGGGAAGGCCACGAGCCGCCGCAGATCCAGATAGATCGGCGAGGGCTGACCCGACTTGAGGACGAATTCCCCGAAGCGGACGCAGCCGGTTTCATACAGCAAACGGGCCAGGGTGCGAGCGACAGCGGAAGGGAAGGCCGTCCCCCGCAGACGCTCGACGAGGGATCGGGCGGCTGCACCTGGATCCGGCGCCTCCAGGATTTCCCGGGAAGCCGCGATCAGCGCCGGGGGACCGGCAAGGATCCGCGCGGTTTCCGGATCCCCCCCCTGGGGCCCCACCCCCGGGATCAGGAACCAGCGATCCGGGGCTAAGCGGCGCAGGGCGGCCAGGGCGTGGGGAACCGTCGCCCCCACCACAAAGCCGACCCGCTCGCTTCCGGGCCAGCTCCGGACCTGACGGGCCAGGGCCTGATAGAAGGGCTCCCCCCCAACCCCCAGCTCCTGCACCGCCTCCGCGCCGGGGTTTGAGGTCCGGATCAGGAGGAAGATCCCCCGACCTTCCCGGCTCAGGAACGGGCGCAACCCCTCCGGTCCGGGGAAAGGGCTCAGCGTCACCGCGTCCGCCCGCAGGATGTCGAACGCGAACTGGGCATACGCCTCCGCCGTCCACCCGATATCCCCAAATTTCCCGTCCAGGATCACCGGGATCTCCGGAGGGATCGCCGCCCGAACCGCCCGCAGGGTCTCCAGGCCGGAGAGGCCCAACGCCAGGTAAAAGGCCAGGTTGGGCTTATAGGCCGCGGCGACCTCCGCCGTGGCCTCGATCACCCAGCGCAGGAAGGCCAGGACCGGATCCGGATGCCGGCGTGCCCACTCCGGGAGGCGCGCCGGCGTCGGATCCAGCCCCACGCACAGGCCCAGCTGGGCCGGCCCGGTTCGTTCGCGCAATCGGGCGAAGAATTCCATGGCCCTATCCTCCGGCTCAGGCCTTGCCCAGCACGGCGGCCAGCAGGGCCATCCGGATGTAGAGGCCGTTGGCCACCTGGCGGAAATAGGCCGCCCGCGGATCCCGATCCACCGCCGGATCGATCTCCCCTACCCGGGGGAGCGGGTGCATCACAATCATCCGCTCCTTCGCCCGCTTCATCAGCTCCGGGGTGATCACATAGTAGTTCTTCACCTGCTCATAGGCGTTGAGGTCGGTGAAGCGCTCCTTCTGCACCCGCGTCACGTAGAGCACATCCACATCCTCGATCACATCGGCCACATCGTAGGTCTCATACACCGGGATCCCCTTCGCCCGGACCTCGTTCATCAGGTCCAGCGGGAGCCGCAGGATCTCCGGCGAGACGAAGGAAAGGCGCACGTCATACATGGTGAGCAGCCTGGTGAGGGAATGCACCGTGCGCCCGAAGCGGAGATCCCCCACCATCGCGATATGCAGGCCGTCGATGCGGCCCAGCTCCTCCCGGATGGTGAAGAGGTCCAGCAGGGCCTGGGTGGGATGTTCCCCGATGCCATCGCCGGCGTTGATCACCGGGACCTCCGCCACATCGGCGGCGATCTTCGCCGCGCCCACCTCCGGATGGCGCAGGACGATCACATCGGAATACTGCTCCAGGGTCTTGATGGTGTCGGGGAGGGATTCCCCTTTCGCCACAGAGGAGAACTGAACGCCCTGGGTGATGGGGATGACTGCCCCGCCCAGGCGCTCCATCGCCGCGATGAAGGAGGAGCTGGTGCGCGTGCTGGGCTCGTAGAAGACACAGGCCATCACATAACCTTTGAGGAGATCACACGCGCCCACACGGCGGACCAGCTCCCGCATCTCCTCCGCGACATCGAAAAGATAGGCCAGGTTCTCCCGGTTGAACTGGGAGACCGAAAGGATGTCCTGCATGTAGAAGCCGTTGTTCGGGTTGACCGGCTCGCGCGAAGCGACGCCGTCGAACTGGAACAGACGCGGTCGGGTCACCATCGTTCACCTCCTCCGGATGGTCTCAGGATTTGCCCGGCGGGTCTCAGAAGACCATTTGGGAAACAGGCGGTGTGGCTTCGATGGCTTTTCGCAGCCTCGCCGCCCCACGGGTGGACCGGATCATGGAGATGCATCGATGAACAGCACCCGCCCCGAGCCCGGGGGCGCGCGGACCTCTCCGTCCTCGAAGACCACTCGTCCTTCCAGGACGGTGCGGCGCACCCGGGCCCGCACCGTCATCCCCTCGAAGGGGGTCCACCCACATCGGGTGAAAAGGCCCTCCCGGGAGATCGTCCAGGGTCCGCCCCACTCGACCTCCACCCATGTCTCCGGCGGCTCGAGCAGGCGGTAGATCCGCCGCGGGCCGGTAGCGGTGAGCCGGACAGCCTCCTCCAGGGGCAGGCGGCCTTCGGCGACGGCGGTGAGCATCAACGGCAGCATGGTCTCCAGGCCCGGCACCCCGGGCGGAGGGTGAGGGCTCTGTTTTTCCTCGATGGTATGCGGGGCGTGGTCGGTCGCCACCGCATCGATCACCGGCAGGTTGGCCCAGAGCGCCTCCTGATCGGCCCGTGTGGCCAGCGGCGGCCGCATGTGGCCGAACGGGCCGAGGCGAGGCAGATCTTCTTCCGTCAGGAACAGGTGATGAGGCGTGACCTCGCAGGTGACGGGAAGCCCCCGCTCCTTCGCACGACGGATCAGGAGGATCTCCTCCCGACGGCTGATGTGACAGAAGTGAACCGGCTGGCGGAAGAGGGCCACCAGCCCCAGCACCATCGCCACCGTTCGCCCTTCCGCATGGACAGCGATGGGGCGGTGCCCGGGCCAGGCCTGGAAATGACGCAGGATCGCGGCCAGGTTCTCCAGGCGAAGAGGGCCGTAGGTCGCATCCAGGTAGAGCTTCAGCCCGGCGGCCCGGGGCGCCAGGGCCGCGGCGACCTCCGGGTTCTCCGACGTCCCCCCGATGAAGAGGCCGACCTCGCAGCGGGCCTTCGCCTGCGCATGCCGCACGGCCTCCCGGAAGGCCGTGGGATCGGTAAGGGGCGGACGGGTGTTGGGCATGGCCAGCACCGTGACCACCCCCCCGGCCAGCGCCGCTGCCGTCCCGCTGGCGAAATCCTCCTTATGGGTTTCCCCCGGATCCCGCAGGTGCACGTGGATGTCCGCTGCTCCGGGCAGACGCATGGTGGCCATTCCGACTCCTCCAGGGGAAATCAAAAAGGCACCGGGGGCGAGATCGCCAGCCCGGTGCCTGGAAAACGATATCTCCGCCCCACCGGCGGAAGAGACCCGACAGGGCGCGGGGGATCGAATGCCGATGATGAGGGGAAAATCCAGGGTGTTCCCGGCTCATGCCGGGATTCTATCTTGCCATGAGGGAGGCGATCTGTCAATATGAGCGTTGAAACCTGAGGCTGGAGGCGCAACCATGAAGGCTCTACGCTGGCTGCGCTTACGAGAGGAGATGAACCGGGAGGGGATCGAGCTCCTGGCCCTGGTCCCCGGGGCCAATCTGTTCTACGTGACCGGGCTCTCCTTCCATCGGATGGAGCGCCCGATCGTGGCGCTGTTCCCCCGGGATGGCGATCCCGTATTGATCCTCCCGGCCTTCGAGGTCGAAAAGGCCCAGCAGGCGCCGATCCCCTGGCGCCTGTTTCCCTACACCGACGAGGAAGGGCCCGCGCGGGCTTTCCGGGCGGCGGCGGAAGCCGTGGGCTGGCGTGGACATCCCATCGCCGTGGAAACCCTGGGGATGCGCGTGCTGGAATGGTCCCTGCTCGCCCACGCCTTTTCCTTTTCCGAGCCGATCGCGGCGGAGCCCGTGCTGGCCCGGCTGCGGATGGTGAAGGATCCGGACGAGATCGCCGCGATGCGGCGGGCGGCCGAAGTGGCGGAGGAGGCGCTGCGGCGATGGTTGCCCCAGGTTCGGATCGGGATGACGGAACGGGAGGCGACCCGGCGGCTGATCCAGGCGTGCTTCGCCGCCGGGGCGGATGCCCTGGCCTTCGAGCCCATTGTGGTGGCCGGGCCGAACACCGCCCTCCCCCACGCCACCCCGACGGACCGGCCCATCGGGGCCGGGGAGCTCCTGCTGGTGGATTTCGGGGTGATGGTGGAAGGGTATGTCTCCGATCTCACGCGAACCTTCGCCGTGGGCGAGCTCGATCCCGAGCTGCGGCAGATCCACGAGCGGGTTCAGGAGGCCAACGCCGCCGGCCGCGCCGCCGTGCGGCCCGGGATCCCGGCGGAGGCCGTGGACCGGGCGGCCCGGTCGGTGATCGAGGCCGCCGGCTACGGCCCCTGCTTCACCCATCGCACAGGCCACGGGCTTGGGCTGGAGGTCCATGAGCCGCCCTATATTGTGGCCGGGAACACCGAGCTCCTTCAGCCCGGCATGACCTTCACCATCGAGCCCGGGATTTACCTGCCGGGGAAGGGCGGCGTCCGCATCGAGGACGATGTGGTGGTGACGGAATCCGGAGCCGAATCCCTCACCACGTTCCCCCGGGAGCTGATGCGCCTTTGAGATCCTTGCCGTTGCCGGCCCCGGAATTTGACAGCATGGTTCCTCAACGATACAATCGCTTCGAAGCGACGTGGGGAGTCCGCGGGAAAGCGGGCTGAGAGGGCGCCTTGCCGGCTGGAGGGCCGGCCCTGGTGCCGACCCATTGAACCTGATCCGGGTCATACCGGCGGAGGGACGGTCGCGACGGCTTCGATCTCCTCGCCCGCCCGTCGGCGGGCTTTTTTGTTCCCCCCACGCCGCTTCATTTCCATCCCCATCCCTCTTCAGGGAGGTTTGCCATGGCGCTCCTCAAAGCGTGGGCTCGCGTTCTCCCACGGATCCAGGCGCCCCCGGAATGGGGCATCGAGCCGGTGCCGGTCGAAGCACGACGCCTGGGATTCCTCGATTACGCGGTCCTGTGGGGAGATCTCGGCGTGGGGCTGCTGGTGATGGCCGCCGGCGCCCTGCTGGTGCCCGGCCTGGGGCTCCCTCAGGCCCTGCTGGCCATCCTGATCGGGACGCTGCTGGGCAACCTGTTGCTGGCCGCCACGGGGTATATCGGCAGCCGCACGGGCGCGCCCACCATGGTGCTGCTCCGGCCCTCCCTCGGACGCCTGGGATCGTTCCTGCCCACCGCCCTCAACGTCCTGCAGCTGATCGGATGGGGCGCTTTCGAGATCATCATCATGGCCCAGGCGGCGGATTTCATCAGCGCCCGCTTCTTCGGCTTCTCCAGCTATCCCTTCTGGGCGATCCTTTTCGCGTTGTGGTGCACCCTGATGGCCATCGGAGGGCCCCTGGTGGTGGTGCGCCAGTGGCTGGAGAAATTCGCCGTCTGGCTGGTGTTGCTGACCACCATCGGGCTGACGATCCATATAGCGCTCACGTATGACCTGGGGACCGTGTGGCGGCGACCGGGGACCGGGGAGCTGCCCTTCTGGCTGGCCGTGGATCTGGTCGCCGCGATGCCGATCTCATGGATGCCCCTGGTGGCCGATTACAACCGGTTCGCCCGACGGGCGGGGCCAGCCTTCTGGGGAACTTATATCGGTTATTTCATCGCGAACGTGTGGTTCTACGGGCTGGGCGCCCTGTTGCTCCTCACCGCCCAGACCGGCCAGCTGGTGGAAGCCATCGGGGCGCTGACCATCGGGTGGATCGTGCTGCCGATCATCCTGGTGGATGAGACCGATAACGCCTTCGCCGACATCTATTCGGCGGCCGTCTCCCTGCAGAATATCTGGCCCCGGGTCCGCCAGGCGCTCTTCGCCGGGGCGATCGGCGCGATCTGCCTCCTGCTGGCCCTCACCGTCCCCATCGCCCAGTATGAGAATTTCCTGCTGCTGATCGGCACCGCTTTCGTTCCCCTGTTCGGCGTGCTGGCGGCTGATTATTTCGTGGTCCGCCGGACCTATACGGAGGCGGACCTGTATCGGCCGGCCGCCATACGCTGGGAGGGCCTGGTCGCCTGGGCGGCCGGGGTGGCGACCTATCAGGCCCTGACCCGCCTGGCTCCTTCCGTGGGGGCCACCTTCCCGACCTTCCTGGTGTCCTTCGCGATCTACTGGATCATCACCCTGGCTCGAGGCTGGATCGCCCGGGTTCGGGCGGCTACGCCGTGAACGGGATGGGCGCCGCACGGTGGACCTTCCCGGGGGATTCCGGGGTTGGGCTGGCCACCGCGAGGCGGCTGGCCCAACCCTGGGAAGGAGAGAACGGGGGCCGCTTCGGCCTCACAGGGGCTTGAAGGCCTCAAAGGGCTGCTGACATGCGTTGCAGTAGAACAGCGCCCGACAGGAAGTCGGGCCGAACAGGTTCTCCATCCGGGTATCGGTGGATCCACAGAAGGGGCAGGGCAACCTCTCGAACACGGCCAGCGTGATCTCCGCCGGGACGGGCCGGGGGGGCGCGATCCCCAGCTCGCGCAGCGCCTGCCGGGCGCGCTCGTTCATCCGATCCGCCGTCCACGGGGGCCGATATACCCGCCGCACCTGAACGCGGCGCGCCCCCAGGGCCTGGATCCGCTCGACGATCTCTCGTTCCATCACGTGCAGGGCCGGGCATCCCACGAAGGTGGGGGCGAAATCCACTTCCACCTCGTCCCCGTTCACCCGGACCTCGTAGATCAGCCCCAGGTCAACCACCGAGACCGTGGGGATCTCCGGGTCCTTCACCGCCTCCAGGGCGGTCAGGACGGCCTCGCGGGTCAGCGCCGCGCCGTCGCTCACCATGTCTCCCCCAACCCCGAACGGGCCACCATCTGGAAATCCGCCAGCAGCGCGTCCAGGTGCTCGGTATGCCGCCCGTGCCGTCCGCCGTAAACCGGCTCCGCCTCCGGGACCCTCAAAGACGCTGCCTCGAGGATCGGGCGGACCTCTGCCTCCCAGCGGGCCCGGAGCTCGGCCTCCGGCGGCTGGATCCCCTCCGCCACCCGCAGGCTTTCCCCGGGGGTGGGCTCGAAAAGCCCCAGGGCATGGGGCCACGCCTGCTCCAGAGCCGCCTGCATCCGGCGATGGCTCTCCTCCGTCGCATCCCCCAGCCGCAGCACCCAGGCCCGGCTGTGCATCAGATGATACGTCTCCTCCCGCCGCACCTTGGCCGCCGCCTCCGCCAGCGGCGCCCAGGCGCTGGCCATCAGGGCCTCCAGCCGGACTTTCTCCGCGAAATCGAAAAGGAATTGCCGGACGATGGTGAAGGCCCAATCCCCCTTAGGCAGCTCCACCAGCGTCGCATTGCGGAACTCCGGGGGATCCCGGAAGTAGGCCATGCGGTCCGGATCCGGCCATCCCAGCTCCTGCAGCAGCGAATACCAGAGGACCGCATGCCCGATCTCGTCCTGGGCGATGCTGGCCATCGCGATGTCCGCCTCCAGGATCGGCGCATGGCCCACCCACTCGGAATCCCGATGGCCCAGCAGGACCTCATCATCCGCCATCGCCAGGAGCAGCTCACCCACCGCCTCCCGGAGGGGATCCGGGAGCGCAACGGTCTCATTCGGCTTCGGGAAGGGACTGGCCATGGCGCTCCATCCACCTCCGCACGCGCTCGGTCACCCGAAAGCCCCGGGGCTCCCGGTATTCCTTCTCCAGGGCGGAAGCGAAAAGCTCCTCCGCCTCCTCGGCCCGCGAGGCGTAGATCGCCTCCGCAGGAACCACCCACAGGCTGATGCAGCGGCCCCGCCGGGCGAACTGCTCCTTGGCCAGCAGAAGGGCCATCTCGGGGTCAGGGGCGTGGACCGCGCCCACGTGCACGTGGGGATCGCCGCGCTTTTCCTGAAGGAACACCTCATACACCGGCCATTGCGTATCGCCCATCGCTCCCTCCGTTCACCCCGCGCCCGGCCTTCGCCGCCAGGGCCTCCCGCACCCAGCGGCCCTCCTCGTGGGCCCGGCGCCGGGCCGCCATCCGCTCTGCGTTGCACGGGCCATCGCCTTTGATCACCCGCCAGAACTCGTCCCAGTCCGGCTCGCTGAACCGCCAGTGCCCGGTCTCCGGGTCGTAGCGCAGGTTCGGATCGGGGATCGTCAGGCCCAGGCGCAGCACCATCGGCGCGTATTGATCCACAAACTCCTGGCGCAGCTCATCGTTGGTCTTCGTCTTGATCCGCCAGCGCAACAGGGTGGGGGTGTGCACCGAATCCCGGTCCGGCGGCCCGAAGAGCATCAGGGCCGGATACCACCAGCGGTTCACGGCCTCCTGCATCATCTGCCGCTGGGCAGGGGTGCCGGTGGCCAGGGCCACGAAGGCGTCGTAACCCTGCTTGATGTGGAAGGACTCCTCATAACAGATCCGCTTCATCGCCCGGGCGTAGGGGCCGTAGGAGCCCTGGGCCAGCATCAGCTGGTTGACCACCGCCGCGCCATCGATCAGCAGACCGATGGCCGCCACGTCCGCCCAGGTCGGCGTGGGGTAATTGAACACCACGGAGTATTTCGCCTTCCCCGCCAGCAGCGCCTCGATCATCTCCTCGCGGGTGATCCCGAGGGTCTCCGCCGCCCGATACAGCAATTGGCCGTGGCCGCCCTCGTCCTGCACCTTGGCGATGAGGATCAGCTTGCGTCGGAGGGTGGGCGCATGGGGGATCCACTTCCCCTCGGGGAGCATGCCCACGATCTCGCTGTGGGCGTGCTGGGAGATCATGCGGATCAGCTGTCGCCGGTATTCCTCCGGCATCCAGTCCGTGGGCTCGATTTTCTCCCCCCGGGCGATCCGGGCCTCAAACTCCGCCAGGCGGGCCTCATACTCCGGGCCCTCCTGGGGCGGCGGCGCCTGCTCCGGAACCGGAACCACCTGGCCGTGAATGCGATACGTCAACATCGCGCCCCTCCTCTCCCCGGCCGGACTTCGATCGGGAAAGCAGGATGATCTCCCCTCTCCCCGCGGCCCTCCGAGCCATAGGAGGGGGGAGAGAATGAGAACACACTCTTCGGACCGGACCGGCCCCCTTCAGCGGCTGGCCCGGTCCGGAAAGCCCCCGGAGGGGGTTCGCCGCTCCAGCGGCATCATCCGGACGTTTCCGGAGGCTCGCACGTTTGCAGCCCCCGCAGCACCCAGTCGGCGAAGGCTTCCGCGATCTGCTCCGGCGAAAGGGGGCCCTTCGGGCGATACCAGACGGCGACCCCATTCAGCGCCGTCAGGATGAAGCGGGTGATTAAGGGCACATTCAGATCCGCCCGGAACACCCCCGCCTCAATCCCTTCCTGCAGGATCTCACGGAACAGCGCCTCATAGGCATCCCGACGGGCCAGGATGTCCGCCCGACGCCTGGGGCTGAGGGCCTTCCACTCGTGGTTGAACACCACCGCCTCATCCTGGCGCTCCGTCACCACCCGCAGATGCGCGGCCACGGCAAGCCGGAGTTTCTCCGCCGGGGGGCGCCCGGAACGGACGATGGGCTCCAGGCTGGATAGAAACGCCTGGGCGGCTTCATCCACAATCTCCCAGAGCAGCTCCTCCTTCGAGGTGATGTGGGCATACAGGCTCCCGCCTTGCAGACGGATCGCCGCCGCGATGTCCCGGATGGAGGTGCCGTAATAGCCTCGCTGGCTGAAAAGCCGCCCGGCTGCCCGCAGGATGGTTTTCCGTCGATCCCCATGACTTCGTCGCGCCATTTTGCTAACGAACGTTTGCTTAAATTATATGGGGTAGGTTCAGGCCTGTCAAGCCCGGGACCCACCGGCTGGGGCCCGGGGGGTTGTGGGGGATGCCGTCGGCGCTCCCATCGCTCCGGAGATCATCGGCTCCTCTCTGACCCTGAAGGAGCTCCGCCGCGCAACGCTGGCCGCTCAGCCCGGTTGACGGAGCCTCCCCTGCCCGACCAGGAACTGATAAGCGAGGGCGGCGGCTAAGGCGACCGTTCGGCCCTCGGGGTCCAGCGGCGGAGCGGTTTCCATCAGCTCCATTCCCAGACAGGCCGGATGGGCCGCCAGCCAGCGCACCATCGCCAGCCCCTGAAAGGCGGTCAGCCCGCCCGGGCCCGGCGCGGAAACCCCGGGGGCGTAAGCCGGGTCGAACACGTCCATATCCAGGCTGATCCAGAACCCGAAGGTCCCGGCGGCCGCATGCGCCAGCGCGGTTTGCGCGATGGACGCCGGGTCCGCCGCGTGGACCCGGGCTGCCGGGATCATATGGACGCCGTGTTGTCGGGCGACCTCGTGGTAAGCCCGGCTGTTCCGCCCTCCGAGGAGCCCGATCTGCACCAGATGGGGACCCTGCAGGATGCCTTCCTCCAGCAGGCGCCGGAACGGCGTCCCGCTGGTGATCTCCCCCTCCAGGGGCGCTCGCAGATCGTGATGGGCGTCCAGCTGGATCACGCCGATGGGCTTCCCTCCCAGGCCCTCCCTCACGCCCCGGATGGTGGCATACGAGAGCCCGTGATCCCCTCCCAGAACCAGCGGGCGCAACCCCTGACGGACCGCTTCCGCCACCACGGCCGTGACGCGCCGATGGGTTTCATGGACATCGGTATGGACCACGGCGATATCCCCCAAATCCACCAGCCGTAAGGTCCCGGCGAGGTCGAGCCCGCTCTCCAGATCGAAAGCCGTCATCCGGTAGAGGGCGCGCCGGATCGCCGCGGGAGCCTCACGGGCTCCCCGTCGGCCGATCACCGTGGTATCGAAGGGGATGCCGATCAGCGCCACATGGGCCCCCACAGGATCCGCCTGGATCAGGTCGGCGATCCGCACGTCGTGGGGATCCGGGGGGACGGGGGATTGATCCGGCGGGCGAAGCCAGGTGAACGGGCTCATGGGATATCCCCTGGAGGGGTAAGGATCACGCGCTGGTCGAGACCACCACCGCGATGGCGAAGCCGCCGTCGTGGGTCATGCTCACCGCCCACTGTTTCAAACCCAGCACCCGGGCGCGCTCCGCTGCCCATCCGTGCAGGTGCACGTGGGGCTGCCCCCGGTGGTCGGGCAGGATCTCCACATCATGGAACCCGATGCCCTCTCGGGCCATGATCCGCAGGCCGACCCCCAGCGCCTTCGCCGTCGCCTCTTTCGCGGCGAACCGCGCAGCGTATTCAAACACCTTTCCCCGACAGGCGCGGCGCTCCGCCGGCGTGAACACCCGCTGGAGGAAGCGCTCGCCGAATCGGGCCACCGCATGTTCCACCCGTCGGATCTCAATGATATCAATCCCGATCGCCACCATCCGCAGGCCCCTCGCGGCTTTCGAAGGGATCCCTCTGGAGGGCGAGCCGGAGCTTTGCAGTGTTCCCATGCAGCTATCCGCCTTACCTCCCTTCCTTCAAAGGCCGATGCGATCCAGGAACGATCGCACCGCTTCGGCCACCGCCTCCGGCTGCTCCAGCATCACCATATGGCCCGCCCCATCGATCCGCACCAGCTCGGCCTTCGGGATGTGGGCGGCCAGATATTCCGCATACTTGATCGGTGTCATGCGATCCGCCGTCCCGCCGATGACCAGAGTGGGCGCCTGGATCTCCCCCAGACGATCCATCACATCGAACATATCGCACGCCCGGTAATCCCCCTCAACGACGGCCGGATCCATAGCGAGCAGCATGCGACGCCCTTCTTCGACCAGCCGGGCCGGCGGCCTGACCCCCCAGCTCCATTCCACGATGAGATCCACGGTTCGGGGGAAATCCGTCCGCAGCCCCTCCAGGATGGAAGGGCTGACCCGGAGTCGCGCGCCGGTGGCCACCAGGACGAGCGCGGCCACCCGTTCCGGGTGATGGAGGGCAGCCCACTGGGCGATGGCGCCGCCCATCGAGTGCCCCACCCAGATGGCGCGGGGGAGCCCGACCTTCCCCATCCAGTTTACGATCAGATCCGCGTATTCGGCGATGGAGGATCGCCCGCGCCCGCGGGAGCGGCCATGGCCCGGGAGATCCAGGGCGTAAACATTGGCCCCGGATAGGTTCCGCAGCACCCCCGGCCACACCAGATGGGATTCCCCGGCTCCGTGGATCAGGATCAGAGTGTGGCGGGCCTCCGGATCGGTGTGGGCCGCATAATAGATCACGTCCTCGCCGATGACCTGTTCAGGCATACGTTCCTGGCCTCCGCGCGGCAAACATGGTGGGGTGGACCCTGAGGTCCACCCCACTGGACAGGCGGTATTCGCGCGCGTCGCGCCTGAGCGGGTCCCGGTTGTCGAAGTCCATCAAGGGTAGGGAGGGCCGCTCATCGGTTCATCCTTCTGCGGAAGGCTCCCCGAAGGAGGGTTCGGGGATCTCGTGGGGAGCGAAAGCCTGACCGTCCTGGATCCACCATACGCCCAGGCGGCGAGCCAGCGCGCGGGCGGGGGAGGTGAGCGCCTTCGCTGCCACCACCGGCCATACCTCAGCCTCCAGCGCCCGCGCGAAGATGGTCGCCCGTTCCCTCGCCCGCCTGACGTCCTCCGTATCGCCCAGCCATGAGATCTCCACGGCCAGATATAACCGGCGATCCTCCCGCCGATGGAAGCCCTCCACCAGGAGATCCAGGGGCGCCGCCTGATCCGCCTCCTGCTCGGTGATGCGTCCGGCCTCAACTGCCTCGTCCAGGATCCGGCCCTTCCGCTCTCCGGAGATCGGTGAGGCCCGCCGGAGCAGGCGACGGAAGAAGGAGACCTCCTCCCGGTATAGAGCTTCCAGACGCATCCGCTTGAGGTCGCTCAGATCCCGAGCGTGGTCTTCCAGCCGTCCGGTCAGGCGATGGATCGCTTGGGCCAGCTCGGCGAAGCGGCGGTCGGCCTCGGCGCGGGCAGCGGCGATCTCCTCCTGCAACGCCAGGAAGCGGCGATCGGCCTCCGCCCGGAAGGCGATGAATTCCTCATAATGCCGCCGCTGCGCCTCGGCCAGCTCGGCGAAGCGGCGGTCGGTTTCGGCGCGGTGCTCCAGGAACTCCTGGCGATGGGCGGCGAAGGCCTCGCTGAGGCGCCCCAGGTTCTCCTCAGTGCGGCGCTGCGCCTCGGCCAGCTCGGCGAAGCGGCGGTCGGTTTCGGCGCGGTGCTCCAGGAACTCCTGGCGATGGGCGGCGAAGGCCTCGCTGAGGCGCCCCAGGTTCTCCTCAGTGCGGCGCTGCGCCTCGGCCAGCTCGGCGAAGCGGCGGTCGGCCTCGGCGCGGGCAGCGGCGATCTCCTCCTGCAACGCCAGGAAGCGGCGATCGGCCTCCGCCCGGAAGGCGATGAATTCCTCATAATGCCGCCGCTGGGCTTTGACCAGCGCGGCGATTTGCCGCGCCACCCGCCGGAAGTGCTGCTGGGTTTCCTCCCGAAAGGCCTTCACCTCGGCAGGCAGGCGCAGCAGCTCCTCGCCGGCCAGCAGCGCCCACAGCTGCTGTCGCCAGTCCGGATGTTCGCGCAATAGCGTCAGGAGATCCTGAAAATCCTCCACCGTGAACGCCATGGGGGCCCTCCCCTCCGGGATTGTAGCACAGCGACCCAGGAGCGGGGAGGAGGAAAGCGGCTTGTTCCGCCCCCGCGCTCTTGCTGGGGAAGGGGCCAGGATCCTCCATTCAACCGCCTGAAGGAAAGCCCTCCCACGACGGGGAAGCCTCCGGAAGGGGCCAGCTGCTCCGGCCTAACCCAGCAACCGGATCAGGAGCTGGAGGGAGCGCCAGTAAACCCGACGAAGCGGCCACGGCCATTCGGGGCCGGGCAACAGCGGCGGGAAGGCGCGGGCGCCAGGTTCCCGCCACAGGTTGTCCCAGCCGCTCGCATCCCAGAGCAGGTCGGCTCCCGGCAACCCGGCCGCCCGCACTTTGGGATCCGGGTTCCAGCCATTGTTCGCCAGGATATTGTCGTGAATCCAGTTCCGCTCGGGGATGGCGCCGACATCGAAAACGGTCCCCTTCGGGAAAACCTGGTATAGCCCGACCACGGCGATGCCCACGGAAGCGTTGTCGCGGATCTCGTTGCCGGTCACCTCGGTCTCATCCGCGGCCATGATCAGGATCCCGGTCCCTGAGGGCACGTTCCCCACGATCGCGCCTGGCTTAGCGAAGTTGGGCCCGTTGTTCCGGATGATGCGGTTGCCGACGACCCGGTTGCGCGAGCCAATCTTGGACTCCAGATTGGGGAGGACGAAGACCAGGATCCCCGCCGTGTTGTCATGGGCGTAATTGTTCTCCACGGTGATGGCCACCGAGTTCTCCACCTCGATCCCGCTGAC
>BEHY01000049.1 GCA_002898735.1 Candidatus Thermoflexus japonica
TTAAGGCCCTTCGATGAGGACCCGGTGGGGATCCACCCGGTTGTTCAGCGGGGCGATCTCAACATCTTCGTGGATCAGGCCGGCCCAGAAGTAAAGGGGATTGCGCGGCGGCGTGTAGGTGATCCGGATGCAGCCGGTCACGATGGCCGTCCGCCCCGCCGGCAGATAATAATACGGCCGCCCGTCGATGATCCGCACCTCCAGATCCTCCGGACGACCCACCGCCCAGCGGAAGGGATAGTTCCGCAGCGAGGTGTCGAAGTCGATGCCCACCCGCCAGGCCCCGGATTCCTCCGCCCAGCCCTCCGGGCGGCCCGGCCGCGGCGCGTTGAAGGTCTGATCCAGATCATAGCACGTCCCGGGGGGCGGCCCGCTGGTCCGGATCGGGACCGAGCCGTAGTTGTGCACGGTCAGCGTGAAATACAGAAAGCCCCCCAGATTGACCGGGATGTAATCGCCGGTCCCGGAAGAAATATCCGACCGGAACTCCACCTTCCCGTTGAGGATCTCCGCCCGCGGCACCCCGCCCTCGCGGATGCGGAGGGTCCCCGTGGCCACATCCCGCAACCCCAGCGCATCCTCGGCGACCGCGTAGACGGTGTAGGTCCCATCGGGCGGGGGCTCCTGGCCCCGGTCGACGCCGGCATCGTAATCGAACACATGGCATCCTGCCTCGCCGGGCTTGCGCAGCTGCACTTCCTTGCGGGGAACCGGATAGCGGAGGCCATCGGCGCCCTCCAGGTAGACGGTCAGCTGCGCCGGCCGGTTGACGCACACGTTGATCGTGGCCCGGTCGCTCAGACCATCCCGGTTGGGCGTGATCTCCGGGGGCGAGACGCTGAAACCGGTGATCTGGAGGGGCTGCGGGTTCGATCCGCTGACGGTGAGGGTGCCGGTGATGCGGGCCGTCTCCGCCGCATCCCGCGCTTCCACCACCCAGGTGTAGCGGCCGTCGGGGAGCAGCCGGTTCTCCACCACGCCGTTGAACAGGACCTCGTATTCCCCCTGGGGTCGGGGCTGCTCCTTTCGGAAATAACGCGGCACGCCGTCCGCCCCGAGGAAGTAAATCGAAACGGTGGCGTTGCGGCCCAGGGCGTAGCGGATCACCGCCACATCGTTCCGGCCGTCGGCGTTCGGGGTCAGCAGATCGGGCGTCACGGAGGCCGACCGCAGCAGCGGCGCAGGCTGGCATGCGATCAGGAGCGCCAGGGCCAGCCCGGCGCCCATCCAGAACCGAAATCCCGAAGAGAAGGTTCGGATCATCCCGACTCCGTCCCGAGCAGTTTGCGAACCGGTGCGGCGAAGGGAGCCATCGATTTCGGCGCCGCGAATTCAACGGCTGGAGAGATCGAGCGCTCCTTTTCGCAAGAGGCCCGTTGCGTGATGTCGGGCCGGATCGCCCGGGGCCGGCTACGGTTCCCGCTCATGGCCCCGGAAGACCAGGCGAAGGGGGGTTCCGGTGAAGGGATACCGGGCGCGGATCCGGTTCTCCAGATAGCGCTCATACGAGAAGTGAACCAGATCCGCATCGTTGACAAAGAACACGATCGTCGGCGGATCCGTGCGGGCCTGGGTGACATAGTAGATCTTGAGCGGCCGGCCCTTCCGGGAGGGCGGGGGCTGTGCCTCCAGCGCCTCGCGGACGAGCCGGTTCAGCTCCGAGGTGCTCAGGCGCATGTGCCGTTCCTGATACACCTGGAGGGCCAGGGGAAGCAGCCCCGGCACCCCATAGCCGGTTTTCGCGGACACGAAGCGGATCGGCGCGTAGTCCAGGAACTTCAGGGTCTGGCGGATGTGCTGGGTGAACGCTTCCGGCTTCACCCGGGGCCGCCCCTGCTCGTCCAGCATCAGATCCCATTTGTTGACCACCAGGATCACGCTCCGGGCTTCCTCCACCACCATCCCGCCGATCACGGCGTCCTGGTGGGTGACACCCTCCCGGGCATCCAGCACCAGGAAGACCACATCGCTCCGCTGGATCGCCCGCAGGGCCCGCAGGACGCTGTATCGCTCAATGCCGGGCTGGATCTGCCCTCGACGTCGGATCCCGGCGGTGTCGATGAGGACGATCTTCCTCCCCTCCCATTCGATCGGCGTGTCGATGGCATCCCGGGTGGTCCCCGGGATCGGGCTGACGATCACCCGCTCCTCCCCCAGGATGGCGTTCAGCAGCGAGGACTTCCCGACGTTGGGGCGGCCGACGATGGCGATGCGGATCCCCTCTTCCTCCTCCACCTCGGCCAGGCCCGGGAGGGCGGCGACGATGGCGTCCAGGAGCTCGCCGATGCCGGTGCCGTGGAGCGCGGAGATGGGGTAGACCTCGCCCAGGCCCAGCCGGTAGAATTCGACGGCGGCCTCGCGGAGGGCCTCGTTATCCGCCTTGTTCGCGGCCACCAGCACCGGCTTGCGGGTCCGTCGGAGGACTTCCGCCACCGCCTCATCGGCCGCGGTGATCCCGGCCTGGACGTCCACCACCAGCACCAGGACGTCGGCCTCCGCGATGGCGATCTCGGCCTGGGCCCGGATCTGGGGGATGAAGGCGGCGGAATCCTCCGCGAGGGGCTGAGCGGGACGGAGGCCGGCCTCCGCCTTCGGGGGCAGCACCTCCAGCCCCCCGGTGTCCACCAGGGTGAACGCGAACCCGTTCCAGATCACCTCCCCATGCAGGCGATCCCGCGTCGTCCCCGGGCGTTCGTCCACCAGGGCCAGCCGCTGCCCGATCAGCCGGTTGAAGAGCGAAGATTTGCCGACGTTGGGCCGCCCGACCAGGGCGACCATCGGCTTACGGGTTGCCATAATGGAACCCGGCTCCTTTTTCCCTGAGCATCAACGTTGTGATGTTCCGGAGACCCATGGCCTCAGTATAATAGCAGGAGGCCGGCGAGAACGAAAAGGATTCCATCCGAGCTCGACCCGCCGGGTCGGGCTTCCCCTATATGCTGACGGAGGCTTCGATGCGGGAGATCACGGTTGCCGCGGTTCAGATGGATGTGCGGTTGAACGCCCTCGAGGACAACGTGGCCCGGATGGCCGAGTGGATCGCCCGGGTCGCCAGCGAGCAGCGGGTCGATCTGATCGTCTTCCCCGAGCTGGTGACCACCGGCTATGAGTGCGGGGCCCGTTTCACCGAGTGGGCCCAGCGGATCCCGGGGCCTTCCACCCATCGCATCGCCCAGCGGGCCAGAGAGTTCGGGGTCCACGTGGTGTTCGGGATGGCGGTGCGGGAGCGGGTGGAGACCATTCTGTATAACTCCGCCGTGGTGGTCGGCCCGGATGGGGAAACCCTGGGCGCCTACCACAAGGTTCACCTGAAGGGGGAGGAACGGTTGCTGTTCCGGGGCGGCTATCGGTTCCCGGTTTTCGAGACCGGGTTCGGGATGCTGGGGGTGCTGCTGGGGTGGGATCTCCTGTTCCCGGAGGCCGCCCGGGTGCTCGCGCTGAGCGGGGCGGAGCTCCTCGCGGTCCCCGCCGCCTGGGAGCAACCCCTGCGGGAGGAGTGGCGGATCCTGACGCGGGCGCGGGCGCTGGAGAACACGTTCTTCCTGGTGGGGGCGAACCGGGTGGGCAAGGAGGTCACCTACGAGTTCGTGGGCGATTCGATGATCGTCGGGCCGCGGGGCCAGATCTTCGCCTCGCTGGACGAGCCCACGGAGGGCTATGTGGTCGCCCGCATCGATCTGGAGGAGGTGCGGCGCCAGCGGGAGGAGCTGCAGGTCCTTCAGGCCCGCCAGCCCAACAGCTACCGTCTGCTGGCCCGGCCGTATTGATGCGATCGCCGCAGCGGCCCGGATCGATCCTCCGAGCCCATAAAGAGACGCGGGCCCCTCCCCGGGTGTGGCCCTCATGGGCGGCCTTCCCCTCTACCTGGAATGCAGGAGGATCGGGATGAACGCGGAACGCTGGCGGGAGGTTGCGGCGCCCTGGCTCACGGGCATGGCGCGTTTCCTGGATCGCCTGGGGATTCATCCCCATGTCATCACGGTGCTGGGCTTTCTGTTCAGCATGGGAGCGGGGCTGCTGGCCGGGCTGGACCTTCGGGGAGGGGCGGCGCTGCTCTGGATGCTGGGCGGGTTGTGCGATGCGCTGGACGGCGCGCTGGCCCGCTTCTCCGGGAAGGCCTCGCCGTCCGGAGCTTTCCTGGATTCCACCCTCGATCGTTACAGCGATGCGGCGATCCTCCTGGGCCTGGGGGCGGCATGGCAGCGGGCCGGCGCCGCCTGGGGCGGATGGATCGCCGGCGTGGCCCTGGTGGGCGCGCTGATGGTCAGCTACACCCGGGCCCGGGGGGAGGGCCTGGGGATCTCCCTCCGCGAAGGGCTCTTCACCCGCCTGGAGCGTTTCCTCCTCATCCTGATCGCGCTGGTCACCGGCTGGTATGGGCCGCTGCTGATCCTGTTCGCCCTCCTCGCCCATCTCACGGCGCTCCAGCGGGCCTGGCAGGCGCTGCGGATGCTCAGCCTATCAGAGTCTCGTCAGCCATGATCTATGCGGAAGGGCTTCGCAAGGTCTTCGAGACGACCGTCGCGGTGGAGGAAGTCAACCTGGAAGTGCGGCCGGGCGAGATCGTGGCGTTGCTGGGCCCCAACGGGGCCGGGAAAACCACTACGGTCCGGATGCTGGCCGCGCTGTTGCGGCCCACCGCCGGTCGGGCCATCGTGGCCGGCTATGACACGCGGGAATCCCCCCAGGAGGTCCGCCGCCGGGTGGGATTGCTGGGGGAGCTCCCCGGCCTCTATCTGCGGATGACGGGGGAGGAGTATCTGGCGTTCTTCGCCGATCTCTACGAGGTGCCCCGCCCGATTTTCCGCCAGCGACGGGAGGCCTGGCTGGATCGGCTGGGCCTTCGGGAGGTTCTGCACCAGCGGATCGCCGCCTATTCCAAGGGGATGCGACAGAAACTGGCCCTCCTGCGCGCTTTCCTCCATCAGCCCCCAGTGCTCCTGCTGGACGAGCCCACTTCGGCGATGGATCCGGAGAGCGCGCAGATCGCCCGGGAGATGATCCGTTCCTTCGCCGAGAGCGGCCACGCGGTCCTCCTGTGCACGCATAATCTCTTCGAAGCCGAAGCCCTGGCGGATCGGATTGCGATCCTCCACCGGGGCCGGATCCGGGTGGAGGGCAGTCCCCAGGCCCTGCGGGAGCGCTTCATGGGGCCGCCGATCTATGAGCTCCGCCTGGCCGGTCCCGTGGAGGAGGCGTGGAGCGCGCTCCCCCCGGGCCTGCCGGTTGTGGCCCATGGGCCGGACTGGATCCGTTACCGGGCGCAGGACCCTGAACGGGAGAACCCCCGGATCCTGGCCGCGGTGATGGCCCGGGGGATCCCGGTGATCTCCCTGGCCGAAGTCCCGCGCCCGCTCGAGACGGTCTACCTGCAGATCCTGAGAGGGGAGCCCCCCGGGGATCCCCGCGCCTCGCCGGGTGGTGAGGGAGCCCGTCCGGCGGAGGGAAATCCCGGGCATGCGGCGGGCGCCCTTCCCGCTCACCCCATTGCAGAAGCCAACCGCCGCGACGCGACGGCGGGTCCGCATGGGCGGGCCGCCGGGTGGGATCTTTGGCGATGGATCCATGGGACGTGGGGGGTTTTCCGGCGGGATGTGGTGGATATCCTGAGGGACTGGCGGTTGATGACCCCGCTGGCGCTGCTGCTGCTGATTTTCCCGCTGCTCTCCATGTTCTCCGCGGAGGCGGCCACCCGGTATGTGGCCCAGTTCGGCGCCCAGCTCATCGGCGAACGGCTGCTGCCCTTCCTGGCCCTGGCGACCGGGTTCCTCCCTCTGACGGTCTGTCTGGTCATCCCCCTGGAGACCTTTGTGGGCGAGAAGGAGCGGCGGACGATCGAGCCGCTGCTGGCCGCCCCCTTGAGCGATCTGCAGCTCTACATCGGGAAAGGGCTGGCGGCGCTGGTGGTCCCCACCGCCACCTCGCTCCTGGGGGTGACGATCTATCTCCTCATCCTGATCCTGCGGGGGGCCTGGTTTTTCGACCTCGCCATGTCGCTCTCCCTCTACAGCATCCTGTTCCTGCACGCCGTGGTGATGGTCTCCGGGGCCATTGTGGTCTCCACCCAATCCAACAGCGTCCGCGGCGCCAATCTGCTGGCCAGCTTCATCATCCTCCCCATCTCCATGCTGTTGATTCTGGAATCCTCCCTGCTTTTCTGGGGCAGCTATCGGACGCTGGTGGTCGTCCTGTGCGTTCTGTTCATCTACGCGATCCTGCTGGTCCGGATGGGGATCGCCCTGTTCAACCGGGAGCAGCTGCTCAGCGGGGAGTTCGACACGCTGGATCTGCGGGGGATTCTGCGGAGTTTCTGGCAGGCCTTCCGGTGGGGGGATCCGGCGCGGCCGATCTCCCGCCGGTGGGATCATATCCGGCAGCCGGTTCAACGCTCCGCCGGGGCGCTGCTCACCCTGGTGGTTCTGGGAGGGATGGGATGGGGGATCGGATGGCTGTGGTTTCCCTCCGTCGTGCTTTCACCGGAGGAGATCCTTCGCCAGCTCCCGTCGGCCGGCTTCTCCTCCCCGCAGGCCCTTGAGCAGGGGGCGTGGCTTCCCTTCACCCCCTGGGGGATTTTCCTCCATAACCTGCGGGCGCTGGTCATCAATACGCTGATCGGCATCATCACCATGGGGTTATGGGTGGCCTTTTACCCGGTGGGGTTGATGGGGCTGATCGGGCTGCTTCTGCGAACGCTCTTCGTCAGCGATCCGCGCCTGGGGATAGGGGGCGTGCTGGCGCTCCTGCCTCACGGGGTTCTGGAGCTGCCGGCGGCGTGGCTGGTGCTGGCGGGGGCCCTGCGTCTGGGCCTGACGCCGCTCACGCCCCCCGGCCCCCGGACCCTGCGGGATCGGCTGGTGCTGGCCTGGGCGGACTGGTTGAAGCTGCTGCTGATCGCTACGCCCCTTCTCCTCCTCGCCGCCTGGATCGAGGTCCACGTGACCCCTCGCCTCGTGCTCGCGTGGCTCGCCCGGTTTGCCCGTTGAGCCCCGATGGAGAGCCGGGCCCACCATTCGCTCCCTTCCGGGTCCTGTGAGGCTCATGCCGCCAGGATCCCATCGGGAATCCAGGATGGCCCCCCTCATCCCCGGGCGCCCTATGGGGTCCAGAATCGACCGAACCCCATGGCGGCGGCAGCCATGGATCCGAAAAACAGCGCGGCGCTGAGCCCCAGCAGGAGGAAATCGTGGCGGCGAAAGCGCAGCTCGGTCAGCCATGTCCGCCGCCCGAC
This sequence comes from Candidatus Thermoflexus japonica, assembly GCA_002898735.1. GTDB lineage: Bacteria > Chloroflexota > Anaerolineae > Thermoflexales > Thermoflexaceae > Thermoflexus > Thermoflexus japonica. Next base: position 7,229 of record BEHY01000049.1, read on the forward strand.
CCCGAAGGCGCGCAGATCCATCGCGTCGATGATGTCCTCCGCCGCCATCAGCGCGTGGAGGGTCACCGGCACCACCAGGGGGGCGAGCCGGCGGATCTGGGCCAGGGGGCCGCCGCGGATGTTCTCCAGCTCATAGCCCCGGGCCCGCTGGGCGTCCATCGTCTGCATCGCATCCCGGCCCAGGGTGGGGATGAACCGGAAAGCCAGGTCCATCGCGTAGGCGATCTTATCCGGCAATCCCAGCCCCCGGAAGACCACGCCATACTGGGTGGGATCCAGGGTGTAGGGGATCAGGATGGCCGCCGTGATCACGGTTCCCATGCGGCACATCTGGCTGACGGCGAAGAACATCCGCTCCACGGTGATGTTCACCGCGGGGGTCCACCCGAACACCGTCAGGGGAAGGGACAGCCGGGCCAGCAACCGCTCGGTTCGATACACCTCGAAGCCGCCCCGGCCGGTGAGGAAGGTGATGGTAACGAACACGAGGGCGACGAAGCCGGTGAACAGCCAGGCCCGTCGGGTCTCCCGCCAGGTCAGGCGGTTCAACCGGAAATACAGGAGGGCCAGAGCCCACAGGCCCGCCAGCACCCGGGCGTCCCAGAAGAAGAGGGTGGAGAGCATGAGGGAGAGGGCGAAGAGCAGGCGGGCCCGCGGATCGAAGGCCTCCAGGAAGCTTCCGCGTCGCCGGTAGGGCCATGTCACCAGCACGGGGCGGCTCCTCCGTGCGGGCGATCGGGATCACGCCACGCCGGCGCCCCGCCCCAGCTGCTGCTGCAGGGCGTTATAGGCGCCGACCAGCAGCGGGGTGAGGATGGCCGCGTGGAGGATGTTCGGGCCTGCGGCGGGGACGAACTCCCCCAGCAGGGCCACGGCCGGCGGGTAGCCGTTGATCCAGATGTCGGCGATGGCCGCAAAGCCGATGCCCACGATGTTGGCCACCGCGCCCCAGACGATAACCGAGGCCAGGGCGATGTGGGAGCCCAGGGCGAACCGGAGGGCCACCACCAGGATGGCCCCGAGCAGCGGCACCCAGCGCATCAGGGGGCTGAGCGGCCCGCCGAAGAAGGGGCTCTCGATCTCCGTGGTCATCGCCCACAGGCTCAGGGCCACCCCCACAGCGGCCACGATCCCGGTGAGGAGGTTCAGCGCCCGCTCCCGCCCCAGGATCACCGGCAGGCCGGCCACCAGCCCGACCAGGCCGTTCCCGATGTCCCATGCCGGGAACACGCCCCAGCCGGTGAGGAAGTCCCCCAGGATGTTGCCCACGGCGCCCGTGAAGAAGCCCACCGCCGGGCCGAACACATACCCGAAGAAGACCGGGAAGACGATCGCCGGGCGCAGCGCCACTTGGCTCACCGAGGGGACCACGAAGACGGTGCCGTTGAACAGGTAGGAGAACACGCCGTAGAGGGCGGCCCCGATGGCCATATACACCACTTCGCGGGTGCCGATCTGCCAGGCGGGGTGATCCGCTGTGGCGAAGTAGACGATGTAGACCAGGACCGCGCCGATAGCCACCCAGAGGAGCCAGCCGAAGCCCTGAAGCCGCGTGCCGGATGGTCCGGTCATCAGGCTGGCCAGCCCCATCAGCAATACCACCACGACCAGCAGGATCAACCAGGTTAAGGCCTTGCGCGCCATGGCTCCCTCCATTTGTGGGGATCGGATGTATGCGGTTCAGCCCTGCTCCGGAAGGTATGACGGCCGAACAAGAGACCTTCGATTTGATTTTAGCTTGAAAAGAGGGATTTCCCCTTAAGCCGGATGGGCCGGTGGGGTTCCCTGGAGGAGCTCGGCCAGCCGCTCGGCCCGCTGGAAGCGCCCGGTTCGCGTCCAGTGCTGGCGGTTGGCCTCCAGCAGGGAGGTGGGGACCAGCCGCCCCCGCCGCATCACCTCCGGATCCGAGAAAACGATCTCCGGAGGGCCATCCGCGATGAGCCGGCCATCGGCCACGACCCAGACCCGGTTGGCGAACGAGAGGGCCAGATCCAGATCGTGGGTGATGAAGACCAGGGCGTCCACCGCCCGGGTCGGGCCGAAGGCGATCTCGGCGATCGCATCCATCAATTGCATATACGCCCGGTAGTCCTGCCCCGCCGTCGGCTCATCCATCACCAGGATCCGGCTGCGCATGCTGAGCACCGAGGCGATGGTCACCCGTTTCTGCTGGCCGAAGCTCAGCGCCCATGGCGAGGAACGCGCCTGATCCAGCAGCCCCACCAGCTCCAGGGCCCATCGCACATGGGTTTCGATCTGTTCGGGAGATTGGCCCAGGTTGCGCGGCCCGAAGGCCACCTCATCCCATACGGTGGGCGCGAAGAGCATCTGGCTGGGGCTCTGGAACACATACCCGATGATATGGGCGATCTCCGCCACCGTCTGCTCGCGCGTGGTCTTCCTGCCCACCCACACCCGGCCCCTGCGGGGCTTCAGCAACCCCATCGCCAGCTTGAGCAGCGTGGTCTTGCCCGCCCCGTTCGGTCCCAGGATCGCCAGGCTGTCTCCCCTGCGGATTTCCGCGTGGACCTCACGCACGACATCCGGCCCGTCGCCGTAGCCGAAGGACACGTTCTCGAAGACCACCAGGGAGGGGGCGGTGGGATCGGCTGGGGGGATCTCCACCGCCGGTTTCCCGCGTTCGCGGACGGCCGGCCAGCGGCGCAACCACACCGGAAAGGGAACCTTGACCGCTGTGGGATCCACGCGTTCGAAGAAGGCCTCCGGATCCCCATCGAAGGCCAGGCGTCCTTCCTCCAGATAAAGCACCCGGTTCGGGCGGGCCTTCATCGCATCCTCCACCCGGTGCTCCACGAGCAGCACGGTATGGCCTTCCTGGTGAAGCTGGCGGAAGAGAGCCAGCGCGTCCTGAGCGCTCTGGGGATCCAGGGAGGCCAGGGGTTCGTCCAGAAGGAGGATCCGGGGCGCCATGGCCAGGACGCCGGCGAGGGCCACGCGTTGCTTTTCCCCGCCGGAAAGTTGAAAGGTCGGTCGATCCCGGAGATGGGCGATCCCGAGGGCATGCAGGACCTCATCCACGCGCTCCAGGATCCGGGCGCGCGGCCAGCCCAGGTTCTCCAGCCCGAAGGCGACATCGTGCAGCACATCGGCGGCCACGATCTGGCGTTCGGGATCCTGGAGCAGGGTGCCCACCTGCTGGGAGAGCCGGGCCAGCGGCCACGTCCGGGGATCCACCCCGCCGATCCGGATGGCGCCCTGGAGCTCGCCCCTGTAGCTGCGGGGGATCAGGCCGTTCAGCGCCCGCAGCAGGGTGCTCTTCCCGCACCCGCTGGGCCCGGCAATCAGGAGCATCTCCCCCTCTTCGACCGAGAAGGTGATCCCCTGCACCGCCGGCCTGGGCCGCGCCGCATAGCGGAAGGTGAGATCGTGAACCTCCAGGATCGGGGCCATCCCGGAATGCTCCTGCGCAGGTGAGTTGAAGCGAATTTTAACACAGGGCGAATTGCCCGCTGGATGGTTCCTCATCATAATTGAAGTGGAGGCTGGACCCGTAAACGCTTCACTCAATCCAGGAGGTCCCCATGCGGCTGGCGCAACGGATGTCCCGGCTGGGCACGGAGACGGCCTTTGAGGTGCTGGCGCGGGCGAAGGCCCTGGAGGCGCAGGGCCGGGAGATCATCCATCTGGAGATCGGGGAGCCGGATTTCGACACCCCGGCTCATATTAAGGCCGCCGCCGTGCGTGCGCTGGACGAGGGATATACTCACTACACCCCCGCGGCCGGGATCCCGGCCCTGCGGGAGGCCATCGCCGATTACATCCGCCGCACCCGGGGCATCCCGGTGGGGCCGGAGAATGTGGTGGTGGTCCCCGGGGGGAAGCCGATCATGTTCTTCGCCATCCTCGCCCTGGTGGAGGAGGGCGATGAGGTGATCTATCCCAATCCGGGTTTCCCCATCTACGAGTCCATGATCAACTTTGTGGGGGGGCGGCCGGTGCCCCTGCGGCTGCGCATGGAAAACGAGTTCCGCGTGGATGTCGAAGAGCTGGCCCGTCTCATCACCCCCCGCACCCGCATGCTCATCCTGAACTCCCCGGCCAACCCCACGGGGGGCGTCCTCACCCGGGAGGACCTGGCGGCCATCGCGGAGCTGTGCCTGAAGCACGATCTGGTGGTGCTTTCCGACGAGATCTACAGCCGTATCCTGTATGAGGGGGAGCATGTCAGCATCGCCAGCTTCCCGGGGATGCGGGAGCGGACCATCATCCTGGACGGGTTCAGCAAGACCTACGCCATGACCGGGTGGCGGCTGGGGTATGGCGTGATGCCGGAGCCCCTGGCGGAAGCGGTGACGCGGCTGATGATCAACTCCAACTCCTGCACCGCCGCCTTCACCCAGATCGCCGGGATTGCGGCGCTGACCGGCCCCCAGGACGATGTCGATCGGATGGTGGCCGCCTTCCGGGAGCGGCGGGAGGTGATGGTGGAGGGGCTGAACCGCATCCCCGGCTTCCGCTGCCTCAAGCCGAAGGGCGCCTTCTATGCCTTCCCCAACATCGAGGGAACCGGGATGTCCTCCCGGGAGCTGGCCTCCTACCTGCTGGAGGAGGCGGGGGTCGCCGTGCTCTCGGGGACGGCCTTCGGGGAATATGGGGAGGGCTTCCTGCGGCTCTCCTTCGCCAACTCCGTGGAGAACATCCAGAAAGCCCTGGAGCGCATCGAGAAAGCCATTCGCCGCCTCCCGGTGCGCGCGGCGGCTTCCTGATCGGTGGGGGCTTTTCCCCCGGCTTCGCGAAGGGTGAGCGGGATACGGGAGTGTCCCGCTCACCTGCGATCTCCCTGGCGGGGCATACCCCATCACCCGATCAGAGGCCGGGAAATCCGGCTCAGAATAGGGCGAAGCACGCTCTCCGAAGATGCCCCCTCGCAGATCAGGGGTTCAAGCGCCAGATCGCCTCTTCCTGAAAGCTCAGAGGAGGAGAGAGGACCAGCACGAGATCCTCCGCCTGGGCTCCGGCAGGGATGGTGAACCGCAGCCATCCGGTCCGCCGCACCCCCGGATAGATCCGCTCACCCTGATAGGCCGACATCCCCGAGGGCTCCAGGAACAGGAGGGAATCGGCGCGGATGTCCTCCCCTTTATAGCGAACCAGGAAGTCGTAAGGGGAGGGGGCATCTGCGGCATGCTCTCCCACGTTCTCCACCGCGATCTCTATCCAGAGGAACTTGGCGCCTTCCGGCGGCCGCACGTCCGAGCCCAGGCGGGTACGGTAAGCCCCCCCGAACCGATACTGGAGGGGCGTGATGAGCAGATCGCCGCGCCGGACGCCGGCGCCCATGGTCCCCGGCTCACGGATCCCCTCCGGCGTCGCAGGCACCGCTGGGCCGGGCGCGATGCTCCCGGCCGGCGTGGGAGTGATCCGGGCGGCCGTTATGATGACTCCCAAAGAAACAATCGCGACGGCGCAGATCACGCACAGGCCGATCAGGGCCAGAAACCCCACCACGATCCCCAGGCTGATCTTCAGCACGCCCCGCATGGGAAGCCTCCTCCATAGAACGGCTTCCGGCTTTCTTAATGCCATCCGCTGGAAAATGGGCTTTCTCCCCTCGGGACGCCAGGCCCGGATTTCCGGTGCCTCGTATCGCTCCTCCGCTGCGATGGCTTTCTATCCTGGTCCTCGCCGCCTCTCGGGAATTTTTTGTGACACGGGTTCGCCCCCATTGTGGGCCAGACAAGCCCGGCTCGCAGGGCCTCCTGACGTCGACCAAGAGATATTTTGCGACATTTTGATGCGGCGCATCTTTATGCGGCATGTCATCCGTGTGAGAAAGGATTGCAGGCGCGGCGTATTCGGAGGGGGCGGGGCTTAAGTGGCCCCGCCCCCCAGGCCCTGGGGGCGGCCGGCGCTGGGGATCGGCGACGGGAAGGCAGCGGTGGCCCCCTCCCTTAAGGCGCGGCATGGGGCGAAGGCAATCCGGAGGCCCTCCGGCGCTACGGCGAGGGCATCAGTCCGAACAACCGCTCCAGCAACGCCCGCCGCTCCTCCCCGGTCATCGGACGCGGGCGGGCGAAATCTTCCAGAAAGGCCGTCTGAAGCACGACCCCCAGGTAGCGACCCTCGTAAAACACGTGCCGATCGATGAACGTCTGCCGCACCCCGACGGGGTCCACCTGATCGAAAAACAGGTTCCCCAGACCATAGTGAATGAACCACCCCGATCCCACCTCAAAGGTCTGGGCGTGGTGCCCCTGGCTGCCGCTGACGATCACCGCCCCCAGATCCCGCCAGCGGCGGAAATCCTGGATCTGTTGCAGCGTGGGCGCGTAGTCGTAAAACTCCCAGTATTGAAGGGTCACGATGGGCAGCCAGCCCTCCGCCCGCAGGCGGCGAACCGTCTCCTCCAGCTCCGGAAGGCACGGCGCCGCACCCGGCTCCGTCGGGGTGGCCCAGTCGTAGTCCGGCCCCACCGGATTGCACCCGATAAAAGCCAGACGGTTCCCGTTGTGCTCCACCCGCAGGGGTTGCAATGCCTCCTCCAGGTTCCGCCCGCCTCCGTAATAGCGCATCCCCAGGCGCCGATAGAGCTCCAGCGTCGCCTGAAGCGGCTCCCGCCCGTAATCGTTGAGATGGTTCCCGGTTAATTCCACGATGTCCGTGCCGACGTAGCTCAGCAGCTCGGCGTAACGGGGATCGCTGCAGAACACCACCCCGCTGCGGGGCTGTGGCGGCGGACAGCCCTCCCAGAAGGAGACCTCGTTGCTGATGTGGGTGAGATCCGCGCTCTGCAGCCACGGCGCGATGTCGCGGGCCGGGAACAGAACCCCATAACGCTCCATCTGCACCGCCGTCCCGCGGACCAGCGCGGTGACCCCCGTCATGGCCAGGACGGTCAGCCGCTCCTCATCCCGGTTGGTCAGCCATCCGGCGGACCGCTGGAAATCCCCTGCGGGAAATCCCGGAGGAAGCGATGCAAGGCCGAACCAGACCGTCAGCGGATACCGCCCCGGGTCCAGCCCCCGATCCATGGGGGAGAGGCCCTCCACCGCGATCACTTTCAACCGGGGCTCCAGACGGGGGAAGGGGACCAGCGCCCACCCGACGCGCGCCGCCCAGAGGCGATCCGCCAGCTCCTCTTCCGGCACGGGACGCACGACACCGGGATCAGGCGGACCCCAGAGGAGGGAGAAGAGCTGGATGGTCTCCGTCGTGGCCAGGATCGGGCCCGGGAGGGTGCCCTGGCCCTGCCAGCGGGCGCGCAGGGCGGGGAGGGAGACCGCATCCGTCGCGGTGGGGAAAGGCGCCGCCAGCACGTAAATCCACATCCCCAGGCGCAGCGGGGCGCTGGCCGGAACCGGGGCGATCTGAACCCCTCCTCCTCCTTCCACCAGCCGCCAGCGGGGATCCGCCGTCAGCCGTCGCCGGAGCTCCTCCCGAACTTCGATCGGAAGGGCCGGGTGGAACCCAATCGGCCACGTGGCGGGCGTGGGCGTGGGGGCCGGCGTGGGCGTCGAAGTCGGCGTCGGCGTTGCCGGGGGGGAGGATGGGAAAACGATGGCGGTGCACCCTGTCAGCCAGAGCGCCAGCACCGCGATGGCCCGCTGTCGAGCTCCTGCCCGATCGCGCATCGAAGGGCTCCGGTTCCGGGAGGGTAAAGGCAGCGCGGATCGCCCGGCCGGTCGCTTCCTCCGTTCGGGAGGAAAGCCCGGGCGCATCGGGAGCACCTGCGGCGGCCTGCCCGCCCTCCAGCGCCTCCAGGAATGGGGCAGCGGGGAGGCGCCGCGAAGGCCGGGGAGCTTCCCCCTCCCCGCGCCGCCGTGTGGGAGAGAGGCCCCGGGTTATTCCACCAGCCGGATCGGCACTTCCCGCACGGCTCCGCTGGCGATCCGGAAGGCCCGCAGGCGCCACTCCCCGTGGACCGGGGCGGCGATCACATAAACCGCCTCCGGATAATACGCCTCCGCCACGTCCGTGGCCGATGGGGCGGGAGGGCCATGGGGGTGGGAATGATAGATCCCCACCAGCTCCCATCCCTGTCGCTCAAGCTCCTGGATCACCCGGATGAGGTCCTCCGGATGGACCCGGTAGCGGACCGGGCTGGCCAGCTCGTTCCGGGTGGGGTAGACGGCCAGCACCCGGCGGCCGATCCCCCCCAGAAGCCCGCAGGCCTCCAGCGGCCATTCCGCCTGGACGTGCGCCAGGATGCGCCGGGCGCCCTCTACGGTCAGATCGAGGGGTTCCGTTTCCGGATCCAGATGGCCCATGCCCCCTCCCCGATCGGCTCCACCTTCAGCACCTCATCCCCCTGCAGGGTCACGCTGCGGGGGACGTTGCGGGTTGCCGGTTCGTAATCGACCAGCACCCGGAGCACCTGGCCCACCTCCATCTCCTCCAGGGCCAGGCGGGTCTTCACATACGTATAGGGGCAGACCTCGCCCCGGATGTCCAGCTCCACCGTGGGGTTCAGCGCGCCGTTCCCATTTTCTCGATCCATCGCCCCTTCCTCGCCCGTAGGATTCCGCCCCCGAAGGCATCCAGGCCGGAGCCGGTGCCGTTTGGCCGGAGCCCGTTCTTCATGCTATCCTGAGCGAACGGAGCCCTTCAGCCTGCCGGGCGATGT
>BEHY01000050.1 GCA_002898735.1 Candidatus Thermoflexus japonica
CCCCCGTGAAACCGGATCTCCCGGATTTCCACGCCCTGTGGAAAACCTGAAAGCTCCCCCCACATGTGGGAGGAGATCCGGCCATCGCCCCAGGATATCGGTCCCTCCCGGTGGAATCTCCAGGGGCGGAACTGGGGAAAACCGGCGTGAAACCTGTGGAAAAGGAGGTCAGATTGGGGATAACTTGTCCCCAGGAGAGACCCGCTTTCCCCACTTTCCCCAGCCTTCTATACCGATCACGGGTCCAATCCGCCAGATATCGGGGCGGCAGAGTTTTCCACAGTTCCCATGAGTTTTCCACATCCCCTTCTATTAAACAGATTTTCCACAATCCGCCTTCCGGAACGATCCGGGGATCCCGGGGGGCGTTCCCCAACATCTGGCGTGTAATCCCCCACGTTTCCGCACCTCTGGGGCCTGTGCCGGAGATATGCCTCGGGGATCTCCACAATCCACAGCGCCTGCGGCGGCTACGATATTCCTTATGCTGGCGATAGAATCAGGATCTGAGGAACCGGGCCTCATGCGGGGAGGCCGGGCGGTTTCTCCCCGGCCCTCTGGATCGCAGAGGAAGTGGAAGGAAATCCCCGGAGGGCCGGGCGGGGTGCCCGGCCTCCCGCTCAGCCCCACAAGCCCTTACAAAGAGGAGCGCGCCATGGAAGGGGAACCGCGTCAGGTTCTGATCACCGCCCGCTTCGACCCGGAATGGATCGCTCGCTGGCAGGCCCGCTGGCCCATGCTGCAGTTCGCGCTCCATCCGACCCGACATCCGGAGAGGATCCCCCGGGAGATCTGGCGGGAGGTGGAGATCCTCTACACGTTCAGCACACTTCCCCCGCCGGAATGGGTGCCCCGTCTGCGATGGGTGCAGCTGCATTCCGCCGGCGCGGATCACGTGCTGGAGCACCCGCTCTTTCAGAGCGAGGTGCTGTTCACCACGGCCAGCGGGGTGCATGCCATCACGATGGCCGAGTATGTCTTCGCCATGGTGCTGGCATGGTTCCACCGGGTCCCCCGCATGCTGGAATGGCAAGCCCGTGCCGAGTGGCCCCCGGATCGGGAACGCTGGCCTCTGTTCGTCCCCGAGGAGCTGTGGGGGAAGACCCTCGGCATCGTGGGCTACGGAAGCATCGGGCGACAGGTGGCACGCCTGGCGAAGGCGTTCGGCATGCGGGTGCTGGCCATGCAACGGGGGAACGAGCGGCGGGATCGGGGGTTCGTCTTCCCCGGAACCGGCGATCCCGAAGGGATCCTGCCGGATCGCTATTACGCACCCGCCGAGCTCCACGCGTTGCTGGCCGAGAGCGATGTGGTGGTGATCGCTGTCCCCCTGACGCCGGAGACCCGGGGGATGTTCGATGAGGCGGCCTTCCGGGCGATGAAACGGACCGCCTTCCTGGTCAACATCGCCCGCGGCCCGATCTGTCAGGAGGCGGCGCTGGTCCGGGCGCTTCAGGAGGGCTGGATCGCGGGAGCCGCGCTGGATGTGTTCGAGCAGGAGCCCCTTCCTTCCGATCATCCGCTCTGGCGATTGCCCAACGTGCTGATCAGCCCGCATGTGGCCGGGTTCACCCCTCATTATGATGTCCGGGCCGCGCAGATCTTTGAGGAAAACCTGGACCGATATATGCGGGGCGAACCGCTATGGAACGTCGTGGATAAGACGCGGGGATACTGACGCGGGTCGAGAGGCGGCGGCCCCGCGATCGGCCTGGCGGACCTTCCGGGGAACGACGGAGGATCCCCCGAGGGGGGCGGGGCTGTCCTCCGCAACCCCGCTTGTCCCCATGGGTCCTCACGGTGAACCCCTATATGTGGCGAATGATAACATCCAAACCGCTACATATAGGGGAAACCATGGGGGGATCGTTCACTAAAGCCTCACGGGACCTTCACCGAACGGCCACGAAGGCGGGCCCGGGGCGGCGTTAACATGCAATTGCCGGAGCGGGGAGGCGGCGGTCTGCCTCCCTGAGGGCGGACGGCGAAATCGGGAGGTTCAGGCATGACGGAAGCCGCTCATGAGCTCGCCGGGAAATCGCTGATCTGTCCGGATGGGGTGCTGGGCACCGTGGCGGAGGTGCTGGTGGATCCGGAAACCGGGCGTCCGACGCATCTGGTCTGGCGGGAGCCGGTGATCCTGTATCAGGAGATCAGCATCCCGATCACCTATGTGGAGGGTGTGGATGGCGAGGGAATCCGTCTGCGGGTTCGTCGAGAAGACATCGAACGCCTCCCTCGCTTTGTATGGCGGTGATCTCCTCAGGAGAACGCGCCGTGTGGCTGAACGATCTTCTCCTCTGGATGGTCGGCCGATTGGAGGCGGCGGCTTCGCCTCCCCCAACCCCGGCCCCCTCCCCCTATCAGGTGTTCATCCCGGCGGTGGGCGCGCCCTCCCCAGCGTCTCCCGGGGCGGCAGCGCCCCGGCTTCCTTTTCTGGAGAGCCCGTGGCTCTATCTGGCTTTGGGCGTGCTGGTGGGCGCGTGGCTGGCGCTGCGCGCCCTGGAGCGCCGTGGGAAGCCGGGCCGATGAATTCCCCACCCCCTCCCCTGCTGGATAGCGGCGCAGCGCGCAGGGACAGGTCCTGAAAATACAAGCCGGCGGAAGGAAGAGCTCCTTCCGCCGGCCCTGTCGGGGCGGGCGGATTTGAACCGCCGACCTCGTGGTCCCGATCCACGCGCGCTAACCTGGCTGCGCCACGCCCCGTCTCGATGCAGATTATATCCCCATCGGATTCCCCTGGCAAGGAGCCCCCGGGCGGGCCGGGGCTTTTGATCCGCTTCGGCTTCCATCGGAGGGACCGAAGGGCCTCGTTCTCTCTCCCCTCACCCGGAGAGACTGCAGGGAGCGGGGCAAATCTCCTCCGGGGCTGCGGGCGGACTTAGAATAAAAAGGGTTGCCTTTGCGGATAAGCGCGCAGGCGGTTTCCCCTGGAGGACAGGGGGCGAATCCGGCGAGAACCTTATGGGAGGTCTTCGATGGGCTGGACCGGGCCGCTGGTGGAAGTGCGCAACGTTTCCAAGATCTACGGGCGGCCGCCGCGTCAGGTCGTGGCGGTGGAGCGGGTTTCGTTTGAGATCCGCCCGGGCGAGTTTGTGGCGTTGCTGGGCCCTTCGGGATGCGGGAAATCCACCCTGTTGCGGATGATCACCGGCCTGGCCCAGCCCAGCGAGGGGGAGATCCGGTACCGGGGTCAGCCGCTGCGGGGGGTCAACCCCTATGCGACCATCGTGTTCCAGACCTTCGCCCTCTATCCATGGTTGACGGTTCTGGGCAACGTGGAGCTGGCCCTGAAGGCCCGTGGGGTGCCCCCCGCGCAGCGTCGGGAGCGCGCCCTTCAGCTGATCGACTTGGTGGGTCTGGACGGCTTCGAGCACGCGTATCCCCGGGAGCTCTCCGGTGGGATGCGTCAGAAGGTGGGCTTCGCCCGGGCCCTGGCGGCCGAGCCGGAGCTGCTGTGCATGGACGAGCCGTTCTCCGCTCTGGATGTGCTGTCGGCGGAGGCCCTGCGGGGGGAGCTCATGGAGCTCTGGCTCTCAAAACGCCTGCCGATCCGAGCCATCCTCCTGGTCACCCACAACATTGAGGAGGCGGTCTGGATGGCCGACCGCCTCATCCTGATGGATAAGGACCCCGGTCGGGTGATCGCCGAGCTGGAGGTTCGGCTGCCGCATCCGCGCCGCCGCAAGGATGCCTACTTCCAGACGATGGTGGACCGGGTGTATGCGACGATCGCGGGGCAGACGGAGGAGCAGGTGCCCGGGAAGCGGCCGGGGGAGCCCGGCCGGGCGTATCGGATGCCGGAGGCCCGCATCAACGCGGTGGCGGGATTGACGGAGAAGCTCCTGGAGGAGGGCGGCTGGGCGGATCTCTATCGCCTGGCGGAAGAGCTGCGGTATGAGCTGGACGATCTGCTGACGATTGTGGAGGCGGCCGAGCTGCTGGGGTTTGTGAAGGTGGCGGAGGGCGACATCATCCTCACCCCCCTGGGGGAAGCCTTCGCCGAAGCCAGCATCCTGGCCCGCAAGGAGATCGTGGCCGGGCGTATCCTCCGCCTCCCGATCATCCGCTGGATCTACGAAACCCTCCACGCGGATGACGATGGCCGGGTGAGCGCGGATTACTTCCGTGAGCAGCTCCAGCTGGATTTCACCCCGGAGGAGGCGGAGCGGCAGCTGGATATCGCCATCCACTGGGGCCGTTACGCGGAGCTCTTCGCATACGACGAGGATTCCGATGAGCTGTTCCTGGAGGAAATCCCCGCGCCGGCGATGGAATGAGAGGCTTTCAGGGCCGTATGCCTTCCCCTCTCCGGGCCGAAGGCCCGGAGAGGGGAGAGGGAGAGCAGCTTCCTATCGCCCGATCAACCGTCGGGCCTCCTCGACGACCCGCTCCACCGTGAAGCCGAGGCGCCGGTAGACCTCGGGGTAGGGCGCGGAGGCACCGAAGCGCTCCAGCCCGATCACCGCGTCCGCATAACGATACCACCCCCACGGGATCCCCGCCTCGATGGCCAGCCGGGGGACTTCCCGAGGAAGCACGGCGCGCCGGTAGTCTTCGGGCTGGGCTTCGAAGAGCTCCCACGATGGCATGCTGACCACCCGGGTTCGGATCCCCTGCGCCTCCAGCTGCTCCCGCGCCGCGAGGGCCAGGGCCACCTCGGAACCGGTGGCGATCAGGATCAGATCGGGTTTCCCATCCCGGGCCTCGGCCAGCACGTAAGCGCCTCGCGCCAGCCCGGAAGCCGGGGCCAGCTCGCGCCGGTCGAAGATCGGCACCTTCTGTCGGGTCAGGATCAGGGCAATGGGCCCGTCGCGCCGGCGCAGGGCGACCTTCCATGCCTCGGCCACCTCGTTGGCATCGGCCGGTCGGATCACCCAGAGGTTCGGGATCGCCCGCAGGGCGGTCAGATGTTCCACCGGCTGATGGGTGGGCCCATCTTCTCCCACGGCGATGCTGTCATGGGTGAAGACATAGATCACCGGCCGGCGCATCATCGCCGCCAGGCGGATGCTCGGCCGCATGTAGTCGCTGAACACCAGGAAGGTGCCGCCGTAAACCCGGAAGGGCCCATACAGGCTCATCCCGTTGAGGATGCCGCCCATCGCGTGCTCCCGCACGCCGAAGTGGATGTTCCGCCCCTCGAAGCGGCCGCGGCCGATGGCCGGGAACCCATGCAGGTAAGTCTGGGTGGATTCCATGAGATCCGCGCTGCCCCCCACCAGGTTCGGGATCACCTTCGCCAGGGCGTTGAGCACCTTCCCCGAGGCCGCTCGGGTCGCCATCCCATCGGGGGAAGGCGGGAAGGTGGGGATCGCCTCCTCCCAGCCATCGGGCAGCTCCCCCCGCCACCAGCGTTCCCATTCCGCCGCAAGCTCCGGGTAGGCGGCGGCGTATCCCTCCCATCGGGCCCACCACTCGGCCTCCCAGCGCGCCCCTTCCTCGATCAGCCCCCGCATATGGGCGTAAGCGGCCTCCGGGACGTAGAACGGGGGCTCCACGGGCCATCCCAGGCGTTCTTTGGTGCGGCGCACCTCGTCAGCTCCCAGGGGCGCGCCGTGCGCTTCGGCCCGATCCTGCTTGTTCGGGCTTCCATAAGCGATATGGGTGTGGCAGATCAGCAGGGAAGGCCGATCCTCCACCTGCTGGGCCTCCGCCAGGGCCTGGGCCACCGCCACGCGGTCATGGCCATCGAGGTCCAGCACGTGCCAGCCGTAGGCCCGAAAGCGGCCGGCCACATCCTCCGTAAAGGCGAGGTCCGTGGGGCCATCGATGGAGACATCGTTATCATCGTAGAGGACGATCAGCCGTCCCAATCCCCAGTGGCCGGCCAGGGAGGCCGCTTCGTGGGAGATCCCCTCCATCAGATCGCCGTCGGAGGCGATCGCATAAACGAAGTGATCCACAATAGGGAACCCCGGACGGTTGAAGCGCTCCGCCAGGAGGTGGGCCGCCAGGGCCATCCCCACCGCGTTGGCGAATCCCTGGCCCAGCGGTCCGGTGGTGGTCTCAATCCCCCGGTGGGGATCGTATTCGGGGTGCCCGGGCGTGGCGCTGCCCCACTGGCGGAACCGCTGGATCTCTTCCAGCGGCATATCGTAGCCGGAAAGGTGGAGGAGGGCGTAGAGCAGCATCGAGCCGTGCCCTGCGGAGAGAACTAGGCGATCCCGGTTGGGCCAGAGGGGATTGCGAGGGTTATGGCGCATGAAGTATCGCCATAACACATAGGCCGCGTCGGCCATCCCCATCGGCATCCCGGGATGCCCCGACCGGGCCTGCTCCACCGCGTCCATGGTTAGGGCGCGGATGGCGTTCACGCAAAGCGGATCCAGCTCGGGGTTCAGGGTGGGAAGTTTCAACACTCCCTGGGCCATGGTCATCGTGGGCCTCGCTTGGTGAAGTTTTGACATAAACGGCCGGGCGGGGCGCCCGGGGGACCCCGCCCGGCTCTCCAAACTCCCTCGTGGGAGCGATGTAGTTCTTTTAAGGAAGGCATAGCAGGTTCGGGTTCCGGAAAGGCGGGGCGCGGATCACCTCCCCCCACCGGGCCAGGAGGTCGAGCGGGCGCGCGACGAGCTGGAGTCCCTCCGGGCCTGCGAGGAGATGCGGAATCCGCACCTCCGCCCGCGCGAGCCAGAGATCCAGCCGCCGCATGGCGCTCACCCCCCTGGCCAGCCCAGGATTCGCGGGCGGGCATGGCCACTTTATAGTTTAACGGAGCTGTGTGAACGTTTCGTTAGCAGCGATCTACCTCCCGCCCCGCCTCTCCCCCCTGCGGGGAGGAGGTGGGGGGCCGGGGGACCTGTCGATCACCCGGAGCCGGATTCATCCCGAAGCAGATCGTCCAGGTTCAGCGTCCGGAACAGGCGCTCCCGGGCTTCCCCGGGCATCGAGACCCGGCCATACCGGCGGTAGAGCTCGATGGTTCGTCGCGTTGTGTTGAAAACCACATGGCAATCCGGGCACTCCACCAGGTGTCGCTCCAGCTCCCGGCAGAGATGCTCGGCGAGCTCCCCATCCAGATAGAGGGAGATCTGCCCCAGCCATTCCTCGCAGCGTTTCGATCGGGGCATCCCGGATTACCTCCCGGCCAGTTCCCCGGCAAAATATTGCGATAGCCGTTCGCGCAGCTGCATACGGGCGCGATGCAGACGGGTTTTCACCGCATCGGTGGAAATCCCCAGAATCTGGGCCACTTCCTCGGTGGACAGACCCTCCACATCTCGCAGCAGGAACACGATCCGCAAGCTCGTCGGTAGACTGCGGATGGCTTCGTCCAGCACCGAGCGGAGCTCCGCGCGGAGCAGCTCCTCCTCGGGCAGGCAGCACCAGTCGAAGAGCTCCCGGGGAACCTCTTCATCGTTCTCCAGGAGGATGGGCTGATCGATGGAGATCGTCTCCGGCTCCTTCCGGCGCAGCCGCATCAGGGCCAGGTTGTAAGCGATCCGGTAAAGCCAGGTGCACAGCCGGGCTTCCCCGCGGAAGTCCTTGAGATGTTGAAAGGCCTGGAGGAATGTCTCCTGAAGGATATCCTCCGCTTCTTCGCGGCTGCCCAGCAGCCGGTATGCGACATGATAGATCGTGTCTCCGCACCGATCGATCGCCGCTGCGAACGCCTGGCGGTCTCCCCGCCGCAACGCGTCGAGCAGATCCGCTTCCGAGAGCTCTCCCTTCATCCGCCGAGCCGCCGGCATGGTTCAGGCCTCTCCGGGGTTCGAACAACAGCCTGTCCGGTTGCGTTATCGTTCCCAGTTGAACGCCTCGATCAGCATCGCCAGCGCCTGCCGGTTGGGGATCAGAACCGCGGCCCCGTTCGGGGTCTGCCAGGAGCGGACCATGGAGGGCTCCACGGTCAACAGACGGATGCGCTCCTCCGGCACCCCGCGGGCGAACTGGGCGATGGCCAGCATCTCCGGGATGGTGAGATCCGTTTGCACCGAGTCCCCCAGGGTCCGGAGGATCTCCGGGATCTGGGGAAGGGCCTGGAGGGAGAGGACCTTCGCCCGCAGCGCCATCAGCACCTGCTGCTGGCGTTTGAGCCGCCCGAAATCGCTATCCGCGTGCCGGGTCCGCACATACTTCAGCGCCAGATCCCCATCCATATGGATGCGCCCGGCCGGGATCACCAGGCGCTCCGTGCGGTAGTCATCGGTGGGGTAGGCGTTGTCCACAATGGTGCGGGGGACGTCCACATCGATCCCGCCCACCAGGTCGATGATCCGCTTGAAGCCGTTGAAATCCAGGATGATATAGCGGTGCACCGGGACGCCGAAATTGTAGGCCACCGTCTGTTTGGCGAGCTCCCCGCATCCGCCCAGCCGGTAGTAATCCCCGTAGAAGCACGCCGTGTTGATCCGGCTCTGGGAGATCCCCCGCTCCTCCAGCCCCGGGATGGGAACGTAGAGATCCCGGGGGATGGAGAGCACGGAGATCGTGTTGCTGATGGGATCCAGGCCGATCAGCATGATCCCATCCGAGCGAACCGGGATCTCCTTCTCCTCGGGCCGGCGGTCCACGCCCAGGACCAGGAGGTTCAGCCGGCCGGGGACAGGCCATGCGGGCGCCGGGTTGAGCCACTCGATGGGGTTGAGCATCCGCCCCACCTCCGAGATGGGGGGCAGGCCCAGGGGACCATCTCCGGATCCTCCCCCGCCGGCCGTTGCCCGCCAGCGCTGGGCGCGGGCGGCCATCACCACCGCGATCCCCAGCCAGGTGGAAAGGAGAGTGGACGCAAGCAGGATCACAGCGAACAACCGGTAATAGCGTCCTGCAGAGGCCGGCCGCGTGGAAGTCGAAACCGTCTGGGTCACGGATCTTTCCGCCTCCATCCCGAATTTGCGACAGTCCCTCCGAACCGATTCTCCCCGGGGGCAGGCTGCCTTCGGTGGCCCGTCCCCGGGAAAGCGCTACCCGCGAAAGCCTCCCGGCCGGGCTGGATCACCCCGCCCCAGCGCCCCACGGGGAACACCAACCTATTAATACCGCAAAAGGGCGGCGACTCCCACTTCCCGCAATCGAGGGTGACCCTCCACGATCTCGACCTGACCCCCGTTCTCCAGCACGGTGGCGATCAGCCAGTCCACCGCATCGGGCAGCGGTTCAAAGGCTGCCCCGCAGAAGGGGCAGGTCTCCCGCGGCGTGGCGATGAGAAAGCCGCATCCGGTGCAGCGATAGGCCGGGGCGTGGAAGCCGTCCGCCACCAGCAACACCTGCACCCGGCCCTCCGCCGCCGCCCGCAGGGTATCATCCAGGTTGATCACGCCGTTGCCCCCCTTGGCCGCGGCGGTGATCGCCGCATCCACCAGCGCGAACTCCCGACGGCGCTCGACCTGCTGGAGAATGCGCAGGGCGGCCTCCAGGATCTCCCCCTCATCCGACATACGATCCCCGGGGATCGTCCCTGCGATCCGATCGCTCCAGGGGCGAGGGAGGAGTTCCTGAAACTCGACGACCGTGGGATCGGCCCCGCCGAGGAGCAGGTAACGGGGTTGATGGCGCTCGCAGAAGTTCACGGTCAGCTCGGCGGCCTCCTTCAGGTTGCGATAGGCGACTTCATCTTCGTGGCGCTGAAGTTTCTCGGCCCCCCACCCTCCCTGTTTGTGGCGCTTGATCGGCTCCCCCCGCAGCTCCAGCGTCTCCTGGAGCTCTCCCATCTGGTAGAACAACAGGCGGACGTGGGTCTTGTCGACCAGGGCGACCAGGAAGCGCCCGTAGGCATCCCATAACCTGGCCAGTGGGAACACGTAAGGCTTTCGGCCGACGAAGGCCAGGTTCGGCGTGGGCACGGCCAGCGAGAACACCCGCCAGAGCCCCAGGCTCTGGGAGGAGAAGATGACCAGCCCCCGCCCCGATCCGGTGTATTCCAGCTCCACGAAACGCTGGACGGCCTCTCGATCCGCCCGGGGGATCTGATCTTCCACACGCTCCAGCAGATGGCGCAGGTTCAACCGGTAATGATCCTTGGTCTGACGACGGGGGTCCACATCGAGGTAAAGGCTGAGGATCGGGGCATGGGGGCTTTCCAGCGCGGCGAGCTCTCGCAGATCCCGTTCGCTCAGCATGACCACCTCCCGAACCGTTTTCCCTCCTCCCTGCAACCCGGTGAACCCCATGGACAGCCGGGCATGACTCGCCCCCTCATTATTTTAGCCCCTCCGCCCATCGTCGGAACCGCAGGGCATCCTCCCACATGGACACGTTGTTGAACAGCACGAAAACCTCCCGGAACCCCTGACAGCGGCGCCAGAGCTCCTCCAGATCCGCGTCCGTGTAGCGATAGGCGTATCCGGTTCGCCCGTGGAGGCGGAAATAAGCGATCTCGCCGGTGACGGGAGGGCGCGCGAAGGGGTCCACCGCGTGGATCAGGCCGTAACGCTCGCAGATCCGCCGGATCACCGGGTCCGGCCAATCCCCCCGGGGTTCCCAGGCCACCCGGAAGGGGACCGTCCCGATGCGCTCCAGGAAGGCCTCAAGGTTTCGGAGATGCTCCGGGGTGGGCGTGAAGGAGGCCGGACACTGGAGCACCACCACCGCCGCCGCCAGCGCCGCGGCGGCTTCGACGGTGGCGGCCCATCCCCGCTCCACCACCGGGGTCGCCTGGAACAGGCCGGCCATCGGACGCTCTTCAGGAGCCAGCAGGCGTCGGAGCCGGCGATAGGTCGGGCTGCTGGCCGGGTGGGTGATCAGCTGCCACGCCTTCATCGTGAAGATGAAATCGCGGCCCGCCTCCTCCCGCCAGCGCCGGAGGGTTTTCGGTTGCGGTGGGTCGTAGAAGGTCTGCTGGACCTCCACCACCTGAAAGGTCCGGAAGTAGATGGACCGCGATTTTGGGAACCCGCAGCAGCCGATATGCCACATTCCGATGTCCCTTTCATCCAGCATGAGGAAAAAAGGGAAGCCAGCGGCGACCGGCATTACGGCGAATCCTCCGCTCGCATCACCCGGCCCCCGGCGGCGCGGACCAGCCGATCCCGGATGGCCAGGCCCAGCCCCCGGGTTCCGAAATCCCGCGCGAGGATCAGATCCAGCCCCCGCGCGTCCAGATCGCGCATGGCGGGATACAGCCGCCGGGCGATCCCTTCCAGATCCCCCTCCGATCCCAGCACCGCGATCTCCGCCGGCAGATCCGCCACCGCTGGCCGATCCTCTTCCGCGATCATCAGCCCCACCCGATGGCCCTCCTGGAGATACCGGCTGGCCAGCTCCCGGAGGCGCAGGCGAATCCAGTCCCCCGGCCCGATCAAAACCACCATCTCCGCCCGGGGCGCATAATGTTTGGACAGCATCCCGGGGGCCGGCGCCGGGCCCGCCACGGAGCGATCGAACACCGCCACGGGCCCGAGGATCTCCTCCAGGGCCTCCCGGGGAAGCCCCCCCGGCCGCAGGATGGTGGGAACCGGGCGGGTGAGATCGACGACCGTGGATTCCACCCCGATGGCGGTGGGCCCGGCGTCCAGGATCATGGCGATCCGCCCCCCCAGATCCTCCAGCACGTGCTGGGCGGTGGTCGGGCTGGTATGGCCGAACCGGTTGGCGCTGGGCGCGGCGATGGGCACGCCCGCGGCGCGGATCAGGGCCAGGGCGACCGGATGGGCCGGCATCCGGATCGCCACCGTGGGCAGGCCCGCAGTGGCGAGATCGGGCACCGATGGCTGCTTCGGCAGGACCATGGTCAGCGGTCCGGGCCAGAAGCGACGGGCCAGCGTCCATGCCGCAGGGGGGATCTCCCGCGTTAGCTGGGGCAGCGCATCCAGGTCGGCGATGTGCAGGATCACGGGGTCCGTGGCCGGCCGTCCTTTCGCCTCAAACAGGCGCGCGAGGGCGGTCGGGTCCAGGCCGTTCGCCCCCAGCCCGTAGACGGTCTCCGTGGGGAAGGCCACCAGCCCGCCCTGCCGCAGGATCTCCGCCGCCCGGGCGATGACCTCCGGATCGGGATGCTGGGGATCTACGGGAATGACCCGGGTCATGAAAGCCTCCAGCCTTTACGCCGCCGTGCGGCGCAGGGAGGGGGAAGCTCCCCATGCCGCGCGGCGTTTCTCCGGTCCAGAATCCAGTTTGAGGGAGATGGAAAAGAAGGGCAAAATAAAGCGCGGCGTGCCCACTGCCCTGGAGCGGAAGGATCCATGCGCATCCGTGCGGTGACCGTTTTCATCTCGTGGGATCCCCAGGAGCTGGCGCGAGCGGGGGCCATGGCCCAGGCCGCGCGCGAGGCGCTCGCCCGGGCGGGTTACGAAGTTCAGACGATGCGCCTGACGTTACCGCCGCCGGAGGCCTCGCTGGGCGGGGTGGATCTCCTTCGCCAAGCCCGGGAGTGGGAGGCGATGGCGCGGGAGGCCGGGTTCGATTACCTGGGCCTGGGCCCCCTGGGATCGCTGGCCCCAGAGATCCCCCGCCTGTTCGCGGAGACGGAGCGGACCTTCGCCGCCATCCAGCTGGCGGATCGCGACACCCTCTGGACAGCGGCGCGGATCATTCGGGAGAACGCCACGGTGGCCCCCGATGGGTTCGCCAACCTCCGGTTCGCCGCGCTGGCGGGCGTCCCTCCCCTGTGTCCGTTCTTCCCGGCGGCTTATCATGACGGCGGGCCGATGGCCATCGCCCTGGCGACCGAGGCGGCGGATCTGGCCGTGGAAGCCGTCCGCGCCGCCCGGGATCCGGCGGCGGCCCGGGCGATGTTGCAGGCCCGGGTGGAGGCGACCGGCCGTCATCTGGCCCATCTCCTCCGCCCTGTCGCTTCCGCCTTCTCCGCCCGCTTTGCGGGGATCGATTTCTCCCTGGCCCCCTTTCCGGAGCCGGAGCGCAGCATTGGGACGGCCATCGAGATCCTCAGCGGGGTGCCCTTCGGCGAGGCGGGAACCCTCGCGGCGGTGGCCGGGCTGGCCGCGGCGGTGCAGGGGGCGGATTTCCCCCGAACCGGTTTCTGTGGGATCATGCTACCGGTCCTCGAGGATGCGATCCTGGCCCAACGGGCGGCGGAGCAACGGTTCCGGCTGAACGATCTGTTGCTCTATTCCGCGGTGTGCGGGACCGGGCTGGATACCCTCCCGCTCCCCGGTTCGGTTTCCGAGGAGAAGCTCGCCCGCGTGCTGGAGGACCTGCATGCCCTCAGCGTTCGTCTGGGGAAACCCCTGACCGCCCGGCTGATGCCGATCCCGGGCCGGGAGCCAGGGGATCCCGTTCGGTTCGATTTCGCCTATCTGGCGCCTTCAGCGGTGATGCGGATTTAGAAACGTGAATCCCCCGGGCGGATCAGGCCGATGTCTTCCGTTCTGTTCGTCCCACCGGAGTTCTGCATCCCGGACCGGCCGCGGGCGCAGGAGCCGGCCGGCCTGATCGTTCACGTGGACCCCGACAGCTGGGGCGCTCGCGTCGGGATCCGGGCGGGGGATCTTCTGCTGCGCGTGAACGGGCGATCCGTGGAGGATGTGATCGATGTGCACTTCTACGCTGCGGAAGACTTCGTCACCGTCGAAGTGCTGCGGGATGGGACGCGGCATATCCTCAGCGGGCCCCGGGCGGAGGGGGAGCCCCTGGGGTTGACGTTCGCGCATCCGACTTTCGACATCGATATCCGCCGGTGCAACAATCTCTGCACCTTCTGTTTCGTGCTCCAGACGCCGAAGGGCATGCGCCGCACCCTTTACATCAAGGACGATGATTACCGCTACTCGTTCCTGTATGGGCACTTCGTCACCCTGACCAATCTCACCGCCCGCGACTGGCGGCGCATCGTGGAGCAACGACTATCCCCCCTTTACATCTCGGTCCACGCCACAGATCCGGAGGTTCGTCGACGGGTGTTGCGGAACCCCCGCGCGCCCGACATCATGGCCCAGCTGCGCTGGCTGGCGGAACACGGGATCGAGATGCACACCCAGGTGGTGGTCACCCCGGGCCTGAACGATGGGGAACATCTGGAGCGCAGCGTGTTCGATCTGGCGACCCTCTGGCCCCATGTGCGCTCCGTCAGCGTGGTGCCTGTGGGGGTCACCCGTTTCCAGCGTTACGGCGTGCGTCCCAACACGGTGGAGGAGGCCCGTCAGGTGCTGCGAGCGGTTCACGCCTGGCAGCGGATCTTCCGCCGCCGCCTGGGGGTTCGATTCGTCTACGCCACCGACGAATGGTATCTCCTCACCGGGCGGCCGGTCCCCTCGAAGGCGGCTTACGACGGGCTTCAGCTCCAGGAAAACGGCCTGGGGATGGTGCGGGATTTTCTGGAGGACTACCGCCGGGTGAAGCGGATCCTGCGTCGGCGGAAGATCGGGGGCCTTGCCGGACGTCGGGCGACCCTGGCGACCGGCACCCTTTTTGCGCCGGTTCTGGCCCGGACCGCCCGGGATTTCAGCGCCCGCACCGGGGCGGCCCTGGACGTGGTTCCCATCGTGAACACGCGCCTGGGGGAAACGATCACCGTGGCGGGCCTGCTGATGGCGGAGGACGTCATCGCCCAGCTCGCCGCCCGGCCGATCGGCGATCTGGTGATCCTGCCCCGCATGATGTTCGACCATCCCGCGGGGGTCTCCCTCGATGACCGCACGCCCCTGGACATCGCCCGCGCCCTGGGCCGCCCGATCGCCCTGGCGGACGCCATGGGGGATGTGCTGGATGCCCTGGAAGGGCGCGCCCGCCTCGTCTTCTACCCCGATCAGGACCGTATTCCCGCCGAGGTGATGAAAGCGGGCGGCTGGTCCCTCGAGAAGACCCTCCTGCCGGCTGCCGGGTGAGGGCGGCCTTCCGCTCAAGCTGGATTTTCCCCAGATGGGCCTGGGGCGTCCGGCCTCCAGATTTCTTTCCCGCGACCCGATCGAGGGGCTACCGGACGATCCAGATCCGGCGGAAGCCCACCGCCAGCGCCCGCAGGTCCCCGGTGGGCGGGGGCGCCGCGTAGGCGAAGCGAAAGCGCACCTCGTTGACGCCCCGCCGGATCGCCTCCGCCGGGATCCCCCAGCGGATCCGCCGCTCGCCGCAATCGGGGAATCGCGCCTCCCCCAGCCGCCGTCCGTTGAAGAACGCTTCGATCCGCTGGGCCTCCCCTGCCCGGCACATCGGGAACGCCTCCAGCTCCAGCGTGGCCGGCCCTCCCCCTTCTTCCGCCAGATACAGCGCCTCCGCTTCCGTTCCCTCGGCCCAGAGCCCCCATGCCTCCGGCCCCGACCATCCGTTGAGCAGCAGGAGGTTGGTGATCTCCGGCTCCCCGTGATCCGGGATGCGGAAGATGCAGATCGGATAATCCCAGGGCGAGGGGACCGGCGGCGGATCGAAGCATTTCACCAGCGGGAAAGGCCAGCCCCACTTCCACCAGTCCGATGGGGGATGATGAACCACCAGGAACCGGAAGCCGTGCCGGCCCAGCCAGTCCGGTCGATGCCGGAACAGCAACCCGCGCCCTCGTTGCAGCGCTTCGATCCAGCGGGGATGGAAGGGGGGAAAGCCTGCCATGGTCGGACGCCGGTGATATTCCGTGGCCATAACAGCCACCCGCGAGAGATGGAGCCCCGGCGTGTGGTCGGCGAAAGCATCGATCACCGCCCCGGGCTCCGGGTTCTGCCGCAGCCATTCGAAGGCGGG
>BEHY01000051.1 GCA_002898735.1 Candidatus Thermoflexus japonica
AACAATGTCAAGCTAAAGGGGATGGCCCATTCATGGGCTGGCCATCCTCTGCTTACGGGCCTGTGAGGCGAGATCCTCTGGGGACCGGGCGGGCTGGCGGGGGTCGCTCCTCCTGGGCCTTCGGCCCGGGGAGTTGGTCTCCGCCCCGACCCCCTGTTCCCCGGGGTTTGAGCCCGGCAGCGGATACCCTATCTTCATCTTCCTGCAGGAGGGGCGTATGGGGATTGAGGTGCTGCGGAATTACATCGGTGGCGAGTGGGTGGCCTCGGCGACGGAGACTTTCCTCGAGGTTCGCAACCCTGCCCTGGATGAGGTCATCGCCCGTGTCCCCCTTTCCACCCCGGAAGAAGTCGATCGCGCGGTCGCTGCCGCTCAGGCTGCTTTCGAGACTTGGCGCCGTCTCCCGATCCAGGCTCGAGCCCGCTATCTCCTCCGCCTGCGGGATCTGGTGGAACGGCATTTCGACGACCTGGCCCGCACCATCGTCCAGGAGCACGGGAAAACCCTGGAGGAAGCCCGGGGGGAGATGCAGCGGACCCTGGAGAACATCGAGGCGGCCGCCGGGATGTTCGCCCCGTTGATGGGCTATCACACGCCCCAGATCGCGGACGGGATCGATGAGGAGTGCATCCTGGAGCCGGTGGGCGTCTTCTGCTGCATTGCGCCCTTCAATTTCCCCGCCATGATCCCCTCCTGGTTCTTCCCCTATGCCCTGGTGGCCGGAAACACCTACATCGTCAAGCCCTCTGAGGTCTGCCCCATCACCCAGACCCGCCTCTTCGAGCTGATCCATGCGGTCGGCTTCCCGCCGGGGGTGATCAACATGGTCCACGGCGGGAAGGAGGTGGTGGATGCCCTGCTGGCCCACCCGGGGATCGCCGGCGTGTCGTTTGTGGGATCCACGCCCGTTGCGAAATACGTTTACGCGACGGCCACCGCCCACGGCAAGCGGGCCCAGTGCCATGGCGGCGCGAAGAACGCGCTGGTGGTCATGCCGGACGCGGATCTGGAGCGGACGGTTCCGGCGATCCTCTCCTCCGCTTTTGGGTCGGCGGGCCAGCGCTGTCTGGCCGGTTCCCTGGTGATCGCCGTGGGGGGGATCCACCGGCCGCTGACGGAGGCCCTGGTGGAAGGGGCTTCCCGGATCCGGGTGGGTTACGGGCTGGACGAGGGTGTGCAGATGGGGCCGGTGGTTTCCCGCAGGGCCCTGGAGCGGATCCATCGTTACATCGAAATCGGCCTGCAGGAGGAAGCGGACCTTGTCCTGGACGGCCGGGGGATCCGGGTGCCCGGGTATCCGAAGGGTTACTTCATCGGGCCGACGATCTTCGACGGCGTGCAGCCGAAGATGACCATCGCCTGCGAGGAGATCTTCGGCCCGGTGCTGGGGATCATCCCGGCGCGTGATCTGGAGGAGGCGCTGGCGATCATCAACGGTTCATCCTACGGGAACGCCGCCTCGCTGTTCACCCGCGATGGGAAAGCCGCCCGGGAGTTCAAGCTGCGGGTGCGGGCGGGCAATGTGGGGATCAACATCGGCGTGGCCGCCCCCATCGCCCCCTATCCCTTCTCCGGCCAGAAGAACTCCTTCTTCGGCGATCTCCACGGCCAGGGGATGGACACGCTGTATTTCTTCACCGAGCGCAAGGTGGTGATCACCCGGTGGTTTTAGAGGGTGTGAAGAACATTTGGGGGCCGGGTGGGTCGCCGGGGCGACCTTGCCTGGCCCCCAAGCCTCCATGGGAAGGGGACGAGCAGAGGCGGGGAGGCAGGGAAAGATGCGGGAGAAGACCTGGATTCTGGCCATCGATCTGGGAACCACCGGGCCGAAGGTGGGTCTGGTTTCGCTGGAAGGGGAGATCCTCGGCTGGGAGAAGGAGCCAACCCGACTCATCCTTCTCCCCGGCGGGGGGGCGGAACAGGACCCGGCCGAATGGTGGGCGGCGATCCTCCGGGCCACCCACCGCCTGCTGGATCCGATCCCGGGAGCGCGGGATCGGATCGCCGCCATCGGATGCACTGGCATGTGGTCCACGCTGGTCCCTGTCGATCCCGGCGGCGCTCCGCTCACGAACGCCATCCTCTGGATGGACACCCGGGGCGCTGAAGAGGTCCAGCGCCTGTGGGGAGGGTTCCCCGCGATCGCCGGTTATCGGCTGGATCGCCTGCTCCTCTGGCTTCGACTGACGGGTGGAGTTCCCGGCCATTCCGGAAAAGATTCCATCGCCCATCTTCTATATTTGCGCCGTAATCATCCGGAGATCTATCGGGAGACCTGGAAATTCCTGGAGGCTAAGGATTACCTGAACCTTCGTCTCACGGGATGCGCTGCTGCTTCTTACGATTCGATCGCCCTCTTCTGGTTGACCGATAACCGGAACATCCGTCGGGTGGATTATCATCCCCGCCTGCTTCAACAGGTTGGGGTGGAACGGGAAAAACTCCCTGATCTCCGCCCTGCGGTGGAGATCCTGGGCTCCCTCCGGCCGGAGGCGGCGCGGGATCTGAGCCTTCCCCCCGGGATTCCGGTCATTGTGGGAACCCCGGATGTCCAGGCCAGCGCCATCGGATCCGGGGCGGTCCGGGATGAGGAGCCCCATCTGTATCTGGGGACCTCCTCATGGCTGACCTGTCACGTTCCTTTCCGACGGGTCGATCTGATCCGCAATATGACCACGCTTCCCTCTGCGATCCCGGGGCGTTATTTCATCGCGAACGAGCAGGAGACGGCGGGCGCGTGCCTTCAGGTGCTCCGTGCCATCCTCGAAGATCCGGAGGCCTCCCTCGAGCTTCCCGAGCCCGTCCTGGATCAGATCGCCGCGCGGGCACCGCCGGGAAGCAACGGCCTCATTTTCACCCCCTGGCTGTATGGAGAGCGCACGCCGGTAGAGGATCGCTTCCTGCGAGGCGGATTTTTTAATCTCTCGCTGGGGATTCAACGGGCGCATTTCATCCGCGCGGTGTTTGAGGGGGTCGCTTACAACACCCGCTGGTTGCTCGGAGCGGTGGAGGCCTTCCTGGAGCATCGGGTGGATGCGATCCGGTTCATCGGGGGAGGGGCCCGATCGGCCATCTGGGGGCAGATCATGGCGGATGTGCTGAACCGGACGATCCTTCAGGTCCAGGAGCCCCAGCTGGCAGCCCTGCGGGGTGTGGCCCTGCTGGCCGGGGTTGCCCTGGGTGGGTTGACCTGGGAGGCGATTCCGGAGCGGGTGCCCATTGCGGCTACCTTCCAGCCGGATCCGACCTATCGCGCCCTGTATGATGCGATGTTTCAGGAGTTCCTGGCCTTTTATCGAGCGACCCGTGGGATCTACCGCAGGCTTCAGCGGATCCTGGCCCGCGGGATGGTGTAAACGATGGGGGGCGATGAGGATGGAACAAAAAGGTTGGGCTTTCTGGCTATGGCGGATGGCTCTTGCCTTTGGGAAAACCGTGAGGCGATGGATCCATGGTCTTCTCTCCCGGCTCGAACGGCCATTGCGGGCAGTGCCGGGTATGGGGCGCCGCCTGGAGGCCGAGTATGCGGCGGTGTTGCAGGAGCTGAAGCTGATCCTGAAGCCTTATCAGGATCTCCCGACCTTCTCCCGGCTTCCACCGGAGGGGGAATCCCCAGATCGGGTGTTTCAACTGCTCCGGACGCTGGCGGCCCGGGAGGAGGCCCGATGGCGGAAGGGATATGCTTCCGGCGCGGTGTATCACGGGGGGGATGCGCATATCGCGTTCCTGAACCGGGTTTACGCGCTTTTCTCTCAGGCGAATCCCCTCCATCCGGATCTCTGGCCCAGCGTCGCCCGATTCGAGGCGGAGATTGTGGCGATGACGGCGCGGATGCTGGGGGCGGATCAGGCCGATGAGGAGATTGTAGGCACCGTGACCTCGTGCGGAACGGAAAGCATCCTGTTGGCGATGAAGGCTTATCGGGATTGGGCACGAGAGATCCGGGGGATCGACCGGCCGGAGATAGTCCTGCCCGTTACCGCCCATGCGGCCTTTGAGAAGGCGGCTCACCTCTTCGGCCTCCGCCTGGTTTATGTCCCTGTGGATGAGGGCTATCGGGCGGATGTCCAGGCGATGGCGCGTGCCGTCACCCGGCGCACCATCGTGCTGGTGGCATCGGCCCCCTCCTTCCCCCATGGCATCATCGATCCGGTCCCGGAGATCGCCCGGCTGGCCCAGGCCCATGGCATCGGATGTCATGTGGATGCATGTCTGGGCGGGTTTGTCCTTCCGTGGGCGGAGCGGCTGGGATATCCGGTGCCGCCCTTTGATTTCCGGGTGCGCGGGGTGACCTCGATTTCGGTGGATCCCCACAAGTATGGATATGCGCCGAAGGGGATCTCGGTGATCCTGTATCGAGGGAGGCAGCTTCGCCGTTTTCAGTATTTTGCGGCCACGGATTGGCCAGGGGGTCTTTATGCGACCCCCACGCTTCTGGGGAGCCGCCCCGGGGGCCTGATCGCCGCGGCCTGGGCGGCGATGGTCACGATGGGCGAGCAGGGATATCTCGAAGCGACCCGGGCGATCCTGGAGGCCGCCGCCCGGATCCGGGACGGCATCCGTCAGATCCCGGAGTTGGAGATCCTGGGGGATCCCCTGTGGGTGATCGCCTTCACATCGAAGACGATCGATATTTATCGGGTGCTGGAGCAGATGGGGCGGCGGGGCTGGAGCCTGAACGCGCTCCAGCACCCGCCGGCCGTGCATCTGGCGGTCACCCTGCGGCACACCCAGCCGGGTGTGGCTGAGCGGTTCCTCCAGGATCTCCGGGAGAGCGTGGCCTGGGTGCGGGAGCATCCGGAGGAGCGTGGGGAGCTGGCCCCGGTCTATGGAATGGCCGCCACCCTGCCTTTCCGAGGGGTGGTGCGAGATCTGCTGTATCGGTATCTGGATCTTCTGTATGAGACGTAGTCCTTGAGAACGCGGGGGGTGGGCAGGTCGCTTGCAGGAACCCCCACCCCCCTGAAGCCTCTCAGAAGAAAAGCTGGAGACGGTGCTCTACGAGGCCTCCCCCTCCGCGCCCCCCGTAAGCTCCACGATGGTGATCTCGAACGGCGCGAGGCGCAGCTCCTGCAGGTTCTCCTCGCTTCGTTCGGCGCGGTGCGTGGAGAACAGACAGCGCCCCCACGCCGCCAGGCCGGTGAGGACCCGGGCCGGACGCTCGCCCATGTTCATCGCCACCAGACAGGCCTGGCCGTTCTGGGGAAGACGGCGTAAAAAGATCAGGGCTTCCTCAGAGTCCTCCGCCAGGGGCTGATAATCCCCTGCCACCAGCGCGGGGGTTCGCTGGCGCAGATGGATCAGACGCCGATAAAACGAAAACAGGGAATCCGGATCCTCCAGCTGATCCGCGACGTTCACCCCTTCCAGATAATTCGGGTGCACCGGGAGCCACGGCTGGACCTCCGGCGGGCAGAAGCCGGCGTTCGGCGCTCGCGACCATTGCATCGGCGTGCGGCATTTGTCCCGCCCGAATCGGGCCCCGCGGATCACTGCTTCTTCGTGGCTCGTCCCGAACAGCTCCCGCTCCACCTGATACCACCAGCGCCCCAGCGGATCTTTGAATTGGGCGAGATCCGTCAGGATCAGGTCCCGCATGCCGATCTCCTCCCCGTAATAGAGGAACGGTGTCCCCTGCAGGGTGAGCATCAGGGCCGCGGCGATGCGGGCGATTTCGAGGTCGTGCCGGCCATCCCCGTATCGGCTGAGGACGCGGGAGAAATCGTGATTGCCCATGGTGTTGCACGGCCAGGCCCCCGGGGGCATGCCGCTGAGCCGCTCCTGCTGGTTCGCCCGCACGATCGATGGGGTGAGGCGGGGCGATTTCATCAACGGGAAGTTGAACACCAGGTGCAGCTCATCCTGTCCGTTCCCGTAATAGGCCAGATCCTCCGTCTCCCCGACCAGCACGATGTCCCCGTAGGTGTCCACCAGGGCGCGGAGCTCTCGCATCAGGTCGTGGACCTCAGGCAGGTCTTCCTGGTAGCGGAACATCTCCTGTCGGATGCGCCACAGGCGCTCGCGCTCCGCCTCCTCCGAAGCGGCGTTCCATGCCTTCCGCCACTCCGGATAGCTCATGGGCGCGGTCTGATCCGGGAGCGCGGGATCCTCGAAGATCGTCCCCACCGCATCCAGGCGGAAGCCATCCACCCCCCGCTCCAGCCAGAAGCGCACCACGTCGAACATGGCGCGCTTCACCTCCGGGTTCCGCCAGTTCAGGTCCGGCTGCTCCTTAAAAAAGAAGTGATAGTAATACTGGCCGGTCCGCGGATCGTATTCCCAGGCGGAGCCCCCGAAGACCGAATACCAGTTGTTGGGCGGCCCGCCGTTCTTTCCATCGCGCCAGATATACCAGTCCCGTTTCGGGCTATCCCGGCCGGATCGGGATTCCTGAAACCATGGATGCTGGTCCGAGGTGTGGTTGAGGACCAGGTCCAGGATCACCCGGATGTTGCGGCGGTGCGCTTCATCCAGAAGGCGCTGGAAGTCGGCCATGGTGCCGTATTCTGGGGCTACATCGGTGTAATCCGCCACATCGTAGCCCCAATCCACCAGCGGCGACGGATAATGAGGGCAGAGCCAGATGGCCTCGATCCCCAGATCCTGGAGGTAATCCAGATGGCGGCGGATCCCCTCGAGATCTCCGATGCCGTCCCCGCTGGCATCCGCAAAGCTGCGCGGGTAGATCTGATAGAACACCGCCTTCTGCCACCACTTGACCCCCTGCATGGCAGATCCTCCAGTCCGATGAAATAAAGAGCCTGTATCGTTTCGAGGCAGAGCCCATACAGAGAGAAGATTTTAGGAGCGTTCCCATGGATGGGCAATTTCCCCGGCGAGGGCGCCCGTGGATGCCCCATCTTTCGGCCATGCGCGATGGCGGGCTCATGCTTTCCGGAACAGGCCCACCAGATGGATCCGCCATCCGCGAAGCGGGGGCCAGGCCGTGAGGCGTTCGTAGAGCGCGGCCAGAGCGAACAGCAACGGGTGGAAGGCCAGGTAGGTGGGATCTTCGATCTCGAACCAGGCGATCTCCCGCAGGCCGGCTTCGTGGAGGAGGCGGCGCAGCTTCCCCGGGGTGTTCGCTCGATAAAAGACCGGGAAGGTATCCCGGGGGGCGCGCCCGTAGAGGCGCTCCACCAGGGCAGGCCGCCACCCCCGGGGGATCCAGCGCCCGAGGATCATCAGGGGATGGCGCACATTCGGGGTCAACAGGAGAAAATGACCTCCAGGCCTCAGGGTGCGAGCGATTTCCTGAAAAGCCCGCTCCGGTTCCGGGAGATGTTCGATCACCCATGTGCAGAGGATCAGATCGAACGTGTGCATCGGGAACGGCAGCGCTTCCAGTCGGGCCTGAACGCGAAGCGACAGGATCAGGTTCTCCCTCAGAGAGGGGAAATCCTGATCCACCCCGATCGCCAGCCCTACCCGATCCTGAAAGCGACCCAGGATCCCGAACCGGCCGCATCCCGCATCCAGGGCGCGGGTGGCCGGGGTGAGGAGCGGCTCCAGCAGGGCGTTGAAGGCCTCCCCGGCGGGCCGCCAGCCCGGCCGTCGCGCTCGATAGCGGGCTCGATAGATCTCCTGACGGGAGAGATCCAGCATGACCGCATTACAGGGAAGCGGATGGATCGCGTCCTTCAGCTTTTTTACATCCAGCTGGCCGGGTGAGGGAAATCGGCGATGGATCGGGGTGGGGTGTGGTCACGGAGGAGGGCTCCTAAGGCTTTTCCATGCGCCTGCCCGGTGGTGAAGCCCTGAGGAACGGCACAGAGCTCGAAGGGAGCTCCTGAGCATGCTTGGCGTGGCCCAGGGGGAAGAGTAAAAATGGTTGAGGAAAG
The DNA here is from genome assembly GCA_002898735.1 of Candidatus Thermoflexus japonica. Taxonomy (GTDB): domain Bacteria; phylum Chloroflexota; class Anaerolineae; order Thermoflexales; family Thermoflexaceae; genus Thermoflexus; species Thermoflexus japonica. The sequence goes on from BEHY01000051.1 coordinate 7,842, forward strand.
AACTCCTCTCGGGAGGGGCGTGGATGGATGCCTGCATCTTCTGTGCCATCGTGGCGCGCCGGCAGCCGGCGGAGATCGTCTACGAGGACGAGCGGACCATGGCCTTTCTGGACATCAACCCGGCGAACCCGGGGCACACCCTGGTCATCCCCAAGCGCCATGCGGAGACCGTTTTCGACATCGATGAGGAGGACGCCGCGGCCGTGATGCGCACGGCGGTCCGGGTGGCCCGGGCGATCCGCCAGGCGCTGGCCCCGGACGGCCTGAATCTGGTGCAGAGCAACGGGCGGGCGGGGGGTCAGGAGATCTTCCACCTTCATGTTCACGTGATCCCCCGATGGGTGGGGGATGGGCTCCGATTGGCCCGGCCGCCGGTGGTGCGTCGGGAGCGCCCGCTCCCGGAGGTCGCGGCGGAGATCCGGCGGGCGCTGGGATCCGCTTAAAACTCGAGGCGATTCGCGGAATGGGATCCATACCGGCGTTACGCGGTTGACCTTCTCCCCGGGTTCAGGGACCGGGCTGGGGGTCGAAGGCTCCCGAACGGGCCCCTGAAATGAACGGTATCCCCCTCCCGGTGGATGGCGGCCAGCTTCGCCGGTCCGAATCCACGGTGCGCGGTCTGCCCATCGGCAGGGGAGGAGGCTCTATGAACGGGCTGCGGGTGCAGGAGACGCAAGCGGGATGCGTGTTCAGCGTACATGTCGTGCCGGGAAGCCGACGGGATGCCGTGGTCGGCCTCCATGGCGATGCGCTGCGGATCCGCCTGAAGGCTCCACCCGTGGAAGGGAAAGCCAACCAGGCGCTGCGCGCTTTCCTGGCGGAACGGCTGGGCGTCCCTGTGGAGGCGGTGGAGATCATCACGGGCCATGCCTCGCGCCGTAAGATCGTCCGCGTCTCGGGGATCCCTGCGGATCGGGTGCGCGCCCTGCTTTCGGCGTTCTGAAGGGCCGTGAGGGGAGAGAGCGGATCACCGAAAAGGCGGGCGGAGGCCGTTGGAGGCGTGGGACCGAAAGGCCATGGACAACAGGGCCAGACCAGAGTGGGGGGGCAATTCGCATTTCCTGTCAGGCGAAGCCTCTCGAAACGAAGCCCTACCCATCGCCCCGACCCGGGGGCATCGCGGTGGGGGTGGGGATGGGGGAAGGGAGGCCGGTGGGCCAGGGCAGCGGCGTGGGGGGTCGAGGTTCGAACTCCCCGACGGTGAACTGAAACCGATAGGGCTGCTCGCCCCAGCGAAAGACGGTCACCTCGATGGTGGCACCGGGTCGCAAGGGAACCTCCGGATCGAAATAGAAGCCCTCCTCCCAGCCTCCCCAGTTCCCCGGGATCGGTTCTCCCGTGTCGGCATATCGAACCTCAATCCCTCCTCCCCACCCCAGGGAGGGAAACCATTGTCGGACCCGTGACGGTCCCATCTCCACCCGGATGATCGTGTCTGGAGATACAGCGCGGGCCCCGGCGGGGGGAATGGTCCGGATGATCGTTGGACGGGTGACCCACCATCCGAGGACCGTTAGGAACAGGAAGGGGAGGGCCGGCGTGACCACCGCGCGAAGGAAGGCGCGGGAGGCGGTTATCCCGCGGCTGATTTCATACGCCACCCATTCTTTTCCGGATTGAATCAGCGCAGCCAGGCCTGCCCCCACCGCGGCGCCATAAAGCAGACTGCCGATCCCCATGGAAAGCGCTGCGGCGAGGGGCGGGGGAGAGCCCGGGAAGATCAGCGACCGGAGCCAGATCTGCATCATCTCCGCAGCCGGGATCAGCCACAGGGCCCCGAAAAGGAACAGGGCGCTGCGCCCGAGCCAGCGCCATCCGCCCCACGCCTCACGTTCCAGCCCTCGCGCGATCAGGATCCACCCGGCGATTCCGACCAGCGCGAGCTGGAATAGCAGGAGCATGTCCATCATCGGCCCCAGGAGCCCGAATCCCCCCGGAGGGGTCTGGATCCATGGTGCCGCCATCCAGCCAGGGGGGGATGCCATCCATAAGAGGGCAAAACCGCCCAGGAGGGCCGCGCGGATCGGCGAGGGGCGGAAGAGCCCCGTTGTCCGGGCTGCGCGAATCCATCGAAATCCGTCGATGATTGCCGGGAGGAGCAGCAGCGGAGCCCACCGGTGGATCCCGGCAAGTATCCCGCTGGCCCAGAAGAGGGTCGGCAACCACGCATCTGGCACCACCTGATCGGGATCCACCCAGGGCTGCAGAGATCCAGCGGCTGGAAGGCCACGGCCGGGAGTCAGGAGATCCGCGGCGATCCCGGTCGGAAACCAGAGGAACAGCGCGAGGCTTTCCCATGGGAAGCGCGCCCGCCCGGCCTGGCCGGACGGCGCTTTTGCGCCCCATGCGAGAAAGGGCAGCGAGACCATCAGGGTCCATCCGAGGAGCACCAATCCGCCGGCCCATAACCGCTCCGGATCCGTGGCTCCGTTCAGGGCTCCCCGATGGATGCTCCATCCCAGCATGACCAGACCTGCCGCGAGGCCAAGGCCAATTCCAGGGGCCATTCGACGGGTGAAGGAAAAGCCGATGGCGACCGCGCCGAGCCCGTAGAACATCGGCAGGAGGAGCACTCCGGGAGCGGCTGGCCATCCAGGCAATCCGAAACGGACGATGGCCGCCCAGCTCTCGGGGTTCAGCAAAACGAGCAGGCCCTGAGCCAGCGCGCCTGCGCGAAGCAGCTCCGGCCAGCGATAAAGGGCAGCCAGGGTTGCGATCAGCGCGGCGGTCACCCTGTGGAGCAGGAGCGCAAGCTCCCCCTGTTCTCCGGGATCATAGGGGGCGTAGCGCGCTCCGCCCAGCCAGGCGGTGGCACTCCAGGCCTCTAAGAGCGCCAGCGTCAGAAGCGGCGGAAGGATCAGGCGGAACGGTCGTTCGATCCCCTGGGGGCCGATGAGCCAGGGGATCGAAGCACTCAGAAGAACGGTCAGATAGAAGAACACCGCGATGGGATGCAGCACCCATCCATCCGCCCGCAGCCGGAAGGCCAGCAGGCTCAGGACGGCCAGCCCGTGGGCGAGCAGAACCAGAAGGCTGGGGACGCGTGAGAGGCGTTCAGAGATTGGACGCATGAAGCGTCACCATCTCCCGGGATCCATGAAGGCACCGCTCGCTGCAGGCCCGTTCCCCATCGATCCGCCGGTGTCCACCCGGAGGAAGGTTTCCGGGCGGCGCAGGTTGTTTCTAACGGCCTGCGCCATCCCCATCTTAACGGATTACAGACGTTTTCCGCATCGTGCTTTTCCACAGGGAAGCCCCTGTGGATTTCCGCAAGGGCTTTTTATGAAGCGTTCCCGTGGGGGCGAGCCGGGCGCCTTCGGGGCCTGGCTCGACCTCGACGTCCTGTGCTATGATGAAAGCAGGTTGCCCGGCTACGATCCCGGCGGTCTTCGCTGGAGTTCGAAGCTCGCCCTCCCCCACGCCGCGAAGTGGCATAGAGAGGGGTCGATCGCGTTCGGGCGGTGGGGGCGCGGTGAGGCCGCCCGCTTCGCGGATTGCCCCACCTCCTGAAAGCCCCGATGGGAAGCAGAGCAAAAACATGCCCGGTGCCCGAAACGGAACGCGGGCCATCATCGCAAGGGTTCCGGATTCCGGGAGGTAAAAAATGAGCGGCCGGATGGGTGCCCGCTGGGTCGGGTTGATCCTGGTGCTCGGTCTCGGATGCGGCGTGGCCCCTCCAGGGCCTCGGGCCGAAACGCCGATCCCCGTTCGGACTTCGCCTCCTGCGTCGTCCCCGGCCTCCGAAAGCGGGCTTCCGGATCTGCACCTTCGGAGCCCTGCCTTCGCCGAAGGCGAGCGGATCCCCCGCGACCACACCTGTGATGGGGCCGATCGCTCCCCGCCGCTGCGCTGGGATCCGCCCCCGCCCGGCACCCGAAGTCTGGCTCTGATCGCGGATGATCCCGACGCGCCCGGCGGACGGTTCATTCACTGGGTGCTGTATGCGATTCCACCTGACCGGACGGAGCTGCCGGAGGGGATCCCGCAGGCATCGGAGGTGGAAGACATCGGGCGGCAGGGGCGGAATGACTTCGGGCGCATCGGATATAGCGGACCGTGCCCCCCGCCGGGCCCGGCCCACCGCTACCGGTTCGCGCTCTACGCCCTGGACGTCTCGCTGGACCTTCCGCCCGGAGCGCGCGCGGCGGAGGTGGAAGCGGCGCTGTCCGGCCATGTCCTCGCCGTGGGGCGTCTCATGGGGCGCTACGGGCGGTGAGGGAAGCGATCGATGGGGACCGTGGAGTTGCGGCTGGCACTGCTGGGCCTGGTGATTTATACCTTCCTGATCCTGTGGCTGGGCCGGTGGTCCGCCCGCTGGGAGGCCCGGCGCATCCGCCCCGACATGGAGCGTGCTCCTCTCGGCTTCCTGCGGCTGTTCCCGGATGGCCGTTACGCCGAGGCCAACCCGGCAGCCCGCCAGCTGCTCAGGCTCCCGAGCGCCTCCGGCCGTCTGCCGGATACGGGATGGCGACTGCTGCTGGAGGAAGACACCCGGGCCGCGTGAGCAGACGGAATCGGCCGGGCCCGCCTGGTGGCTTCGGGGAAAGGCGAGGCCGTGCGCTGGTGGATGGTCCCGGGGAAGGAGGAGGCGTGGCTCTTCATCGCGGACGCGGGGGAAAGCCACCGGGGCCTCCAGGCGCTGCGCCGCCTGCTGTCCGGCCTGGCCCATGAGCTCCGCACGCCCCTGGTCACCATGCTGACCCACCTGGAGGTGATCAGGCTCCCCGCGATCGCTCCGGAAATTCGAACGCAATCCCTTCAGATTCTGGAAGAGGAAACCCGGCGCATGCTCCGCATGGCCCATGACGTGCTGGATCTGGGGCGTCTGGCGAGCGAGCCCCTGGCCCTTCGTCCGCTCGATCTAACGGCGGTCGTTCGGGCTGCGATCGCGGAGAAGCTTCCGGAAGCCCAGGCTCGCGGTCAGGCCCTCAGCCTGGAGATCGAGGCGGAATTGCCCATGGCCCTGGGGGACGCGGACCGTCTGAAACAGGTTTTCCTCAACCTGCTGGATAACGCCATCCGTTACAGCCGGGCCGGCGATCGGATTACCGTCACGCTACGCCGGGTTCCCGAAGGCATCCGTTGTGTCGTTGCCGATACGGGCCCGGGGATCCCGGAAGCGCATCTTCCCCATGTGATCGAACCGTTCTATCGCGGGGAGGCCGGGGAATCCGGCGGTTCCGGCCTGGGCCTGACGATTGTGGCGGAGATCCTCCGCCAGCATCAGGCCCGGCTGGAGATCGAGAGCCGCACCGAGGGGGAGACCGGGACGCAGGTCCGGTTCACGTTGCCGGCATGGGTGGGGAGCGAATGAGGCGGGAATGGAGGGTATGGCTTCGCCGATATCGAGGGTGGGCCCTGGCGGGCTTCCTGGGATTGCTAATTTGGCTCGCCGCGCCCTCCGGGGAGGTCTCCCTCCGAATCGGCCCCGATGTGGAAGGTCCCTGGCCTCGGTTTCGGGTGGATCCCCCCGCGCCGCAGCCCGGGGACGTGGTAACCCTGGAGGTGCGTGATCGGGTTCCGTGGGCCTATATTCGGCTGACCGTAAATGGGGTGCCGGCCGTTCTGGAACGGATCGAGGATCAGCCCGAGGCCGGGACCTGGCGCTGGGTCTGGCGGTTCCAGATGCCGGAGGGGCCGGCGCGCGTGGCCTTCTATCGGGATTGCCATCTGGGCTGTCAGCTCCGGGGCCGCCTGGCCCTGGGGGAGCCGGAGCCCACCCCGGCCCCACGGCTGCCCACCAAACTGGGGCTGGTCTTCCCCCACCCCGGGCGGGATTGGAAAGGCCGGTCCGGATGGGCGGTGGAATTGACCTACACGCAGCGGACGGAGGATCCGGATTGGGGGATAGACGCCCTGGCGGCCCGGGTGGCCCGTGATGAAGCGCGGGGCCTGCGGGTTCTGGTGCGGGTGGATTACGATCGCGGGCAGACCCTTCCGCCTGCCGGCGATCGGGACGCGCTGATGCGCTATCTGCATGTCCTGGAGCGGATGGCCCGGGATGATCGACTGCAGGGGGTTTACGCGTATTTTCTGGGGAGCGGCCCGAACGAGGCCGCCAGCAATCGACTGGCGCCGGATCAGCCGATCACCCCGGCCTGGTATGCGCGGGTCTTTAACGGTTATGGGGAATCCCCCGGGCGCACCGACAACGCGGTCGCGGTGATCCGCGTGGCCAATCCCCGGGCGCGCGTGCTGGTAGGGCCTGTGCGGCCCTGGGTGCGGGATCAGGACGGCGAGCGGCGGCATCGGATAGATGTGCCATGGCTGAACTATTTCAACGCCCTGGTGGCCTTCATCGATGAAGCCGCGCGGGCGAAGGCGGCGATCGGGATGTGGAACCCGGGGCCGGACGGATTCGCCCTGCATGTGCCGGGGCGGCCGGAGGCGGCGCGGACGGCCGGGTATGCGGAAGCGGAGGAGCCGCGGCTCGATCTTCGAGGTCCGGAGGGCGCGCGGATCGGGTTCCAGGTGCTCTACGACTGGCTGGAGATCCTCAACGCGTATCCCTCGACCCGCGGGCGGCCTGTTTACATCACATCGTCCAACACCTACACACCGGATGAAGGCGTTCCCCCGGCGCACAACTACCCGCGGGGATGGTTGACGGCGGCATGGTCCGTGGTCGCGGGGGAGCCCCAGGTGGAGGCCTTCTGCTGGTTTCTGGACTGGGATCCCCAGTGGGAGGATTTCAGCCTGTGGCAGGGGAAAGGCCGCCTGCGGGACGCCGCGGAGGAGTTCGAAGCCCTGTTAAGGGGCGCGCCGTGATCCTCATCGTCCGGACCGTCTCCTGCCTTGCCGGACCTCGGATCGGCGCGTCTCCAGATGGGCTTTCCGGAAAATCCGGTTCCAGGCCTGTGACCGGGAGGCGGCACGGATGCCCATTCGGGTGCTTCTGGCAGACGATCATCCGCCGTTGCGGCTGGGCCTGCGGGTTCTTTTGAGCGCGCTTCCGGGCTTCGAAGTCGTGGGCGAGGCGGGGGATGGCCGGGAAGCCCTCGCGCTGCTGGAGCGTTTGCAGCCCGATGTGGCGGTTCTGGACATCCGGCTCCCCCGGCTGGATGGGCTCGCCCTCGCCCGGGAGATCCGGCGGCAGGGATGGCCCATCCGCGTCCTCCTGCTGAGCGCTTACGAGGACGAGGCGCTGATCCGGGAGGCCCTGGCGATTGGAGTGGAGGGCTATCTGCTCAAGCAGGAGGGGGTGGAAGCCATCGCCGCGGCCGTGCAGAGCGTGGCCCGGGGCTTAGGGGCGTTCAGCCCACAGATCCTGACCAGAGCCCGGGCGCTTGCCCTGCAGGGCGTCGAAGGGCTGACGGAGCGGGAGCGGGAGATCCTGGCCCTGGTGGCCGATGGGCTGACCAACCGGGCCATCGCGCAGCGCCTGGGGATCGCGACGCGGACCGTGGAGTATCATCTGGGCCAGATCTTCCAGCGGCTGGGGGTGAACAGCCGGGCGGCCGCGGTGCGGGAAGCGATCCGACGAGGATGGCTTCAGGGGATGAAGCATCCCGGTGAGGGCAAATAGGCCCGGCAGGCTCTTCGGGAATCTTCTTGCCGGGTCCGG